>NZ_JAYUWI010000078.1:0-37534 GCF_043753625.1 Nitrosomonas sp.
AAGCGCCGTCTGCTCCAGACTTAAACCTAGCACCAATGGCAGCATTGTCGCTTGCGCAGCTCGGAGTTCTGCCTCAGTCTTGGCCTTCTTTAACCGTTCCATTGCTATACCAAGTTGCTCCGCCCCACTTGCCTTCCGTGCCATGATGGCCTCTACCAAAGGTAAAGACTATATTATTACTGCTTCTATCGAGAATTGGAATTATTCATCGTGCGCGGCGTATGGTTATCATCAACCACAGTTCGTTCAATATCAGTAAACCTGGCTTCACACCACTGCTTCAGCGTGCCACGCTGTCGGAATAAACTGGAATCCGGTTTACTATCACTGAATAGAGCCAGTCATCATCCGATTGACCAATGGAGCCATCGGGTAACACAAACACTATAGGTTCATCATCAACACCATGCCAGCCGGTGCGATTGGTTATCCTGGTGCGTTTCTCGGGGCTTTGTGTTTGCAGGTACTCAATGACTAATTGCCGTGATTTGGGTGCAATGGTCAATTCAATCCTTCAGATAGCAGGTGGCCTGAAGCTTCCAAGCCATTAAAAGAACGGGCGGGGATAACAGGGCATTTAGTGACTTAAAGGAGGTAAGGAAAAGTTTGACTCAGTGGTTTGACTGGTACAATCAGGAGCTTTCTCATCAAGGTCTTGACAACCAAACTCCCAATGAGGTTTATTATCAATATAAAGCAATTCATCAGGCTGCCTGAGCTTGATTAACTAATAATGGTAGAGCTACAGTTACAGGTAACCACTTCATTGTACGGGATTATTGAGAAAGTTTGGATGGTGTATTTCTGACAATCTGAAAAAGTATTTCGCCTTCCTTGATCATGCCTAGGTCGCTACGGGCACGTTCTTCAATAGCTTCAAGGCCTTGCTTTAGGTCATTTACTTCGGCCTCAAGCTTGTTGTTGCGATTCTGCAGTATTAAATTATTATCACGTGCCACAACAACATCTTGATCGACCTGCCAGACTTTAAGCCAGCTCGCTTTGCCGTACCATAATGGGTATTGCATTGCAGCAATCAGTAGCAGCAGTATAAAACTCAAAAGCTTCATTATTTGAGTTGATAAAATGCTCTCCGGCCAGCATAGTTTGCTGAATCCCCCAGGTCTTCTTCAATTCGCAATAACTGATTGTATTTGGCGAGACGGTCAGAACGGGATAGTGAGCCGGTTTTTATTTGTAATGCATTGGTTGCAACAGCGATATCAGCGATGGTGGTATCCTCGGTTTCTCCGGAACGATGTGAAATGACCGCGGTGTAACCAGCGCATTTTGCCATTTCAATGGCTGAGAGTGTTTCGGTCAGTGTGCCAATCTGATTAACCTTGATTAAGATGGAGTTGGCAATACCCCGTTTGATGCCCTCTTGCAGAATTTTAGCATTGGTAACGAATATATCATCACCGACTAATTGAATCGATTTACCCAGTTTGTTAGTCAGTATTTCCCATCCGTCCCAATCATGTTCACTCATGCCATCTTCGATACTGATAATCGGGTATTTATCTACCCATGATGCGAGGTAATCAGCAAATTGCGCGGAAGTCAGATGCAGGCCATCCGATGCCAGGTGGTATTTGCCGTCTTGAAAGAATTCTGAACTGGCGCAGTCAAGGCCAATTGCGACTTCTTTTCCAACCTGATACCCTGCTAGATCAATGGCTTGTACGATTAATTGCAGGGCTGCCTCATTATTTTCCAGGTTGGGTGCAAATCCACCTTCGTCGCCAACGGTTGTAGGCATGTTTTTTTCGTTGATGAGCTTCTTCAGCGCGCTAAAAACCTCTGCCCCGCAACGAATGGCATCATGGAAGTTTGAAATACCCAGCGGGACAATCATAAATTCCTGCATGTTGATATTGTTGTTGGCATGTGCGCCGCCATTAATCAGGTTCATTAAAGGAACGGGCATGGACATTAAACCGGCGCCGCCCAGATAACGATACAACGGCAAGCCGGATTCTTCGGCAGCGGCTTTGGCAACTGCGAGAGATACCGCAAGAATTGCATTGGCGCCGAGCCTGGATTTATTTTCAGTACCATCCAGGTTGATCAGTGCTTGGTCAATGAAGCTTTGGTCGACAGCATCCAGCCCCATTAATGTTTCAGAAATCTCAGTGTTAACGTTTTCGACCGCTGTGAGCACACCTTTACCTGAGTATCGTTTCGCATCCCCATCTCTCAGCTCAACGGCTTCCCGGGTTCCAACAGATGCTCCGGAAGGAACAGAGGCGCGGCCTAATACGCCTGATTCCAGCAGTACATCTGCTTCAATGGTTGGATTGCCACGAGAATCAAGAATCTCGCGGGCGATAACATCTACGATTGCACTCATGCTACATTTTCCCTGTTATTTAATTAGTATAATTTCTGTTGGCATATTGTTACTTGTTCAGTACTGCGTGTATTTTCTCATCTCCCGTACGCTGGCGGCTGTTGTGAAAGCTGATGGCCGCTTGAATATAGGATTTAAACAGTGGATGGCCCTGTCGTGGTGTGGAAGTAAATTCCGGATGAAATTGACAGCCAAGAAACCATGGATGCTCTGTTTCCGGAAGTTCTATCATTTCACACAGGCTTTCTTCTTTGGATAAGCCACCGATGCAAAGCCCTGCTTTTTCTAATTTTGGGATATAGAGGTTATTAACTTCATAGCGGTGACGGTGACGCTCAGTAATTTTATCCGCACCATACGTTTTCCAAGCTAACGAGTTCTTTTTCAGAATACATTCCTGACCCCCTAAGCGCATACTGCCGCCAATGTCAGAATTTTCATTTCTTGTTTCAATTTGCCCATCCCGGGTACGCCATTCCGTAATCAATCCGATGACCGGGTACGGGGTGTCCGGATTAAATTCAGTACTGTGCGCGCCTTTCATCCCGGTCTTGTTACGCGCATATTCAACGACGGCCAGTTGCATGCCCAGACAAATACCCAGATATGGAATACGGTTGGTGCGGGCAAAGTTGATGGCCATGATTTTGCCTTCCACGCCACGTTTGCCAAAACCGCCGGGAACCAGGATCGCATCCATATTGATTAGACTGCCCGTCCCTTCCTTTTCGATAGTCTCGGAATCTATGTAGTTGATAATAATCCGGCTGTTAGTATGAATGCCCGCGTGGATCAAGGCTTCGGACAAAGATTTATACGATTCTGTTAAGTCTACGTATTTGCCGACTAATGCAATGGTGACAGTGCACTTCGGATGTTCCAGTGCATAAACTAATTTCTTCCAAACACTTAAGTCGGCCGGTTTGGCCAGGATATTTAACTTATGACAGATGATTTCATCGAGCATTTGCTCGTGTAGCAAGCCCGGGATTTTGTAAATACTGTCAACATCAATTGCGGAAATCACTGCTTCTTCCCGTACATTGGTGAATAATGCTATTTTGCGACGCTCTTCCATGGGTACTTCACGATCTGAACGGCACAGTAAAACATCCGGTTGGATTCCAATTTCCCGCAATTCTTTGACAGAATGCTGAGTGGGTTTGGTTTTTAGCTCACCGGCTGAGCCAATATAAGGTAATAACGTGAGATGGATGAAACAAGTATCAGTGCGCGGGTTCTGCACGGCCATTTGCCGGATCGCTTCCAGAAAAGGGAGCGATTCAATATCACCAACTGTACCGCCGATTTCGATAATCGCAACTTGTGCGTCACCAACGCCTGCTTGGATATAGCGTTTTATCTCATCCGTGATATGAGGGATTACTTGTACCGTGCCGCCGAGATAATCGCCGCGCCGTTCTTTGCGAATAACACTTTCGTAGATTTGCCCTGTCGTGAAGTTATTATGCCGGGTCATGCGGGTGCTGATAAACCGTTCATAATGACCCAAGTCGAGATCCGTCTCAGCACCATCTTCCGTGACAAACACTTCGCCATGCTGAAAAGGACTCATCGTGCCGGGATCGACATTGATATACGGATCTAATTTAAGCATCGTCACTTTAAGCCCACGTGTTTCAAGCAATGCGGCTAGGGATGCGGCGGCAATACCTTTACCCAAAGAAGAAACAACGCCACCGGTCACAAAGACATACTTGGTCATGGATGGTTATAGTAACTAGAATAATTCAGGAAAACTGTGGGAGAGTTTTTGCATGATTTTTTAGCAGACAACTTTATCCAGTATTTATTAACGAATTTCAGCAAGTAATCGCTCCATCATCTGTTCAGCTTGGTGACGGTAGCTACTACCAAAAAGGTTCAAGTGATTAAGAATATGATAGAGGTTATACACAACTTTGCGAATATTATACCCGGAATCCAACGGATAATCATATCGGTAAGCAGAATAAAAATCGGCTGGAAAGCCGCCAAAAAGCTCAGTCATGGCAATATCAGCTTCACGATCACCGTAATATACGGCAGGGTCAAACAGTACCGGATTCCCTGTCTCATCATAGGCATAATTACCACTCCAGAGATCGCCATGTAAAAGTGAAGGGGATGGGGTTACACCCGAAAAGAACTCATCCAGATCGATTAATAATTGCTCCCCTAATTTTTGCAGTTTTCCGTTAAATCCATTGGTTTTGGCCAGATCTAATTGATAGCCTAAGCGATGCATTTTCCAGAAGCTTAGCCAATCGAAAGAAGCGGTATTTATTTGTGGGGTTTGTCCAATTGTATTATCACGGACCCAGCCAAATTGATTGGAAACAGTGCGGTGCATGGCGGCAAGCTGTATGCCTAGATCGGGTGCTTTGCCACGGGTGCCAGCGTTTAAATCCAGGTACTCCAGAACCAGCCAAGCAGCGTGATCATTATGACCAAAGCAGATGGGTAGCGGAGCACGTAGGGTGTGCGACTGATAAATTTCCATTAAACCGGCAGCTTCCGACTCAAACATAGCAAGACTGCCGGGCGAATTCAATTTAACAAAATAACGTTGTGCGCCATCACCAATACAATAGGTTTGATTAATACAACCACCACTGATTGGGTGTGTGTCGTTTATCTTGAAGGGATTACCATTGGTTATGGAAATCTGTGCGCCGATTTGATCCCAAGCATGCATGCTTTCGCCTCTTCAAGAGCAACTGGAGCGCATATTCAGAATAACCACTGTCTGGCCTGATTAATTGCTCTCTGTACTTGCTCGGGTGCTGTTCCGCCTGAGTGTTTGCGGCTTTGCATAGAGCCTTCCAGCGTCAAGACAGCGAAAATATCGGAATCAATCTGCGGCGAAAATTTTTGTAATGTATCCAGATCAAGATCAGCGAGATCGCAACCTTTTTGTTCCGCATACTGTACTGCTTTTGCCACAATCTCGTGCGCATCGCGGAAAGGAATCCCTTTTTTAGCCAAGTAATCGGCCAGATCAGTGGCCGTGGCATAGCCACGTAATGCTGAGCGGCGCATGGCTTCTTGGTTAACACGAACACCGGTGAGCATGTCCGCATAGATCCGTAGCGTATCGGTCAATGTATCGACGGTATCAAAAAGCGGTTCCTTGTCTTCCTGATTATCCTTATTATAGGCGAGTGGCTGTGCTTTCATCAATGTCAGCAGGGCAACCAGGTGGCCATTGATACGTCCGGTTTTGCCGCGTACCAGTTCGGGTACATCCGGGTTCTTTTTTTGCGGCATGATCGAAGAACCGGTACAAAACCGGTCTGCCAATTGGATAAAGCCGAATGATGGATTCATCCACAAAATGAATTCTTCCGACATGCGGGATAAGTGGGTCATGATCAAGGCTGCGCAGGCGGTAAATTCAATGGCAAAATCCCGATCTGAAACAGCATCCAATGAGTTTTCGCAAATCCCATCAAACCCCAGTATTTCTGCAACCCGTTCACGATTGATCGGATAGCTGGTGCCCGCGAGCGCTGCTGCTCCAAGCGGTAATTGATTCACGCGTTTTCTACAATCAGTTAATCGTCCGATGTCGCGTTTCAACATTTCAAAATAAGCCATCAGATGATGACCAAAGGAAACAGGTTGCGCTACTTGGAGGTGCGTAAAACCTGGCATAACGGTATGAGTATGCTGTTCTGCCAGATTTAATAAAGCGCGCTGCATGGCTTTGATTAACTCAATAATTTCATCAATTGCAGCGCGCAAGAATAATCGAATGTCAGTAGCAACCTGATCATTACGTGACCGGCCGGTGTGCAATCGTTTGCCGGCATCACCGACTAGAGCGGTCAATCGTTTTTCAATATTTAAATGCACATCCTCCAGTTCCAGCAACCAAGTAAATTGCTGATTACGGATTTCATCACGAATTTGATTTAAGCCTTGCTGGATATCAAACAAGTCTTCATTACGGATAATTCCTTGCTCTGCAAGCATTTGTGCATGAGCCAGTGACCCTTGAATGTCATATTCGGCCAGCCGCTGATCAAAACCGACAGAGGCGGTATAGCGTGCTACAAGTGACGAGACCGGCTCATTGAACCGTCCAGACCAGT
This sequence comes from Nitrosomonas sp., assembly GCF_043753625.1. Taxonomy (GTDB): domain Bacteria; phylum Pseudomonadota; class Gammaproteobacteria; order Burkholderiales; family Nitrosomonadaceae; genus Nitrosomonas. The sequence continues at coordinate 6,451 of NZ_JAYUWI010000078.1, forward strand.
TTTTTTTATTATTTTCTTTTTCTAATGCTGAGTTATTATCCATTGTGTTGCTATAATCCCTTGTTTCCTGCCGTGAGAAGCATCGATTATAAAACATAAATGCATAGCCGGTCATTTTGCGGTAGTGCAATTTTTTTTGCACAGTGAATGTTATCTGCCAAGTTTATAAATACAAAATCATAAAAATCATGATCACTTCAGATTTAATCTTAACCGCAGCGGCGCGAGTAAATTTAATTGATACACGCCACTTTTCCTTCCTTAAGGATTAGTGGATAATTCGAGCTTTCCCCTACTACCCATAAATACACAAGGAGTTATCCATGACGGATCGGAACAAGCAAAACCAGAATGAACAATCCGCAGTTAATACTTTTTCTTCAATGTTAAGCACCAAATTTGAGATCTTAGCTAAAATTCCTACCATGCAGTTTCCTGCTAAGTATGCTGTGATGCTCGTCGGCGTTATTGTGGTAATTTTTGTTTGGAAAACCATTGCTGTGAGTAAAGTGGAATCTGACATGGCCAAGAAACTTGAGGGTGAGCGCGTGTTGATTACACAGCAAGCCCGTGAATATGCCGATCAACAATATACTAAGGAAGAAGAACGCTTTGGCCAGGTTCTGTCCTGGGCGGTGCGGGGTGAGTTGATTCGTCAAAATATTGATCAAATTGATCAGTATTTGAGTGAAATCGTCAAAATGAAAGATACCGAAAGGGTTGTGTTAATTGATGATGATGGTCAACTGCTGGTTTCAACGGATAAACGGCTGGAAGAAACAAAAGGCGTGGAATTATTTCCGAAGGAGATTCTGAGTCTTCAGAAGATAACCGTTAAATCCGATGTGGAGGGTAAAAAAATTCTGGTCGCTCCGGTAATGGGACTAAACAAGAAAATTGCTACCATCGTTGTCAGCTATAAACAGCAAAAATTTTAATAAATTATGACTGGTTGCTACGATCAATGAGTTAACGTTGTTAATTAAAAGGCCTTTGTCTAACCGCAAAGGCCTTTTTGGTTTTTCTAGCTCGTGCGACGGATTTGAGCACCCAGCGTTGATAATTTTCCTTCAATATTTTCATAGCCACGATCCAAGTGGTAGATACGATCAATCACCGTTTCACCCTTTGCGATCAATCCAGCGATCACCAGACTGGCCGATGCCCGTAAATCGGTAGCCATAACATGAGCACCATCCAATTGGGAAATGCCATAGACAATGGCAGCATTACCTTCTACCTCGATATTGGCATTCATGCGTTTTAATTCCTGTACATGCATCAATCGGTTCTCAAAGATAGTTTCAGTGATGATAGCTGTTCCGTGGGCGATGCAATTTAAGGACATAAATTGTGCCTGCATGTCGGTTGGAAAGGCCGGGTAGGGGGCTGTACGTAAATTAACCGATTTGGGTTTTGCGTGCATTTTCAGATGAATCCAGTTCTCACCTGAATCAATGTTGGCACCAGCTTCAGTTAGTTTATCCAGTACTGCGTCAAGTAAGTGGGAATAGGTATTTTTTAAATGAATTTCGCCACCAGTCGCTGTGGTTGCAACTAAAAAAGTTCCGGTTTCGATTCGATCAGGCATTACAGTATATTCTGCGCCATGGAGCAATGACACGCCTTCAATCGTTATGATGTCACTGCCAGCGCCCTGAATTTTTGCGCCCATTGCATTCAAGCAATTGGCAAGATCAGCGATCTCCGGTTCTCGTGCCGCATTCTCAAGAATGGTCGTGCCATCCGCCAAGGTTGCCGCCATCATTAAATTTTCTGTTCCAGTGACGGTGACAATATCAAATACAATGCGTGCACCATGCAATTTTTTCGCCACGGCATGAATGTATCCATGCTTAATGCTAATTTCCGCACCCATAGCTTGTAGGCCTTTGATATGCTGGTCAACCGGCCGTAAACCGATCGCACAGCCGCCGGGCAATGAAATATTGGCTTCTCCGGCGCGCGCTAGTAACGGCCCAAGCACCAAAATTGCAGCACGCATGGTTTTGACCATCTCATACGGAGCGACAAGATTAGTCAGTTCAACGGCTGACAGCACGACTTCTGATGCATTATGTGCCGTGATGCTGGTTCCCATCTGTTTGAGCAATGACAACATCGTGGTAATGTCTTGCAGAGCCGGGATATTGCTTATTTTTAAGGATTCTTGGGTTAAAAGCGCGGCGCACAAAACAGGCAGTGCAGCATTCTTTGCGCCCGAGATGGTAATTTCGCCGTGCAGTGGTACGCCGCCCTGGATAATCAGTTTTTGCATTGCGTAAAAAATTCAAATAAAAGTTTTATTAAAATGCTTGCCCGAGCGGATGCTAAGCGGACAAACAGGTATCAACCGGTTGAAATGTGTCCAACTTCACTGCATCATAGCGTAATAAAGCGTTGAAGGTTTTTTTCAGTAGCACCTACTATAACAAAAAAGTATTCAATAAATTCATCAGGAGAAAAAATGAGTAAGCAAATCATCCAAACCGCAGATGCGCCTCAGGCAATCGGTACCTATTCACAGGCAGTTCGGGTCAGTGGCGGCGATACGGTTTATTTATCCGGTCAGATTGGATTGGACGCGGTAAGCATGCAGATGGTCAGTGGAATTGATGCACAAATTCATAAGGTATTTTTAAACCTGAAAGCAGTGGCAACGGCCAGTGGTGGTAGCCTAAATGATATTGTGAAATTAAATATATTTCTGACGGACTTGGATAATTTTGCATTAGTGAATGAAATTATGGCTGGTTATTTTACTCAGCCTTATCCCGCACGCGCAGCGGTCGGTGTCAAAGCGTTGCCACGCGATGCGTTGGTGGAAATGGATGCGGTAATGGTTTTAAACCCGAGATATTGAATCAATCGGCGGATTCCGCATGACCTGATGTCGCAATGATGGCTAGTGCCAATATGCAGGAAAAATTATCCCGTTTAGGTATTCGTAATGAACTGGATTTGATTCTGCACCTGCCGATTCGTTACGAAGATGAAACGCATTTGTTTCCAATCAATGACGCGCCGTCAGGGCAGGTGGTGCAGGTCGAGGGTGTGATCATTCATAACGAAGTAGTTATCCGACCCAGGCGGCAATTGGTTTGCCAGATTGAAGACAGCAGTGGCATCCTGGTCATGCGGTTTCTGAATTTCTACGGCAGTCAGATAAAAACCTATGCAGTGGGCAAGCGCGTGCGGCTGTTGGGTGAGATTCGCACGGGTTTCTTCGGTGCGGAAATGGTGCATCCAAAATGTCGCATCGTTCGTGAAAGCGAGTCTCTGGCCGAATCGATGACACCGGTTTATCCCACCACGGCGGGACTGACTCAAAAGATTTTAGGCAAGTTGATCGGGCAAGCTCTGCAGGATGCACAAAAGACGCAAGCTTTGACTGAGACTTTACCTGAGAGAATCATCCAAAAGTATCGGCTATCAGGCTTGCAGGATAGTGTGATGTGCCTGCACAATCCGTCTCCCGATGTATCGGTAGAGGCCTTGCAAGTGCGTACACATCCGGCATGGCGGCGTATTAAGTTTGATGAGTTACTGGCGCAGCAATTATCGATGCGCTTACACTACCGGCAGCGGCGCAGCCATGCTGCTCCGGTGCTCGCGCAAAAGTATAAGCTGGAAAAATTGCTTCTGAAACAGCTTGGGTTTGAACTGACCACAGCGCAAATCAAAGTATCTGCAGAAATCAGCCGTGATTTGGCCATTGCGCATCCTATGCAGCGCTTATTACAAGGCGATGTCGGCAGCGGCAAAACAATCGTGGCTGCATTGGCTGCCTTACAAGCGATTGAGAATGGTTTTCAGGCGGCACTGATGGCACCGACCGAAATCCTTGCTGAGCAGCATTTCCAGAAATTATCGGCTTGGTTCGATCCATTAGGGATACAAGTTGTCTGGTTATCCGGCAGCCAAAAGAAGAAACAGAAGCAAGCGGCATTGGATGCTATCGCGCTGGGTACGGCGCAGCTTGCGGTGGGTACGCATGCTTTGTTTCAGGATCAGGTAGTATTTCATCAATTGGGATTGGCAATTGTCGATGAGCAGCACCGGTTTGGTGTGCATCAACGTCTGGCATTGCGCATGAAAGGGGCGCTATCCAATACGGTGCCACATCAATTAATGATGAGCGCCACACCAATTCCCCGTACGCTATCGATGAGTTATTTTGCCGATCTGGATGTGTCGATCATTGATGAGATGCCTCCGGGTAGGGCGCCGATCGTGACCAAATTAATTGCCGACAATCGCCGTGACGAAATTATCGCGCGCATTCAGCATGCTTGCCAGCAGGGCAAACAAGTATATTGGGTATGCCCATTAATTGAAGAATCAGAAACTTTGCAGTTGCAAACGGCGATGGAAACGTATGAAAGTTTGAACAAGGAATTCCCGGATTTGAGTGTCGGTTTGGTGCATGGGCGCTTATCGACGCAGGAAAAAACAACGGTAATGGCATCATTTAAGCGAGGAGAAATTCAATTATTGGTCGCCACGACAGTCATTGAGGTGGGCGTGGATGTGCCGAATGCATCGCTGATGGTGATTGAAAATGCCGAGCGCATGGGATTGTCGCAATTACATCAATTGCGCGGTCGTGTCGGGCGCGGATCGGAAGCCAGCATTTGTATTCTACTATTTCAACAGCCTTTATCAGAAATTGCCCGCAAGCGCCTCAAAATCATTTTTGAACACACGGATGGGTTTGAAATTGCCCGCCAGGATTTACAGTTGAGAGGACCCGGCGAATTTCTTGGTGCACGTCAGAGTGGGGTACCGATGTTGCGTTTTGCCGATTTGGAGCAAGACGGCGAATTACTTTTGGCGGCACAAGCGACGGCGGATGAAATGCTGAATAATTATGCGGAATTAGCGCAGCGGCATATCGCGCGCTGGTTGGGTGATAAGACTGAATATTTGCGCGTATGATTCCGTGCGCTGACGTGTTATCAGACCTTTGGCGCGGTTTATAAAGCGCCAAAGGTTAAGTTTGTAGGGTTTAACTTGCGATTCTCCGTAATGATCTTGCCACGGAGTTGTTTTGTTATTTACAGAATTACATCAAGGCTGGGTACAAATCCACTTTCTACACCTGTCAAGTTTATTAAGAGATCTGCTCCACCAGTAACATCCGCAAATAATGTTTCCGCACCACTGTCAAATGTTATTTGAGTAAGCAAAAATGCTTGATTTCCGCCCACAGTGAGATCTGCATCAATGCTTGAAAGATCAATTTTGTCGCCTTCACTCCACATGAAAGCGCTCACCGTATCCGGCGTTGCTACTGAGCTTTCAACCACTGAGTTGAAATCGAATGTATCTGCGCCCAATCCACCAGTTAGCGTATCTTGACCTGCTCCACCAATAATGAGGTCATCGCCGTCTTCACCATCAATAAAATCGTTACCGGCACCACCGTTCAGTGTGTCAGCGCCGCCACCTCCTTTGATTGTGTTATTAGCGGAATTGCCGGTAACGGTGTCATTGCCGTTGCCCATCAAGACGATCTCGAAGCCTTTGTAGCTTTCGCCGCCAAAGTTTGTTAGTCCGGTTGCCATATTGAACACATAGTCTCCATTCCAGATAGTATGGTCAATCGCATCAATCCCGGTTCCGCCAATCATGGTTTCAGGGCCTAGACCTGATTTCATGGAGTCATTACCAGCCCCTCCATTATAGGTTCCGCCATCGCCATCGGAAGTAATCGTGTCGTCTCCATCGTCGCCATTGATTGTGTCAACACCGGCACCACCGGTCAGCGTATCATTGCCTCCCTCGCCGAAGATCGTGTTGTCAGCCGCATTGCCGGTAACGGTGTCATCACCATTGCCCATGCGGACTTTCTCAAAATTAGTGTAGAGTTCACCACCAAAGTTTGTTAGCCCGGTTGCCATATCGAAAACATAGAGTCCATTAAAGGCGCGGTGATCAATAGTATCCACTCCGGTTCCACCGTCCATGGTTTCACCGCCAATACCTGAAAACATGGTGTCATTGCCCGCATCTCCGTTATAAGTTCCACCGTCTCCATCGGAGTACACATTGTCGTTTCCGTCACCACCCGATAATTGATCAGTGCCTGCACCACCATTGAGAATGTCAGTGCCTGAACCCCCATTGATATTGTCATTGCCATTGCCACCGTTCAGCGTGTCGTTGCCGCCGTCACCATTGATAAGATCATCGTCATCAGCGCCGTTGATGGTGTCATTACCTGCGCCACCATTGAGAGTGTCATTACCCGAACCCCCATTGATATTGTCATTGTCGTTGCCACCGAATACTAAATCATTGCCGCCACCACTATTAATAGTATCATCGCCAGCAAAACCGTTAATAGTGTCGTTAGCGAAGGTTGGTAAACCACCGACAACGCCCGGTGAAACAAAACCTGGAATGATTGTGTCTGCTCCAACTGTGCCATTGATATTTGCCATTTTGAATCTCCTTAGATTTTAAGAGAAGGGTTGAGTTTAATTAACATTACGTTCTAAATTATAAAGTTACATAAATAATATTTGTATCAATCTAATCCTCTATGCATTTCCATGAAAATAAATAAACTTACAAAAAATTGACTTGCCAAAAATCAGTCTTAATTATTTTTAGTTTAAGAACCATGAGTTTGAGTTGTCAGGCAGCGTATTTGAATACAAACTTTAGGACTCATCTTTCAGTATTAATAATATACTGATTATTCTTTTAAACTACATAGTAACGCGATTGCCATGCTACATTAATATAGAAAACGTTTTTCTAACAGTGCTATACCGACTTTATTATGCAGTACATTTTTACTATTGACAGAGTTAATATTATCTGAAGTGCTATTTTTATTGCAAATATTGGATACGATTTATCATAAATCCACTACCTAAATAACCTCATGAATAATGGGCCAGCGTTCTTCAATTCTTGCGTTTCCTGCGGGATTTCTGACAGCCTGGATGATGTCACAAAGATGAATTAGATAAGGAAATATTGCAGCTGTGATTATTAAGAATAAAGTTTCATGGGTGCGCTTGCTGTTTCAATTCAGGGGCAGTAGTTTTATGGAAACTTGGCCGCGGATTCTCGCGGTGACAGTTGTCGCGATTATCGTTACTTACGTCGAACTCTACTACCACATCCAAGAATATACGCTCACGACAACGCCGTTTACTTTAATCGGTGTTGCATTGGGTATTTTCCTCGGTTTTCGTAACAACGCCTCCTATGATAAATTCTGGGAAGGGCGCAAACTCTGGGGAGCATTGGTCAATACGTCACGCAGCCTGACACGCCAAGCTTGCTTTGTGATTGGTTCTTCACATGATGCTGAGGAATTACAGTATTTCCGGGAAGTTTTTGTCAAACGCGTGATTGCGTATGCGCATGCATTGCGCTGTCACTTGCGTAATGAAGATCCCGCAGAGGAAATCAGAAAATTTCTGCCACCCGAAGATTGGGCCAGCGTTGCTGAATCCAAACACCGTCCGCTTGCAATTCTACAGCTATTGGGGCGTGATCTGGTCGTCGCAAGGGATCGGCGCTGGCTGAGCGAACTTAATTTTCCGTTTATGGATGCTCAGCTGAACGAGCTGACGAATATCCTCGGCGCCTGTGAACGGATTAAAAATACTCCGATACCGTTCAGTTATTCCGTATTGATCCACCGTATCGTGGCTTCTTACTGCCTGTCCCTGCCGTTTGGATTGGTTGAAACAACCGGCGCACTGACACCGATTGTTGTGCTGTTGATTTCCTATGCATTTTTCGAGCTGGATGCCATTGGCGACGAAATTGAAAATCCGTTTGGTTTGCAGCCAAACGACCTGCCACTGACCGCGATTTCGAGAAATATCGAAATCAATCTGCTTGAACTGATTAATGATCCCGATCGTCCGGAAGCACTTAAGCCGGAGAATGATATTTTATTGTGATGAAAACAGGTAGCAAGGCGCAAGTAATTTGCGGGCACATTGATTGCGTGTCTACGTGAAGTGAATGTGCGCCAGAGCGGCGTGTCAATGCTGGGTGGCCCGTTAATTCGGAGCCATTTACCAGATAAGCAGTGCTCCTGCGATAAGCTCTAAGTGTAGGTATTGCGTAAAAATAGCAGGCAAGAAATTAGATGACCGCTGAAAATCCGCGGACGGCTCTAGTGCACGTTGGCGCATGGCCTGGGATCGGTACCGCTCATCCAGAAATTGTAAATCTTTGATTAACCGTTTACTCAGCTCAGCTTCTTGGCGATTATAGGTACCATAGGCGATCTTGCCATCATTGAGGTCGCTTAGGTTGCTATATTTTGCATGCAGGTGTTTCTGGAATTGATCTCCATATTCCGTATTTATAAATAAAGTAATCGTACCGCGATACATATTCTGGCAGAACTCTATAATTTTATAGAGCATCTTGATTTCAGATTTTTCTTTTCCTTCTTGGATGAAACTCTCATCCGATTGCATTGCTGCAGTGGGTTCGCTAAGTCCGGACACCCAGAGAATTTTGCTTTTAACATTAGAGAGTTCTGCCGCTTCGATGCTCTTTCTGCAGTGATGGGTATTTTCTTCTAAGCTTCGTTTGAAAGCAGCTTTCTGTTTATCCTGTTGGCGATCGGTTTCGTGTGCACAGCCAATCAATAGCAGAGGAATCGCAATGAATAGAATGATTATTCTATGGTTTCTCATATACTTTTATTTTGATGAATTGAATTATAACGATATATAGTGATGTCTAGAATCACGCATCAATATTGATGCAGTTTGAGAAGCTTATCATGGTTACAATGTGTGGGACGCTAAACGCATCCATGATGCGATTGGAGCCATGAGTACGGTAGTCTATATCAGTACAAATCGGCAATCCATCAGCTTTGCTAGCTTTGGCCACATACGTAACTAATTGCAATACACGAGCTGATTTTTATTGATCGGATGGGTTTTGCAATGCCCCCTTTGAGACTGTTGTATAATCCCGTTCCAACAATTCTCAACATGACTTTGCCGGATCTCAGCATAAGAATTCCTAGCATGGAACCATCTCATTTTATAGCTTTCACGCGATGAACAATGTGCATCCGCTGGCATGGTATTCTGCGCTAACATCTATTTCATATCACCAACGTAACTGGTTGCAAGATCGCGGATCTTTGACGCGCCGCATCCAAGATCGCTGTGCTCAATTTTGCGTAAAACGCGTATTTCAGTCGCTGAGTAGAGTTTACGGGGATGAATTGGATGTGATGGGATTGCGTGTTAATGAATTAGCCATGGTGCGGGAAGTGTATCTGTATTGTGGCGATACGCCGGTGGTGTTCGCGCATTCAGTAGTGGCGCATAAAAATCTGCGCGGTGCATGGCGTGGTTTAAGCGGGCTGGGCAATAAATCGCTAGGAACGGTTTTGTTTACCAATCCTAGAATCAAACGCACGCCGCTGGAATTTAAAAAAGTCAGTCGCGGTCATTTTCTTTATGATCGTGCTTGTATTCGCTTGCCTGAGAAACCGGTTAATCTGTGGGCGCGGCGTTCATTGTTTACGTTACATGGGCAATCGATTTTAGTGACCGAAGTATTTTTACCGGCGATTCTGGAATTACCCTTATGAACATGGCCGATCGAATTAAAACTTATGCGCAACTGATGCGGCTGAATAAGCCGATTGGCATTTTGCTGCTGTTGTGGCCGATGCTGTGGGGCTTATGGTTTGCCGCACAAGGATTGCCCGATTGGCAAATTTTAATCATTTTTGTTCTAGGTACGATACTGATGCGCTCGGCGGGTTGTGTCATCAATGACTATGCCGATCGTAAAATCGATCCGCATGTCGAACGCACCAAGAATCGCCCGATGGCGGCCGGTCGAGTCAGTTCCAAAGAGGCTTTATTACTCGCCGCCGGATTGAGTATCTGTGCATTTCTACTCATTCTGCCTTTGAATCAATTGACCATCCTGCTCTCGGTACCGGCATTATTTCTAGCCGGAACCTATCCATTCACTAAACAATTTTTTGCCATGCCGCAGGCCTATCTGGGGATTGCATTCAGTTTTGGCATCCCGATGGCTTTTGCCGCACAAGTCGATAGCTTGCCGCCTATTATTTGGATACTGATGCTGGCCAATTTGTTTTGGGTGATTGCGTATGATACGGCGTATGCCATCGTCGATAAACCGGATGATTTGAAAATCGGTATCCAAACATCTGCGATTACTTTTGGACGTTTTGATGTGCTGGGCGTGATGGTGTGTCATGCCTGTTTTGTCGCGATCATGCTGATTATCGGACAGTTGCAGCAAATGAATCTGGTTTATTATGCCGGGTTGATGGTTGCAACTGGGCTGATCATTTATCAATACACGCTGATCCGTAACCGTGACCGGGCGCTTTGTTTCAAGGCATTCCTGCATAATAATTGGGTAGGAATGGTGGTGTTTGCCGGGATTGCGCTCGATTTCTTCATCTATCCGCATTAAGGATTCAATCAATGCAATATAAAGATCTGCGTGATTTTATTGCGCAACTGGAAGCAATGGGCGAACTCAAACGCATTCAAACGGAAATTGATCCCGCATTGGAAATGACAGAAATCTGTGACCGCATCCTGAAGGCGCAAGGCCCGGCGGTACTCTTTGAGCATCCCAAAGGACATACCATGCCGGTACTGGGCAATTTGTTCGGAACGCCAAAACGGGTGGCATTGGGCATGGGACAGGAATCGGTTGAGGCGTTGCGTGAAGTCGGTAAATTATTGGCTTATCTCAAAGAACCCGATCCGCCGAAAGGGCTGAAAGACGCCTGGGATAAATTGCCGGTATTGAAGCAAGTATTGAACATGGCGCCGAAAGAACTGAGCAGTGCGCCGTGCCAAGAGATTGTTTGGGAAGGCAATGATGTTGACCTGAGCCGGATACCGATTCAAACCTGCTGGCCCGGTGATGTTGCGCCGCTGATCACATGGGGCTTGACGGTGACTCGGGGTCCGAACAAAACCCGGCAGAATTTAGGCATTTACCGGCAGCAGGTTATTGGTCCCAATAAAGTCATTATGCGTTGGCTGGCGCACCGCGGCGGGGCACTGGATTTTCGTGAATTTACGCTGGCCAATCCCGGCAAACCGTATCCGCTGGCGGTTGCTTTAGGCGCTGATCCGGCGACTATCCTTGGCGCTGTGACGCCGGTGCCGGATACATTGAGCGAATATCAATTTTCCGGCTTGTTGCGCGGCGCCAAAACCGAAGTGATCAAATGTATCGGCAATGACCTGCAAGTCCCTGCCAGTGCGGAAATCGTGCTGGAAGGCGCTATTCATCCCGGAGAAACCGCGCTGGAAGGTCCGTATGGCGACCATACCGGTTACTATAATGAACAGGAAACTTTCCCGGTATTTACCATCGACCGTATCACTATGCGGCGCAACCCGATTTATCATTCCACCTACACTGGTAAACCGCCGGATGAACCCGCGATTCTCGGTGTCGCGTTGAATGAAGTGTTTGTACCGTTACTGCAAAAACAATTTCCGGAAATCACCGATTTTTATCTGCCGCCGGAAGGGTGCTCGTACCGCATGGCAGTAGTGAGTATGAAAAAACAGTACGCAGGACATAGCAAACGCGTGATGTTCGGTATCTGGAGCTTTCTACGTCAGTTTATGTACACCAAATTTATTATTGTCACCGACGACGATATCAACGTACGCGACTGGAAAGAAGTGATCTGGGCGATCACCACCCGGGTTGATCCGGTACGCGATACGTTACTAGTTGAGAATACGCCGATCGATTACCTGGACTTTGCCAGTCCGATCTCAGGATTGGGTGGCAAGATGGGGTTGGATGCAACCAATAAATTTCCAGGTGAGACGAACCGGGAGTGGGGAACACCGATTACGATGACTGATGAAATCAAGAAACGAGTGGATACGATTTGGGGGGAGTTGGGGATTTGATGATAAGTTTTTTACCTGCAAATTAAATATGCAATAACATACGCGAGATTTGGCAAACTATCCTCCTATTAACAATGAGTAACGTGTTCATGACCTTTGCCTGGTATGCGCATTTAAAAGAATTGAACCACAAACCGTGGATAATTGTTGCGCTGATCAGTTGGGGCATTGCGTTTTTCGAGTATATGTTGCAGGTTCCTGCTAACCGGATTGGTTTTACCGTGTTGTCTGTCGCGCAGCTCAAAATATTGCAGGAAGTCTTACGCTGACTATTTTTGTACCCATTGCGCTGTTTTATTTAATAGAGCCGCTAAAACTGGATTATCTATGGGCGGCGCTGTGCATGGTAGGTGCAATTTATTTTATGTTTCGCACACGATAACGATGTGCAGTATCCTTGGGGTTGAGGTGAAGCGAATTTTTAATAACTTATTACTCAGCTGCTTTAAGCAACTGAGAATTTGCTAGCATGCGTTTCGCGGCTATTTTTTGCTCACTGGTAATTTCACCGAGCCCTAAGAATTGTTGCTGGCGACCATATACGCGAACGGTATTACCTTCCGACATATAGTGGATATCGGAAGGACTGGCGACGATTTTTCCCTGCACGATATGCAATGCTGCTAATTCATCCAGAACGACTGCCGGGAATTCTTGTAATAAGTAATCAATGGGCAGCAAACACGCATCTTGCTCATCGGCATTCATCGCATCCAATGCTGACAAAGTTTTCGCCTGCGATAAATCAAAACGATCAATTGCAGTGCGTTGTAATTGAGTCAGATAAGCGCCGCCGCACCCGAGTGCACTGCCAATATCTTCCGCCAAAGTTCGAATATAGGTACCGGTGCCACAGTGAATATCTAACTGCAGTTCATTGTCGATCAATGATTGGGTTTGTATTGCATGGATGGTGATTTCACGTGCTGGGCGTTCAATATTTTTGCCATTTCTTGCATAAACGTATAAGGGTTTTCCTTGATGCTTGAGCGCGCTGTACATAGGCGGGACTTGCATGATTTTTCCGATGAAGCGCTGAAGTACTTGCTCGCACTGTGACAGGGTTGGGTTTCCAGCATTGGTCGCGAGTTGGGTGATTTCGCCTTCTGCATCGCCTGTTGTACTCAGAAAACCAAGCCGCAAGGTAGCCTTATAGGTTTTATTGGCACCTAATAATACTGAGGAAAATTTAGTCGCTTCCCCCAGGCAAAGAGGCAGTAATCCGGTTGCCATGGGATCAAGTGTGCCGGTATGACCGCATTTGGCAGCAGAAAAAACTCGTTTTGCGATCTGTACCGCTTTGTTGGATGAGATGCCATAAGGCTTATCCAATAATAGGACGCCGTTAATATTGCGTTTGACAGGTTTAATCGGGCTGCGCAGTGGAATTTCAGCGTGCAACATGCAGGCTTTATATTATGATTTTTCGGAGTCTAAATCTGTTTGATGCGGTATTTGTTCTTGGGCTATTGCTTCATCGATCAATTTTGACAGCCAAACGCCGCGTTCGACGGATTCGTCATAAATAAAATGTAATTGTGGGACAATTCTTAATTTCATCCGGTGCGATAAGTTTGAACGTAAGAAACCTTTCGCATGTTCCAGACCTTTTTCCACTAAGAAATTTTCTTCTTTGCTGCCTAAGGTCGTGTAAAAAACTTTGGCATGGCTATAATCACGGGTTACTTCAACAGCGGTCAGTGTAATTTGCCCGATACGCGGATCTTTAATTTCATGTTGTAGCAGATCGGCTAATTCTCGCTGTATCTGGTCCGCAATACGTAATGTGCGGGAATAGTCTTTGGGCATAGGGAGTTGTGTTGATTAAATCGGTGACTATAGAAATCGCGCTGTTTCAACAATTTCATAAGCTTCCAATTGGTCTCCCAGCTGAATATCATTATAGTTTTTTAGAGACAATCCACACTCAAATCCTTCTCTGACTTCCTTGACATCGTCCTTAAAGCGCTTTAATGAGTCCAATTCACAACTGTGTATGACCAAGCCATCGCGTAACACTCGGATTAATGAATTTCTTTTAACGATGCCTTCTGATACATAACACCCCGCCACGATGCCGACCTTAGGAATTCGATAAATCTCACGAATTTCAACCAAACCTTGTATGCTTTCCTTACGATCCGGTGACATCATTCCAGAGAGTGCTGCTTTTATTTCATCTACCGCTTCATAAATGATGTTGTAGTAACGCACATCAACACCGCTCGATGCGATTAACTTACGTGCACTGGCATCTGCACGGACGTTAAAGCCAATAATAACGGCTTTTGATGCCAGGGATAAATTAACATCGGATTCAATAATCGCACCTACGCCACTGTGGATGATATTTACTTTTACTTCATCCGTTGAGAGTTTGTGCAATGCATACGCTAATGCTTCACAGGAGCCTTGCACATCGGCTTTAATAATCAAAGCAAGGACCTTAACATCGGCTTGTTGGTCAAAAACGTTTTCAAGTTTCGCGGCATGTTGTTTGGCAAATTTTACATCGCGATATTTACCTTGGCGGAATAGGGCGATTTCTCGCGCCTTGCGTTCATCGTCCAGTACAAACACAAATTCACCCGATTCAGGTACTTCGGATAAACCTTGAATTTCAACTGGAATCGACGTTCCAGCCTGTTTGATAGATTTGCCATTTTCATCATTCATGGCTCTTACCTTGCCAAAAACTGCACCAGCCAATAAGACATCTCCACGCTTTAGGGTTCCTGATTGTACCAAAATGGTTGCAACTGGGCCGCGGCCTTTATCCAAACGGGATTCAATTACAACACCTTTGGCCGGTGTGTTGATTGGTGCTTTTAGTTCTAATACTTCTGCTTGCAGCAATATGCTTTCCAATAAGGAATCTACACCTTGACCGGTTTTGGCTGATACTTCTACGAATATCGTATCTCCACCCCAATCTTCCGGAACTACAGCATGGACAACGAGTTCATGCCGAATTCTTTCCGCATTCGCTTCGGGTTTATCTATTTTATTCACTACCACGATAATAGGAATTTTTGCTGCTTTAGCGTGATGAATTGCTTCAATCGTTTGGGGCATAACACCATCATCGGCGGCCACTACAAGGATGACGATATCAGTAATTTTTGTTCCGCGCGCTCGCATTGCGGTAAATGCTTCGTGCCCTGGTGTATCCAAAAAGGTAATCATGCCATGATCTGTTTCGACATGATAAGCGCCGATGTGTTGGGTTATGCCGCCTGCTTCACCGCCGGCAACACGGGTACGGCGGATGTAATCCAATAAAGAAGTTTTACCATGATCGACATGTCCCATTACTGTTACCACAGGGGCGCGTGGAGCCAACGCTACTTCAACATTAGATGTTTCTCGGTCTACAAGGAAAGTCTCTGGATTATCCAGCTCAGCATGTTTTGCAATATGCCCCATCTCTTCCACAACAATCATGCCGGTATCTTGATCCAGCATTTGGTTGATTGTCACCATACTACCCATTTTCATCAGTACTTTAATGACATCGGCTGCTTTAACAGACATTTTCTGTGCAAGTGCGCTCACAGAAATTGTTTCGGGTACCATGATCTCACGTACGATGGGTTCTGTCGGTGCAGAAAAACCATGAATATTCTGGTCATCTACATGTGTTGGCTTGCTATGCTTGTCTCTACGCGTGCGCCAGCCCTGGCCGGCAGAAAGATCGCCACGGGTTTTAACGCCGCGTTTTTTGGTATTTTCATCTTTCCAAACAACTTGTTGTTTGGCTTGTTTCTTTTTCTTGTCCGCTTTTTCTTCGGGTTTTACAATAGGCTTATGCAGTGTTCCATCAGTAGAGCCGGGATGCGATTGACCTTCTGTTTGTGGATCAGACTCAAGTTTTTTTGCGGTTTCCGATGGAGTAGTATCATCGGATTCTGCAGATATTTGTGATATCTGTTTTTCCAGTGCTGATGCTTCGCCAGAAATCCCTTTTGATTCTTCTTCTTTTTTCTTTATTTCATCCGTGCTGTCGGTTTTCTTGCGTGCCTTTTTTTGTTTAATTTCTTCAACTTGCCGTGCAATCAGTTCTGCCTGTTTTCTTGCTTCTTCACTCCGTAGCGCTAATTGCTCTGCGTCAATTACAGGTTCTCTGGCCGGCTGCTGGCTAGTAGTGATATCCGGTGATTTGATTGCTATTGGGGCGGCGGGTTCTGGGTCCCCAGGAGTTGGCTGTGTTAGGATACGTCTTTTCCTAACTTCCACCTGGATGGTTCGTGCTCGCCCCGTGCTGTCCGATTTTCGGATTTCGGAGGTTTGGCGGCGGCTTAAAGTAACTTTACTTTTAATCTCAGTGGTTCCATGAGTTTTTCTCAGATAATCAAGCAATTGAGCTTTATCTTGCTCCGTCAAACTGTCTTCTGCCAACACTTTCTTCACGCCAGCAGCTTTAAGTTGCTCCAGCAGGACTGCTGGCAGCAAGCCCAGTTCATTAGCAAATTGTTCCACACTCATTTGAGCCATTTATAACCCTTCAGCAATCAAAACTACAAGCAGATTCTCATCAAAATAAATAATTACCGCTGGCCTATTATCATCCGATGATTTAAATCAAGTAAACCATGGTTCACGTGCTTTCATAATTAGCCGATTTGCACGTTCGACATCGATACCTGTCATCTCGACCAAGTCATCAGTGGCCAAATCAGCCAAGTCAGCTTGTGTATTAATACCTTTTGATGTCAGTTCGCGGACAATATGAATATCCATTCCTTCTAATGCAAGCAAATCTTCAGCGCTATGTTCTACTTTCTCTTCTTTGGCTATGGCATCAGTTAGCAATACATTACGGGCTCGATTACGTATTTCATTGACAGTTTCTTCGTCTAATGACTCGATTTCCAACATCTCATTGATAGGAACATAAGCCACTTCTTCCAAAGTGACGAAGCCCTCCTGCACAAGTATCTCAGCGATTTCTTCATCAACATCCAGTTTCTGCATAAAAAGTTGACAAATCAACGATGATTCTTGTTCATGTTTGACTTTAGATTCCTCTATTGTCATGATGTTTAGCTCCCAACCTGTTAGTTCGGAAGCTAATCGTACATTTTGTCCGCCTCGACCGATTGCTTGTGCGAGATTATCGTCATCGACCACGATGTCCATACTGTGTTTTTCTTCATCGACCATAATGCTGCTGATTTCCGCAGGTGCCAATGCATTAATAATAAAAGTCGCGGGATCATCCGACCATAATACGATATCAACGCGTTCACCAGCTAGTTCGCTAATAACCGCCTGTACTCTGGATCCACGCATACCGACACAAGTACCAATGGGGTCAACGCGTGGATCATTTGATTTGACAGCGATTTTAGCACGTGACCCGGGATCTCGCGTTGCTGCTTTGATTTCCAACAATCCTTCCTCAATCTCAGGCACTTCCAACTCAAATAATTTCATCAGAAATTCAGGAGAAATGCGCGAAAGCTTTAATTGCGGTCCTCTGGCAGCGCGATCCACTTTATATAAATAAGCACGGACTCGATCACCCACGCGCAAGTTTTCTTTCGGTATCATCTGGTCACGCGGTAATTCAGCCTCGATTTTCCCGGATTCAATAAGTGCATTGCCACGTTCCATCCGTTTAATCGTACCGTTAATTAAATAATCCTCTCTCTCGAGGAAATCATTCAATGTTTGCTCACGTTCCGCATCCCGTATTTTCTGGAATATTACCTGTTTTGCTGCTTGCGCTCCGATACGTCCGAATTCGATAGGTTCGAGTAATTTTTCAATATGATCGCCAACCTTAATATCCGCATCAGTTATTAAAGCATCACTTAATGAAATTTGGCGCGCAGGGTCTTCCACAGCACCATCTTCTACAACCAACCAGCGGCGGAAAGATTGGTGACTTCCTGTTAATCGGTCAATTGAAACGTGTGTTTCAATATCCTCCTGAAACCGTCTTTTTGTGGCGGATGCTAATGCAAGCTCCAGTGCTGTAAAAACAACTTCTTTTTCAACAGCCTTCTCACGTGCTAATGCATCGACCAACAGTAAAATTTCGCGGCTCATAGTCCTCCAACCAAATCTTTATATGCCTACAATTTTGGAACCAAACGGGCTTTTCCAAGGTTACTCAATTCAAGGTCTAACAATTTTCCTTCGACTTCAATTCTGATTATGCCATTATTCGTTTCCCGTAAAACGCCCACAAAATTTCTCTGCCCTTCTATAGAAACACGCAGCTTTAATTTAACCGTTTCTCCGCTAAATCGGAGAAAATCGGCTTCTTTTCGTAAAGGTCTATCTAATCCTGGTGATGAAACTTCCAGTCGGCCAAAATCAATGTTTTCAACTGCAAACAACCGACTCAAATGATTACTGATAGCCACGCAGTCATCAATATTGATGCCGCCTTCTTTATCCACAAATATTCTTAATAATTTGTTGTGTGCTAATCGTTCCACTTCGATCAACTCATAACCCAATCCTTGCAGAGTTGATTCTAATAATTCTTCCAGTGCCATAGCTCCGCCACAAATAAAAAATGGGCTGAAAAAGCCCATCGAATCTACCGATCGCATTTTAACAAAAATTTATAAAATAGGGAACATAAACTTCATCCCCAAATTCTGCGAATAGATTTTTATTTTCTTTCTTTAGAGCGCTGAAGTAAGGTCGAGTTAGCGGAAATTGAGAAGAGAAGGATATGATGGTCATTGAGAGTTTTCTATCTCGACCAAGAAAAGGAGATTTGAGATGACAGAGTACCAGAGCATGACCCACCCAAAATGGGATTGTAAGTATCATGTAATGTTCATCTCGAAGAAGCGCAGATTGTAGAAGGGCACATTATGTCAGTTTGCGTGCAGCATTCCGCCGAAATATACGGTGTCGAACGTGATGGGTTACATCAGGGGAGGAAGAACCAACAGATGCAGGCTGATTCAACATAAAAAGTTTCTGGAAAAACCGGGGTGACTCAGTCTATTTGACCACAACAGCTTGTATAAACTGCTGCTACTAAGGTATAGTTCCCACTCTGCCATTAAAGTCCAAGCAGGAGAGCGCGCTTTTATTTCAGCGCCGCCGAAGGCGTAACCCCCCCGGAATCGCTCAGGCATGGTCAAGTCAAACTTGTTCCCTGAGAACCGCTTGTGACAGGCAATCTGGAGAGTGCCAAGAAAATTATTTTTGGCCACCGAAGGGGCACGCGGATATTAATCTGTAAATCTCTCAGGTAAAAAGGACAGAGGGGCGTGAAGTCATTTGAAATGGCTTTTTTTTATTTTCGGGAGAATAATCCGTGCTGAAAATGACACCCCTTAATCAAACCCACCGCGACATGAATGCCAAAATGGTGGATTTTGGTGGCTGGGATATGCCACTGCATTACGGCTCACAGTTAGACGAACACCATAAAGTACGCCAGGATGCGGGCATGTTTGACGTCTCTCACATGCTTCCGGTTGATATCAAAGGCGACAATGTGCGTGGTTTTTTACGCCAATTGGTTGCCAACAACGTTGATAAGCTGACTCTCCCTGGCAAAGCGCTATATTCCTGTATGTTGACCCCCCAGGGCGGCATCATTGATGATTTGATCATTTATTTTCTGTCGGAAACCTGGTTTCGCATCGTGGTGAACGCTGGAACAGCCGATAAAGACGTCGCCTGGATGCTCAAGCAACGCGATGTACTCGTGCCCAATTTAGAGATTACACCGCGGCGTGATCTGGCAATGATCGCAGCACAAGGCCCTAACGCGCGCGCCAAAGTTTGGCAGGTTATTTCAGGATCTCAAGCTGCGACAGAAGAGCTCAAACTGTTTCAATCTACCGTAGTAAATCAGTATTTTATTGCACGCACAGGCTATACCGGCGAGGATGGTTTTGAAATTATCCTGCCAGCCGCTGACGCGCCGTCGTTTTGGAAAGCATTGCATGCTGTCGGGGTCGCACCGGCCGGACTAGGCGCTCGTGACACGTTACGTCTGGAAGCCGGGATGAATTTGTACGGTCAGGATATGGATGAAACCAAGAATCCATTGGAATCAGGCTTGGCTTGGACGGTCGATCTTAAAAGCGAGCGGGATTTTATTGGTAAACAAGCGTTGTTAGATACTGATGTGACGCAACAATTGGTTGGATTGGTACTGATCGATCGTGGTGTGCTGCGCAGCCATCAGGAAGTGGTTTGTCAACACGATGGCGTTGAATATCAGGGTGAAATTACCAGTGGTGGATTCTCGCCGACGATGAACCAATCAGTTGCTTTGGCGCGTTTGCCGGTACAGATAGCTATCGGTGATGAAGTCAACGTGATAGTGCGTGATAAAAAGCTACGCGCCAAAGTGGTAAAATACCCGTTCGTACGTAACGGGAAAGCATTGGTTTAATTCCAAACTGTAACAAAATATTATTTTAATCCGGAGTGAAAAAATGAGTGTTCCAACAAACTTAAAATATAGCAAATCCCATGAATGGGTAAAGCCTGAGGCTGATGGCACGGTAACTGTTGGGATTACCCATCACGCGCAAGAATTGCTTGGCGATATGGTGTTTGTCGAGTTACCAGAAATTGGCCGTACACTTAAACAAAAAGAAGAATGCGCTGTCGCTGAATCCGTCAAGGCAGCAGCCGATGTGTATTCACCGATTTCGGGTGAAGTTATTGCGGTTAATTCTCCATTGGCGGATGAGCCGGGAAAAATTAATGAAGATGCGTTTTCCGCCTGGTTGTTTAAAATGAAGCCTAGCAATGCGTCTGAATTGGATGGATTGTTAGATGCCGCAGCCTATACCGAGCTGGTTGAAAACGAAGACCACTAAAATCACATCTGCATTGAGATTTGAATTCGTTTGTCTATTTTATCTTTATTACTTTAAGTTTTTTTAAATAAATCATGCCGTTTATTCCACATACCGAAGAAGATATCGCCGAGATGCTGGCCAGCATTGGTGCAAAAACAATTGAAGAGCTGTTTGATGAAATTCCTAAAGAATTGGTCAGCGGTGAATTGACAGGCGTTCCACCCGGACTCAGCGAAATGGAAATTTCTCGGCTGATGATGGAGCGTGCCACCACAGACGGGTTCTACCAGAACTTTATCGGGGCGGGTGCCTATGAACATCACATACCCGCTGCCGTTTGGCAAATTACCACGCGGGGAGAGTTTTATTCTTCCTATACACCGTATCAAGCTGAGGCCAGTCAAGGTACCTTACAATTATTGTATGAATATCAAACGATGATGGCTTCGCTGACGGGCATGGATGTATCCAATGCCAGTATGTACGATGGGGCAACTGCGCTGGCTGAAGCAGCTTTGATGGCTGTTCGTTCCCATAAATCGTCACGGCGCATTCTGATTCCAAAAACAGTACACCCCGTTTATCGTCAAGTCGTTCGCGCGATTGTCAGCAATCAAAAAATTGAAGTGGTCGAGCTGCCATTTAACACACAGTCCGGGCAGATAGAGCCGGGATCGTTATCTGAATTTTCCAACGAAGAATTTGCCGCGCTGGTGATTCCGCAACCTAATTTCTTTGGTGTGCTGGAACAAGTGGATGCCCTGACAGATTGGGCACACAGTAAAAATGCCTTTGCCATTGGAGTTGTGAATCCAACTGCATTGGCATTACTGACCCCGCCAGGCGAGTGGGGTAGCAAAGGTGCTGATATTGCCGTGGGTGAAGGTCAACCGCTGGGCATCCCGCTTTCCAGTGGTGGTCCATATTTGGGCTTTATGGCGTGCAAGAACGATTTGGTACGCCAGATGCCTGGACGCATTATCGGTCGTACCACGGATCTGGATAATAAACCTGGCTTTGTGTTGACATTGCAGGCGCGTGAACAACATATCCGGCGCTCCAAAGCCACATCCAATATTTGTACCAATCAAGGATTGATGGTTACCGCTGCTACTATTTTTATGTCATTACTGGGCCCAGAAGGTTTGCGTCGCGTCGCTGCACAATCGCATGCCAACACGCTGGAACTGGTCGAACAATTGACAAAAATCAATGGTGTGAAAAGAACATTCAGCGGACCGGTATTTCACGAAGCTGCACTGACTTTAGCTGCGCCCGTTGCAGAAATATTATCCAAATTAAAACAAAAAGGCATACTCGGCGGGCTTGATTTACAGGGACATTATCCTGAATTTGGCAATGCATTATTGGTTTGTGCTACTGAAACTAAGACAACGAATGATTTACAAAATTATGCTGAAGCCTTAAAGCACGCGATTGGTTAATAACATTATTTTTTAAATTCATCATAAAGGAAAAACTATGGTTACTCTTAAAGGAAATCCTATCAAAATTGAAGGCATTTTTCCAAAGGTCGGGCAGAAAGCGCCTGCGTTTTCTCTTGTGAATAGGGATTTGGCCGATGTTACTTTGGCCAATTATGCCGGCAAAAAGAAAGTACTGAACATTGTCCCTAGTCTGGATACGCCAGTATGTGCGATTTCGACACGAAAATTTAACCAGCAAGCCAGCAACATGGACAATACGGTTGTGCTGATCATTGCTGCTGATTTACCTTTTGCCATGAGCCGCTTCTGCGATGGCGAGGGATTGGATAAGGTAATTACATTGTCAACCATGCGTGGCGCCAACTTCATGAAAGATTACGGGGTTTTCATATCAGACAGTGCATTTGCAGGAATCACGGCACGTGCGGTAATCGTTCTGGATGAATCGGATACCATTATTCATGCCGAACTGGTTCCTGAAATTGCTGATGAACCGAACTACGAAGCAGCCTTAGCTGCCTTAAAATAAATTAACGTTTTACCCATAAAAAATGCTGATATTTGAACACTCTCGCCCAGGGCGCCGTAATTATTCCCAGTCACCGGTGACTGCCGCAAGCACGGCTAAGATTCCACAAAACTTGCTGCGCAAATCGCCAGTACTTCTACCCGAAGTCTCTGAGATGGATACAGTGCGCCATTACACACGTTTGTCACAAAAGAATTTCTCGATTGATACCGAGTTTTACCCGCTGGGTTCATGCACGATGAAATACAATCCACGCGCATGTAACTCATTGGCCATGCTGCCGCAATTTCTTTCCAGGCACCCGCTTGCACCGGAAGACACCGGACAGGGTTTTCTTGCCTGTATGTATGAATTACAGGAAACGTTAAAAGCGGTTACCGGCATGGCAGGTGTGAGCCTGACGCCAATGGCCGGTGCGCAAGGTGAGTTGATCGGTGTCATGATGATTCGTGCTTACCATGAAGCACGCGGTGATTTTGCACGTACTGAAATTATTGTGCCGGATGCGGCGCATGGTACTAACCCGGCTACCGCTGTGATGTGCGGTTTCAAGGTAGTGGAAATTGCCACCGACAAAGAAGGTAATGTCGATCTGGCTGCATTAAAAGCCGCTGTCGGACCCCAAACTGCTGGATTGATGCTAACTAATCCCTCCACATTGGGCGTATTTGAAAAAAATGTTGCCGAAATGAGCCGTGTTGTGCATCAAGCGGGTGGGTTGCTGTATTACGACGGTGCCAATCTCAATGCAGTGCTGGGTAAAGTTAAACCGGGTGATATGGGTTTTGACGTCATTCACATTAATCTGCACAAGACATTCTCCACGCCGCACGGTGGCGGTGGACCAGGTTCTGCGCCAGTGGGTGTTGCCGAGCGTTTGCTGCCGTTTATGCCGATTCCTATCGTTGCCAAGGAAGGGGATACTTATCGCTGGGTTACTGAAAAAGAAAAGCCTCAATCAATTGGCCGGTTATCGGCTCACATGGGTAATGCCGGTGTTTTGCTGCGCGCTTATATCTATATTCGTTTGCTGGGAATGCATGGTATGCATCGCATTTCTGAGTTTGCTACATTGAATGCCAATTATTTGATGGCCGAGCTGAGTAAAGCAGGTTTTGAAATAGCCTATCCGACACGTCGTGCCAGCCATGAATTTATTGTCACTCTAAAAGATATTAAAGATAAAACCGGTATCACCGCGATGAATCTGGCCAAGCGCTTGCTCGACAAAGGCTATCATGCACCAACAACGTATTTTCCGATGCTGGTGCCAGAATGCTTATTGATTGAACCGGCTGAGACGGAATCCAAGGAAACACTGGATGCGTTCGTTAAATCCATGAAAGAAATTCTGCAGGAAATTGAGCTGCAACCTGATCTGGTAAAAGGCGCGCCACACACCATGCCGGTACGTAAACTGGATGATGTCAAAGCAGCGCGCGAACTGGATTTGACCTGGAAGCCAAGCGCCTGATCAAGAAGAATCATCTCGTTACATTCAGCATCACGGCAGGGGAAATCTCAGATTAATCAAGTGTAAGGATATCTGATAAACCTGCCGTTTCAACCTAATCTTTCTAACTATTGTTATCAAAACTATGCGCACACTGATTTGTGGTTCTATCGCTTACGATAATATTATGGTTTTCCCAGACCATTTTAAAAATCACATTCTGCCGGAAAAGATTCATGTATTGAATGTTGCATTTCTGGTTCCTGAGATGCGTCGTGAATTTGGCGGGTGCGCCGGGAATATCGCCTACAACTTAAAGATGTTGGGCGGTGAACCGGTTATGATGGCTACCGTTGGCGATGATTATGCACCTTATGCTGCACGGTTTGAACAATTACAGCTGACCCAGCAACATGTGCAGCATATCCCAGATACTTTTACCGCTCAGGCATTCATTACTACTGATCTGGATGATAATCAGATCACCGCGTTTCATCCGGGTGCAATGAATTTTTCGCATCTCAATTCTGTGAAAGATACAAGTGGTATCCGGCTAGGGATCATCGCGCCGGATGGTCGTGATGGAATGATGCAACATGCCCGAGAATTCCATGAAGCTGGCATCCCGTTTGTTTTTGATCCGGGTCAGGGGTTGCCGATGTATAACGGTGAAGAACTGTTGGATTTCATCGATAAAGCGGATTATATCGCCGTCAATGACTATGAAGGCCAGATGCTGCAAGACCGCACAGAACGTAGTCTTGAATCGCTGGCGAACCAAGCCAAGGCGTTGATCATCACACTGGGCGCACAAGGCTCCATCATCTACGCCGATGGCAAAAAAATTGAGATTCCCTGTGTCAAACCCAAAGATATTGTTGACCCAACCGGCTGCGGCGATGCGTATCGTGCCGGTCTGTTGTACGGCATTGTCAATAATTTGGATTGGCAAACAACCGGACAACTCGGCTCATTGATGGGTTCCTTAAAAATCGCCCAGAAAGGCGGGCAGAATCACCGGTTTTCTCGTGATGAGATTGATCTATACTATTTTGAGAGTTTTGGCGCTCATCTCTTCTAAGATTGTTTATTCACATCGGTTTGTTTGTGGATTTTTTAAATGCTGTAAACAACTTACCAGTTTATGAATAATAGTAGAAGGATTATCAGTTTGATTGGCAGTAGACTCATCCAGTGCTCTTTGAGCGTTGGTTTTAGCTGAATCGAGCTTTAATACTAACTTTCTAAATATTCCTAGATCCCCCTTTTGATACCCTGGTAAGTATTCTTTTAGCTTATCGATTGTTCCGTCACCAGCACTTTTATTTCCAATTGCATTAAAAGGCTTAGCCGTATAAGCGAAGTGTAGTAATAACCAGTATTCAAAACAAGGCACTGAGTTAATAGCGGTAAAAGACTTTTTACTAGTAATAGCATTAAGTGTTTTTTGATATGTCGTATGTTTATCCTTATCAAACACGCAATAAATTTTATCGTAAGGATCATTGTCTTTTTTTGCCTTGCGACCACATTTCTGAGCGTGCTGATAAACGCTCCATGGATCCGATCCACAATTGCCATCTACCACAACATTTGCTGTATTGAGTTGGTAGTAGTCTTTCAACTCATTGAAATAGTTTGGTTCAGTTTTTTGACCTTCGCAGACAATCAATATTTTCTCATAGCTTGATCGATTTGCTCTTTTCCTAGCTAAATCCTTTTCGTTTTTTGCTTTACGCTTATAAAAAAGATTTTCATTACCCATTTAATCCGCCATGGCTGTTTTAATACTTGCCAGGTACGGTAATGCACCGTAACGGCCGGAAAGGTATCCGTGCTCAAGGTTTTCCACGCCTTTTCGAGGACTAAAATCGGTTAATGGGTAAAGGGTTGTAACTTGTTGGGAGTTTTTCTCGCAAAACCAGATTTGATCACGGCGAAATACTTTTTGATTTAGGATCGAAGTATCGTGTGTAGTGAAGATCAATTGCGCATTTTTAGGATTAGTTTCCGGGTTATGAAATAAACCAACTAAAAATTTGACCATTAAAGGATGAAGATTGTCATGTAATTCATCTATAACAAGAATATAACCATTCTCTAGAGTATCTAACCAAGGCCCAGCTAAGGCAAATATTTTCTGAGTGCCGTCAGATTCGTCATCTAAATCAAATAAAATCTTTCGGCCTGTTTCTAAGGTATGAACTGTTTTGACTTGTGTAATGGGTTTGTCTTTATATTGTTTTTCTAAATGTCTTTTTATTTCTTCTGGTATATCATCAGGCAGATTTTGCGGATCAAATTTTTCTTTCTCCAATTCAATATCATTAATATCGACATCTGCTGCTTTCAAAAAGGCGATAACTTGTTCTCTGGTATTATCTTTTTCGCAGATTTTCATTGAAAATCCCGGATGCCATCGACCAAATCCTGCAACATGCAACGTGTTGTCGAACCAAGAGAATACAGGAGAAAGCTGTTGGTTATTTAGTTGCATGGCAGTTGAAAGAAATAGAGCATTAGATCGTGTGGTCGCTTTCCAGAGTTCTTTTTTACCCGTTAAGTTACCCATTCCTCCCCACCGATATGACTGACTTTGTTCGTCATAACGTCTTTCAATCCAGCGTTGCGCTTTTCCGGATGGATAGGCTAACAACCATTCTTCAATAATACGCTTGGGTGTTGCTGAGAATCCATATTGATAACGTATTCCTTGATTAATAAAAGTAACTTCAAACTCAGACGGTTTTAAAGGACTGCCTTCATCTAATAAAAAAGGGGTTATAGGTAATTTTTCATCTGCCTGAATTTTAGCAGATGATTGAAGTACCAGCTGCCGCATAACCTGTAATGCTTTTATAAAATTGGATTTGCCAGCCGCATTTGCCCCGTAAATTGCTGCACTCCTCAGTAGGCTAGGTACTGCTGGTATCCCTGTAAGAAAAGTGTTGTTATTCGCTAATTCAAGCCCTTTTGCTGCGACCACACTAAGTGAAGCCTGCTCACGAATAGATAGAAAATTACTTACATTGAATTCAATTAACATACTTTAGTGCCATTTATATTGTATTTTATCTTTATTATTGCAAGTTTTATGCAAAAATAATACATTAATTGTAATCTAACACGTTTCTTCCTTCTTATGCTAACAAAATTAATCATACTAACTAACAATAATGATTGTGCATGTGTTATGTTATCCAAGTCAGCTTTGTAAGCATTAGAGGCATTGCTTTAAGACTTTGATCACTCAAGTGTTTTAACAATCAAAATCCTCTTATCCAAACTCAACCCACACCGGCTGATGATCCGAAGCTTCCGTCACAGCATCAATACCATGCGCTTTGAGATGGTTTACTAACCCATCGGTAATAAAAACGAAATCAAAACATTCGGGGCGGTCGACGAAATCTACCGGGTGAATGCCGACTGTCGGCGCATGGGGTGTGCCAGGATGTAATATTGACCAGGCATCATGAAAGTTGGGCGTGTCATCGTTGAAGGGGGCGAGAATTTGCAATCTCTCAGGGGCTGTGGCAGGGAAATTCAGGTCTCCGCACAGTAAAGCCTGTGCAGGCCGGGGAAAGACTTCGAAGGTTCCACCTTGTTCTTCAGCTAGTAATTTGCGTTTTGACATGGTGCAAGCCTCACGGTGCAGACAGCGGATGGCATCGATTTGGATTTTACGCTGATGCTGTGAGTAGTATTCGAGATGCGTAGTCATTATGCGTAGCGGACCAAAATCTGCTGTCACAATGGCTTCTACCAATACTCGCTGCATGCTGGGTGTGGCTAATTCTGCTTGCCACGGTAAAAGATGTCGCCAGATCTGACCGACGGGTAACCGGGAGAAAATGGCATTGCCAAAAAGACTGCGTCTGCCGTGTCCATCCGGCACATCTGTCGCGGGACCATAAATCGTGGTGTAGCCGGGTAATCCAGCCGATAACTCAGCGATCTGATCTTCACTTTGGCTTGCCTGGTAAGCCGGAAAAATTGACAGCAACTTCCTGCAAGCAAATGACATCGAAATCGCCCAGTTGATGAATTGTGCGGAGAATGCGAGAAATATTGACCTGTCCATCCATTCCGCGTCCCCATTGAATATTCCAGCTCAGTAGTTTCATTATTTTCCTCGCGTTATGTCCGCCGGACAATGTTAGTCACCTTGGCCGGAATGTACGGATAGCGTTATTTATTTGATGTATTTTAATCTGTTTTCATTAATTGAGTTCCTCTGACTATTCAGCTTTCATTCAGCCATAAAACAATACAATCAATTCGAATGAAAGGACTAAATCATGTTAGTTGAGGATATTGCGGAGCAGGCTTAATAATTAACCGCAACACCTAAGAACGTGTGAGTTAAAGATTAATTGGCGAGGTGGCGGACATGAAGAATCTTAATTGGATATATTTAATAGTTATCTTGCTTGTACTAACAGCGAATGATGCCGTTTGGGCGCGTGGAGGGCACGGGCATGGTCACAGACATAGTCATTTCAATTTAGGTATTAGTGTAGGCGGATATTCTCCTGGTTTTTATGGCTCTGGCTTCTATGGCCCGGGTTCCTATGGATATCGTTCTTATGGCTACCCTGATCCATTTTTCAGTAGACCATATTATAGCTACCCGCCTACAGTAGTCGTGCCGGTAACCCCACCTGTCTATATCCAGCAAGAACAAGCCAGACCGGTCCGGCAACAGACGAATTACTGGCACTATTGCCAGAATCCTGAAGGTTATTATCCGTATGTTAAAAATTGCCCAGGCGGGTGGCTGCAAGTTGCTCCCCAACCACCAGCACAATAATGTAAAAAGGTAAAACATGTTAACAATAAGAGTTCTCTTCATTTTACTGATTGCTTGTCTACTAACTGCGTGTGTTCATATGCCAGCAGGACCCAGTGTTATGACATTACCTGGCTCTGGCAAAAGTTTTGATCAGTTCCGTTCCGATGAATACGAATGCAGACAGTATGCGGATGAACAAGTGGGTGGCACTACTCCACGGCAAGCATCTCGAACCAGTGGTATAGAAAGTGCAGCTATTGGAGCTGGGCTTGGTGCTGCTGCGGGCGCTGCTTTAGGGGGCGGTCATGGCGCTGCTATCGGTGCTGGTACGGGCTTGTTGTTGGGTGGGTTGATTGGATCAAGCACCGCTACGACTTCAGGGTATGCCAGTCAGCAGCGATACGACATCAGTTATACTCAGTGTATGTATGCCAAGGGGCATCGTGTTCCCGTTGATGGCAGAATTATGAATAATCCATCGGGTAATAGTGGCAAAGATAGGAGAACTTCAACGCCGCCAGCAAATTTTGTACCTCCGCCACCACCAGCTGGAAATCCACCACCTCCGCCACCTCGATAACCATTTCTCAGTGGTTTGATATGAATAACAAGCCACTGATGTGTCATCGAAAAAGTGCTGTTATCCTAAGGTAAACCATTATTAAAGCTGAATTTTCCGCCGCTTCAGTAATTTATCCGTAAACAAAGCGAGTAACAATAAGGTGATTATGTAGGGTACGGCAGTAAAAAAAGTATCCTTGTAACTGGTCATTTGTACTCGTAAAGGATATTCATAGTGCAACGGTGGTACGCCTTCTCCTGTAACGAATAGCGTATATTGCCCTTCATCCAGGTTAAATTCACCTTTAATGACGCCATCTGAATGATTGGTTGAATACAAAGAGGTTACCGTATCACTTAATGCTTGGCCGCTACCTCTTACAATTTTGATAATAATAGGCATGTCACGCAGTGCCTGATCAACAAGATCCAAAACCAGCAAGGTTTCGCCTTCTTTAGGGATCTCGGTGCAGTATTCCGCTTCTGGATCGTATTGTGGCTGATAGGTACTCAAATGCACCATACTGCCGGATATATTGCGTACACAAGCATCTGCTTCCAAAGATACTTTGCCGTGAGCAGCAACTAAACCAGAATACAGGGCTACGGAAAGCATAGTTGCTGAAGCCCATATTTTTATTATTTTTCTAATCATATAAACCCCCTACACTTATTGATCAATAATCTACGGAGTATTACTACACACTTTTAGTTCCATGGCCTGCTTAAAACAGGCCATGGAAAATTGCTACAAGCACATAAGTGAGAGATTAAGGAACTATCCGGTTATTCAGAATCTCTTTGCTTGAGTTATTCCAGATGACGTCGGTCAGGTTGGAGTAACGGGTGATAATTTGTGCTGCGATACCACCTGAGAACAAGCCTGCCCAGCCCAGAATCACAAAGCCCCAGTGCAATGGCGCACTGAACAGTTCTTCCATGAACCAGAATGCATGACCCCATTCGTTCAATCCCACGTTTGGCAGAATCATCAATGGGCCCGCAATTGCCATAACAAGCGGGAATGATGTGCCGCGGCTATACAGTGGCAAACGGGTCATCGCGTACAGGTATGAGGCTATGCCACAGACAATGTACATCGGGAATGAACCATAAAACACCACAACGTGACTTGGGGTAAAGCTGGTGTCACGAATAATCACTTGGTGCCAGGATGCATCTTGTTCGGTGAAGAAGCTGCCGCCCCAGTAAACACCAAATAAATACACGCCCAACCACATCATCCAGTAAAAATAACGTTTGATCTCTAACTTAGGATCCAGGTTGTCCAGTTGTTCTTTCGTGTCACGGGTCTTCAGTATCCAACCCCAAGTAACCAAAGCAAATAAAGGCATCAAGGTCATGTGTACACGCCACAGTCCCATCCACACTTTGTCAAATTCCGGTTCCATCGAGTCCATGCCATGTGAGTAAGCAAATGTCCTTTGATACCAGATCCAAAATATCGCTACCAATAACATGGTGAGCATTCCTATCTTGTAGTACTTAGAATCGTACCACAGCGACATGTCATAGTTAGCGCTCGAACTCGCGCTCGTCGTGC
>NZ_JAYUWI010000079.1:0-13154 GCF_043753625.1 Nitrosomonas sp.
ATATTGTTACTCTAATTAATAAGTTGGAGTTTTAATCATGTTAAAAAATATTCAAATTATTGAGAAATCATCAGGTCATATCGTAACGGAATATCCAATGGCGTTCAAACTTATGGAGACAGCACAGAAAAAATGGTTCTGCTTAAGAGGCTATAACCTGTTAGCAGATGTAATCAATGGCGTTAAATTTGTTAACGGTATTAAACAAGCAGAGGATCAAAAACAGAATGCCGCTTGATTCTCTATACACCAGATTTGACTATAGCTCGGAAACCGGCGTGTTGTCGCCAAGACACTCTGATGTCATCAAAGAGGCTGTGCGCAAGCACCGCAACATTCTAGTCATTGGTGGCACCGCAGATCGGGTAAAACAACGCTGATCAACGCCATTATCAATGAAATGGTTCGCACAGTGACCCGGATGAGCGCATCTTCATCTTGGAAGACACGGGCGAGATCCAATGCGCTGCCCAGAATTTTGTTCAATATCACACCACACTTGATGTCGATATGACTCAGTTGTTAAAAACAACTAAATGGCACCTCTAAAAATCCAAATTTCGTCACAACACTTTGTTGCTCACAAAAAATGTTTCCTTACATATCAGTTATATGCTGCGTCACCATTTTTTGCTCGCGCCTCGTTTTGTTTAGAACTTTGAATTTTTAGAAGTGCCCTAAATTATGAATTGAACATTTAACCGTCAATTTTGACATACTCACCATTTTGCCTTACCCACATTTCTCCAGTAAAAGCATCACTTACTGTCGTAGCATCCGTCGCAAAACAATCATCCACGATATTACTTGTATAAGTCCCCGCTGTGTAATATTTCACCGGAGGTGTCAGCGCAATTCCATCGACAGGGAAACCTGCTAATAAATTTGTAGCAGTTGTTGTGATATCAAAACATAGATCAGAATTTACAATTAAGTTAGCTGTGTCAGCCGCAACATTGATAGTACAATGCTTAACATTTGCTGAAGTATCGACAATACCTTTAATAGAATCGGGTAATCCCGGGATATTGATTGATAAACCTTCTAATCTTGAACTGGTTACAGTATTGCTTCCAAGCAAGGAAATGCCACTTGCGGTTGTTTGTCGCGGCACACTGCAAAGATTAGTGTTAGCAAGATCTGGTGCAGTTACACACTGCCCACCGGAAGTGACGGTAACAACATTGCCACTTTGACTATACGTAATCCCCGCAGGCGTTTTCGAGGTATCACAAGCAGCCACACTACCATTACCACCCAAACTGTCAATATGAACAATAAGATTGGCAAGCGTATCGATATATGTTGGTTGATCACCCCAAATTCCTCCAAGGAGATAAACGCCATTATCATTTTTGTTAACACCCGCATATATTCCAGTTTCTGGATAATGTCGGTATAACCAAGGTTCTATATTCTGAGTAGCTTGATGACCTGAAAAAATCTCTGGGTAAGTATTTTCAGCCCAGTTAAGTATTTTTTCAGTATCGCTACCTGTATCAGCGTAAATCAAATGACTATGACATAGCAATACAAACGCACATCCAGATAAAATTAACCGTTTCATATGATGCAACATATCTAGAATCTCCAATTGATGAGTAAGTTGATGTTTAAGCAGATGAAATGATTCATCTAAATTTAAAAACAACATATATTATCCATGATTTATACACACTGAATCTAACTAAAGATTTTACAGGTAAAACTATGGTTTTACTCAGGAGTAAAGGATGTACCTGAGAAAAATTAAAATACGGCTTGTAAAAAGTCGATCAATTCTAAGATTCTTTGTTCATAATTATTTGCAGAAAACTATTTATTTCATGTGGTTGAATTGGTGTTTAGTCCCTCGGTGTGCTGATGGCGGGCAGTTTTTCCAGAGAATGCCGGAAGAAAATTTCTTCTGGTTTCGGTGGATTCCTATTTGATAACATTGTTCGTTGAGCTAGTTATCTTAAATAACCTGACTGACACTTAGCGAGTTTAGGCTGCCCACAATATCGACGATTGTAAAACCAGGGTCGGTATGGTCAACAAAAACAAGAGCATGCTTCCCTCGAATAGGCGAATTTGTTTCGTTTACGCCAATATCAACATTAACAGCTACAGCAACATCGTTGGGAATGACATCCAGATTGCTAATGACATATATAAAGGCCTCTTGTAGAAGTGCTTCACTAGTAAGTGCGACATTATTTGCACCATTTTTTAAGTTGAGTATGCCATTGTTAACTGAAAAATTCTTAAAGTGGACCGTGTCATTTACAGTATTGACATTGGTGTTAGCCATAACGCGACTAGAATTTACGTCCAAATTAAGCTGGTCGTGCTTGTCGAAGCCAATGATAGTATCGAATCCTGTTATTTTACCTGTCAGAATAACATTAGCAGCACTTGTAGAACTTTCACCTTTTGCAATGTTAATGGTGTCAGCATTGTCTTTCTCTTTGGTTAGAACATAAGTGTCTTGACCTGCGCCACCTGTCAAGATATTTTTATCTTTGCCGCCGTAAAGTATGTCATTACCACCGCCACCCAAAAGCTTGTCATTGCCGTCATTGCCAAAAAGTAAGTCACTGCCGCCAAAACCGAAGAGCGTGTCATTACCTTTTAAACCATAAATGAAGTCATTAAAAGCTGTGCCGTTAAGCACATTATCTTTATTTGTTCCGTTAATAATAGCCATTTTTTTCCTTAAAAGTTATAACGTTTGGAATTAAATTATTGAAGCTAAATTTTCATTAAGTAAAATAGCTCAGTTGATTTATGCTGTTCTTGGTTAAAAATAATTGAAAATTAATAGAACAGAGTTATGACAAAATAATTAAGAAGATTGTAAACTCAATGAGAAAATAAACGTCTATTTTCTGCATCTGATTATACCTGTACCGGACATTTCGTCAAATTTGATCCGGGAAGATTAAAAAGATGTTTGATGGTGAATCTGAATCACTTCTAAGCGGTATTGAGCTAAAGGTATTTTTGCTTTTCGGGAGATAAGCGATTAAGTGGTATGATCAACTAAATTAAACGCTATCTGTAATGTGAGTTGTTTAAGCCTTTCTTTACCCTGTGATATTATTTTTATAAAGGCGATTATTTTTATGCGATTACGTATTAGAGGTTTTTATATGAAACAACACATGAAGCGGCTCATTCTATCTGCTTGTACATTCACTCTGTTCAGCAGCATCCACTTTGTTTCTGCCGATATGGTCAGCGATACTGAGAAGTTGTTCAACTGGGCAGAGAGCACTTATCCACAGTTCTTTTCAGGTCATCAGACCACGCAGAGTATCGAGCCTTGGTTATATCGATACTATGCTGACAAAGGAATTTATACTGGAGTGAACAAGAATGATATTGGTGTCTATTTGTTGGGAGGACCTTGGGGAAATAATCCAACATTCGTTGATTCGTTATCAAATATGATTGCGCTAATTCAAAATTCTGGAGGCAATACCAGTATTCCAGCTTGTAATACTAAAAATACAATCGATGGTCTGTTTTTTATCCAAAATGGCAATATTGTTAATATCACCACAAACGGACAATGTATTTCAGTAACGCCAAATAGTAATCTATGTGAAGCACCCCAGCAAACCACAGCATCAGGAATTTCTCTACTAACTAAAAACACTGTTATTTCATCTGAGATTAAAGGGGTTTCAATTACTATTCCTGGTATTCCTGATCCATTTCAATCTATTCCGGATGATTTTGCTAATACCAGGCACTGCACAATTAATACACCTCCAGAGAGAGCTAATTTAATTATAAACTCTGATGTTTGTTATGATATGACTTCGGTTTTTAATGACCAATTTCAAGATATACCTGGCATTGCCGTTACTCCGCCGATTACTATGGCCATTAAAGATACCTCAACAGGTCAAATCGTAGCAGATTGTTTTGCTACTGAAGCTGATACTATCTTCGATGCATTTACTGGCGAGTTATGGAGTAATCAAGAGGGTACTTTTGTAAAAATTAACGATTAACAAATGCTTCGATAAATTACATTCCTACTTTTTCAATTTCGGCAGGTTGATAGGATCAATCAAATTTGGTTTTATATACGCTACTTGCAAAACTGCTAATGAGTTAAAACTTTTGGCATTCGACCTAATCAATGCATTCGGCGCTAGTTATAGAGTGGTATGAAAAGAATCAAGTCCGTATATAAGCGATATCGCTTTTCAAGAACACAGTTTATTTTCTCAGCCATATTTATTGCCGCTTGTGGTATTGGTACATGGGTTATTTATGAGGTTGTGCATACGCAATCAGCTGCAGATTGGTATGAAAGAAAAGCAGAAAATGGCAATTTAGTAACTTTGCCTAAAGATGATGCACCGCACAAGGCTGCTATGGAGTGGTGGTACTATAATGGTCATCTGATTTCTGAATCAGGCAAGCAATATAGTTTTCACTATACAGTTTTTCTTGTGAGCAACGTTGCTGATCATATTGTTAGTCATGCTTCGATTAATGAACATCAAACGGGCAAGCACTATACTGCGCAACGCAGAACAGCAGGAAATCCATCAACAATTAAGGAAAATGGCTTTGAATTTATTCAGGGCGATTGGTTTATGATGGGGAGTGATGGTCGCGATAAATTAAAAATCATGACCAATGAGTTTAGTTTTGATCTCGATTTGACTAGTACCAAGCCTCCTGTTTTTCATGGAGGAAATGGGATTATCTCTCTGAAGGATGCTGGCCATAGTTATTACTATTCCCGTACGCGTATGGCTGTCTCTGGTGTTGTGAAAATAAATAATACAACTGAGAAAGTGACGGGTATTTCTTGGTTTGATCATCAATGGGGGGATTTCGCTGTAGGACGCTTATCGTGGGACTGGTTCAGTCTTCAATTAAATGATGGTATTGATTTGATGATTTATCAATTGCATGATAGGAAAACGAACGAACCTATCCTCTATATTGGCAGCATAAATCAGAACGGAAATACAGAGAACCTTGTAGCAACAGATTTTAATATTGCTCCCAGGAGAAAGTGGATTAGCAATAAATCAAAAATTGCTTATCCAACAGAATGGACGATAGATATTCCATCAAAAAATATAAATCTCGTGGTTAAAAGTATAAATGAGAGCAATGAATTTGATGCTATGTTAACTACGTATAATATTTATTGGGAAGGTGCGATTCAGGTGCAAGGTTCGCATACAGGTTCAGGTTTTATGGAATTGTATTACATGGATAAAAAGCATTAAGACCTGAAGAATCTATCTTCAATTCAATTGCTCTCGCTATTCTAATTAAATAACTGGATAATTCGTGACTTGCTAAAAAGCATACTCGTTGTTTGTGTTGGGAATATATGTAGAAGCCCAATGGCTGAAGGTTTATTTAAACAAGCACTTATAAACGCTAATAAATCTGACCGCACGGTAAATTCAGCTGGTCTTAGTGCATTAGTGGGACATCCTCCAGATCCGAATGCGTGTTCACTAATGAGGGAAAGAGGTATAGACATTTCCGATTATCGCGCTTGCCAATTAAATCAAGAAATGATTCGTAAGTCGGAGCTTATTTTGGTAATGGAATTAAATCAGAAATATATTCTTGAAGAAAATGAGCCAACAGCAAGAGGAAAGATTTTTCGACTAGGTGAATGGGGAAAATTCGAAATCACTGATCCGTATAAAAAAGAAATCCAATTTTTCGAGAAAACACTGACATTAATTGAGCAGGGCGTGTCTCACTGGGTAGAAAGATTGTAGCTTAATCTGTGAATAAGAAATCTTGGAAAGCTAATGATTTCTGGCAAAGGCGGAAACGGTTGAATAAATATAATCATGAAAAACATGAATGCACCTTTGGCTGATGTAACTAAAGTATATATCGAGAATGATAGCAATTTGCTTCATGTCAAAAACGAAAAATGCACAAGCTTTAATATCCTTTTCAATGGTTACTTTGGTTACTTTGGTTACTAAGCGTTGTAATAAACTTTGGTGTT
Source organism: Nitrosomonas sp. (assembly GCF_043753625.1). Taxonomy (GTDB): domain Bacteria; phylum Pseudomonadota; class Gammaproteobacteria; order Burkholderiales; family Nitrosomonadaceae; genus Nitrosomonas. Next base: position 5,996 of record NZ_JAYUWI010000079.1, read on the forward strand.
TTGATGAAGCTCTGAATCGCCTGTAAATGTCATTTCGAACGAAGTGCGAAATTTTTGGAATCTGGTTCAATGCTATAAATTCCTTACCTCGTTTAAAATGAAGGCTATTCAGAGTTTCTTTCGTTTGGGTAAATACCTGGTTTGCCGAGGTTGTGGAATCGCAGAATACAAAGATTCTTCCAAAAATTTTACATTATTCTGGCTAATGGAACGCGAGCTTATCTTATATATGGAATTAAGTAATCTTTGGCATCTAAAGGAAATCGTATTTCTTCGGAAAAATATTTTTCTTATTATAATCATATTAAGCCAACTTTCCGCTTGTACCCTGATTCCAGGGCAACATTACAGGTCTTTTACCGGTCAATCCAATGTGGAATTGCCGGTTAAGGAAGCTAATGAAACAATTCTGAAAAAACTTGACATTAAAACGATTAATGCACAGTCAATTATTGAAATAGAAAAGGATTTCAATAATAAAAGCTTAGGTCCTGACAATGTTGCTAATCATTATTTTGATTATCGTATTGGATCGAAAACCCAAAAAGGTACTCCTGAGAAAGAACCTTACGATCAATATCGTGTGGGGCCCAGAGATATCCTTACTATAACTGTCTGGGGACATCCGGAATTGACTATTCCTGCAGGTGAGTTTCGCTCAGCCGAGTCGGCAGGCAATGTCGTCGGCGAAGATGGTACTTTCTTTTATCCCTATGCTGGTGTAATTCAGGCAGCAGGTAAAACGGTAGAAAAGATTCGCGAAGAATTAACGCAAAAACTTTCTAAATATATTGAACATATTCAACTTGACGTGCGCGTGGCTGCGTATCGTAGTCAACGGGTTTATATCGTGGGTGAAGTGGCTCAGCCAGGAATTCAACTGGTCAGAGATATCCCTTTAACGGTACTGGAAGCGATCAATAGTGCTGGTGGGGTAAGGCCTGATTCGGATCTGCGCAATATTACCTTAACGCGGGATGACAAGACCTACAGCATTAACCTGCTGAGCCTTTACGAGGGGGGTGATATAAAGCAAAACGTGCTACTCAAACATGGCGATGTTTTGAATGTGCCCAATAATGTATTTAATAAGGTTTTTTTGATGGGAGAATCTGCGTTGGGGCGTGGCTTCGGTGCCCGACCGCGAAGTATCATTATGGATAAGGCGCGTATCACATTGATGGAAGCAATAAGTGAGCACGGCGGCCTAACACAAGACACTGCTGATGCGGCCAGAATTTTTATCTTTAGAAGCGGCGTAGGTAAATCGGAAATATTTCATCTGGATGCAAGATCCCCCGAGGCATTTTTATTGGCAGACCGTTTTCCATTGCAGCCACGCGATCTGGTTTACATCAATCGGACAGAGCTAATACGCTGGCTCGAAATTGTTGCACAAATTCAACCGATCGTTAATCTTTTGAATACGTTTGACGGATCAATCTCGGTTGAACCATTAAGATAAACATTCTGATATTTCATTATTTCCGTAACCGCTATGCTCAACACATTCACTGACAAAACTAAAGATCTGACACAGACCGTACCCAGTGACGAGGACGATTCAATCGATCTGGGTGAATTGTTGAGTATGCTGGTGGATAGTAAATGGCTTGTCATGGTGATTACATTCGTTGTCTTCTCGATAGGCATCATTAAAGCCGTTATTGATACGCCGATTTATAAAGTCGATGTGATGCTGCAAGTGAATGAAAAGTCGCAGACTATGATGGGAATGGAACCATTAAACGATATGTTAGGAAATAAGCTTCCGGTGATGGCTGAAATCGAACTTATTAAATCCAGGAAGATATTGGGAACCGTCGTTAAAAATCTGGATTTGGAAATTATCGCTAAACCGCGGCTGTTTCCTTTCGTGGGCGAGGCGATTGCGAGAAGATTCGGAACCCGTAATCCTGATAATGCTGTTTCCAGTCCGCTATTTGGGCAAGACAGTTATGCCTGGGGTGGAGAAGCAATTCAAGTCAGCACATTAACCGTTCCTGATGGTTTGAAAGATAAGCAATTCATACTGCAGGCTGGGCAACAAGGCCAGTTTCAGATCATCTATAACGATGAACCTATTCTAGAAGGTGCAGTGGGTACACTGGTAAGCAAACAAATTGAAAGCTTTCAACAGCCTATTACCTTATTCGTATCTCTCTTAAAAGCCCGCCCACGCACGCAATTTACCCTCATGCGGCAATCCGAGAATAACGCGACACGTCAACTAAGAAATGGTTTGGCTGTGTTAGAGAAAGGCAAGGGCACAGGGATATTGGAGTTGACTTTTGAATCAGACAATGCGGATCATGCTGTTCGGGTATTGAATGAAATAGCCAATATTTATGTTCAGCAGAATGTTGAGTATAAGTCTGCGGAATCGCAGAAAACATTGGAATTTTTGGATAAACAGTTGCCTACACTCAAGGATCAGTTGGAAGCAGCCACAAGTGTTCTGAACGATTTTAAAAATAAAAAGGGCTCTGTCGATTTAAATACGGAGACACAAAATATCTTAAAAGGGGTTGTTGAAACAGAAACCCAAATGACTCTTTTACAGCAAAAGCGTGATGAACTGAGGCAGAGATTTACCGAGGCGCACCCGAATGTTATTGCAGTTGATAAGCAGATTGCGCGATTGCAGGAACAAAAAAAATCTAATGACAAGAGGATTAAGGCATTGCCCGAAACGCAACAAGTCATTTTGGGTTTATCCGGGGATGTGGAAGTCAGTGCAAGTCTCTATGGCACTTTGCTTAATAATGCACAGACATTGCGTGTGGCCAAAGCAGGTACCGTGGGAGACGTAAGAGTAATCGATCACGCCATCTTGCCTGATAGGGCGATTAAACCAAACAAGCTTTTAATCATTGGTGTGGCCTTTGCCTTGGGATTGTTGTTAGGTGTTGTTGCAGCATTTATTCGCAAAGCATTGCATCGTGGCATAGAAGATCCGGATTTGGTCGAGAAACAATTGCATATACCCGTTTATGCCACCATTTCACACAGCAAAGACCAGGAATTACTCGATAAGGAATTGAACAAACCTTCCAAATTGGTCAGGAGGAATAGACCAGTTATTTTAGCGCTTAGAAATAAGGAAGATGTTGCAATAGAAAGTCTGCGAAGTCTGCGTACCACCATACATTTTTCTTTATTGGAAGCCCAAAATAATATCATCGTAATCAGCGGGCCAAGCCCAGGAGTTGGGAAAACATTTGTTGCCTCCAATCTTGCTGCAGTCATGGCTGATTCCGGTAAAAAAATATTGCTGATAGATGCTGATATGCGTAAGGGTGCAATTAATAAACTGTTTGGAGTCAATAGAGAGGGTGGGTTATCTGAAGTAATTTTAAATACCATAACTGTACAGGACGCCACTCGCAAAATACCATCGGTTAACTTCGATTTTATTCCCACCGGAACAATTCCACCCAATCCATCGGAACTATTGCTTCATGAACGTTTTGGTCAGATCCTTGAAGGATTCACTCAACAATACGACTTGATCATCATCGACTCACCGCCAATCCTGGCGGTTACAGATGCCGCTATTATTGCCCGGATGGCAGGTGCAACATTCATGGTGATAAAAGCTGGATTACATACCAAACGCGAATTGGAACAGAGTATCAGAAGATTTTCCCAGTCGGGCGTTACCATAAAGGGCATCGTATTTAATGATATGCCGCAATCATCGTCGCGTTATGGTTATGGTTATGGTAAATATGTTTATCAATATAGCTACCAGAAATCAAAGTAAAAATCATGAATATTCTTATCTTTTCTGTATTTTTATTTAGCATTTTTTTATCCATATTGGCTATTTGGTCTACTGCTTCACTCATGCATACCCTTAATATTACCGACAAACCTGATGATGAACATAAGCTGCATGATACCAATACACCTTTTGTTGGCGGAGTGGGGGTGCTGGCGGCTTTGTGTTTTGCATTCATTCTATTAATCAACCTTCATTCTGAGCATTTCCAGAAATGTATTGTCCTGCTTATTTGCGCTATCATTATCTGGAGCACTGGTTTCTTAGACGATGCGATTAAGCTTGGATACAAATTACGTTTTGCAATACAAGCTTTGGTTGCGCTCATTATGATTCTGTGGGGCGGAGTGGTGGTGAATGAACTGGGCGGATTGTTTTTTGGATTCCCGCTGCAACTCGGAACGATTGGCATTATTTTTACGCTTATTGCCACTATTGGTGGAATCAATGCACTTAATATGCTGGATGGCGTCGATGGACTTTCAGGGTCAATTGCGCTGGTGAGTTTGTTGTTAATTGGTGTTACGACCTATATAGCACAAGATCAGCATAATCTGATATTGATTTGTGCGCTTGCCGGTGGTGTGGTTGGTTTTTTGTACTTTAATCTGCGTCATCCCTATCAACGCTACGCACGAGTTTTTCTCGGTGACAACGGCAGCATGCTGCTTGGCGTGATGTTTGCATGGCTGCTGGTGGATATTGCACAAAATCCCATTCCGTCCATAACACCGGTAACAGCGATTTGGTTGTTTTCCATTCCGCTCCTGGATATGTTCAGTGTCATGGTGCGCAGAATGTGTGCGGGGCGTTCACCCTTTACTCCGGATCGGAAACATTTGCATCACTTGTTGATGAAATCTGGGTTCCGGATCTCGGAAATTGTTTTCACCATAACGTTATTACATGGTTTGTTAGGAATAATAGGGCTTGCCGGTATGTATTCAGGCGTACCTGAATTTGCAATGCTACTCGGTTTTCTTCTGATTTTAACCGGGTACTTCTACTTGACTTATCATCCTGAAAATTTTATATCGCTACTTCGAAACTTCGACATACTGCTTAATACCCGATTGAGGTTTGCGCCTGTTTCAAATAGCAAAATCCTCATTGGTAGCTACTCTACTCAAGAAGCCGAGGCGCTTGCCAGGGCAATCAGTGATGAACTTGGACCCAAGATGAATTACTGGATAAGGCTCTTCAGGAAATCATCGGAACCTGATCACTCAGGAAATTGTTATGCGATTACACTTAATATCTGGCTTGATAAAAAGGATGATTTCTCGAAAGAAATGCTGAGGCAGTATATAGTGTCGCTACAACGGCGGTTAATAGAACAACGAAGCATCCATTTATACCGGTTTTCCAGTCGTGAAACAGATTTTGATCCGGTAATTCATAGTAAAGGGAGTGCCTTCGGTGAATCTAAAGTCAAGAGCCGACGCAAGCTGGGACCACAAGCGTTGTCATTTGAAATTTTGCGTTGAAGATAAAATGACATTTGTCATTCCATACGCAGTGAGGAATCTTTGGTAATCAACACAATAGATTTCTCGCTGTGATGGAAATGACAGTTGTTCAGAGTTTCCTAAATTAGCTACCAAGTTTGTATATTCAATAAAGGTTTTTTTCATGAAAATCGCGGTTGTTGGTCTTGGTTATGTTGGGCTGCCACTGGCAGTCGAGTTCGGCAAAAAATATCCCACGGCCGGTATTGACCTCTCCGCAGATAAAATTACGGCATATCGCAATTTTATTGATCCGACTGGTGAAGTGCCATCAGAGCATTTGCGTGCTGCAACTCAGCTGAATTATCACACCGATCCACAAGCATTAAGCGATGCTGATTTCATCATTGTGGCTGTTCCCACGCCCGTGGATAAAGCAAACCAGCCGGATTTCACTGCGCTCATCAAAAGCTCCGAGGCCGTTGGAAAGCACATCAAGCGCGGTGCGATCGTGGTGTATGAATCCACCGTCTATCCCGGCGCGACCGAAGAGGTGTGTATTCCAATAATCGAAAAATATTCCGGCCTGAAATGGAAAAAAGATTTCTTTGTCGGTTACAGTCCGGAGCGGATTAATCCCGGTGATAAAGAGCGAACGGTCACAAAAATCGTTAAAGTTGTTTCCGGCGATACGCCGGAAACATTGAAGACTGTTGCTGAAGTTTACGGTTCAATTATCACCGCAGGCGTGTATCCAGCCAGCAGTATCAAGGTGGCAGAAGCCGCCAAGGTCATTGAAAATACCCAGCGCGATCTGAATATCGCACTGATGAACGAATTGGCTATTATTTTCGATAAGCTCGGCATCGATACGCTGGAGGTGTTGAAAGTGGCGGGCACCAAGTGGAATTTTCTACCATTTCGTCCCGGCCTGGTTGGCGGACATTGTATCGGCGTTGATCCGTATTATCTGACCCATAAAGCAGATATGGTCGGGTACCACCCGCAGGTTATTCTGGCAGGGCGTCGTATCAATGACGGTATGACAGCCTACGTGGCACAGCAAACCGTGAAGCAAATCATCAAGGCAGGTGGGGCAGTCAAAGGATCTAAGGTCATCGTGCTGGGACTTACTTTCAAAGAAAATTGCGCGGACTTGCGAAACAGTAAGGTTGCTGACTTGGTGAGAGAGCTGCAAGAATTTGGATGTGAAGTCAGCGTACATGACCCATTGGCTGAACCAGAAGAAGCTATTCACGAATACGGCATCAACCTCACCCAATGGGATTTGCTACCAATGCAGTCTGACGCCATAGTGGCAGCCGTGGCTCACACGGAATACATCAATAAGCCTGTCAGTGGATTGTTATCCAAGTTGAAAGTTGGTGGTGTGTTTATCGACGTCAAGTCTGCGTACCCTCAAGATGCGATCGAAGCGGCTGGGTACAAGTTGTGGCGGCTATAATTCGCATTTAATATAGCCTGAACAAAATATGACTAATACTAAACTAATTGTCCAAAACACCATTGTCTCTATCACGCGAATAGAACAGGCGGACTTCATATCGCTGACTGACATTGCTAAGGTCAAGAATCCTAACGAACCGAAAGATGTAGTTAAGGAAACTCTGAATAACTCATCTTTGTCATTCCGAACGTAGTGAGGAATCTTTGCGAATCAACATTATAGATTTCTCGCTATACTCGAAATGACAAGTATTCAGGGGTTCGTTAAGAACTGGTTAAGAACACCCTCGATTATTGAGTTTCTTGGTCTCTGGGAGAAAATTAACAATCCGAATTTTAAAGGGGTCGAATTCGACTCCTTTAACAGGCTGTTGAAAAACGTATTCGAGGCAGCCGATGCAAGGCAAAAACAGGCGAAAAAGCGCAGTTTATGCTTAATAAATGAGCATTTTGAGCCTGT
>NZ_JAYUWI010000080.1:0-4361 GCF_043753625.1 Nitrosomonas sp.
AAAGCTTGATTGCATCGCTCTATTCCATATCTATCAATAAAATGAATTTATCAAACCTTTATGACCAAAGTCGATGTGATCGAATAAATCAGTGTTTCCCTAAGTCATCATTCATTTTCCGGAATCAACCGTCTGGCAGGGAACCATATAGTGAACCGGCTGCCCTTGCCGACTTGGCTGGTAATCTCCAAACGCGCCTGATGCCGGCTTAAGACATGTTTGACAATGGCAAGCCCGAGGCCTGTTCCACCAGTTTCTCGTGAGCGGCTGCTATCAACACGATAAAAACGTTCCGTTAACCGCGGAATATGTTCCGGTTCGATACCGATTCCGCTGTCCTGCACAAAGAATAGTCCCTGCCCGTCGCGTTTCTCCCAGTTAATACTGACTTCTCCGTTATCGGGAGTATAACGAATCGCATTGCTGATTAGATTCCCAAAAGCACTACGTAATTCTTCTTCACTCCCCAGTAACTGATCTTGCGTCGCGATATGTAATTTGATTACATGGCGCCCGGCACTGAGGGATTCTGCATCCTGCAGAATCCCTCGCAGCAGACTGGTCACGTCCACGAATCTTTCATTCACACTACCTTGTTCATTTTCAAGACGCGACAAAATCAGCAAATCTTCAATCAATCGCTGCATGCGCGCGGCTTGTTCTGACATTAATCCCAGTGCGCGTTTATTAAAACCGGTATTGACATTCTCATCCGCTGATAAAGTTTCAAGAAAACCGCCAATGACTGTAAGTGGCGTGCGCAATTCATGAGAAACATTGGCAATGAAGTCGCGCCGCATGGTTTCAATTTTTTCAAATCGCGTAATGTCACGACTGATTATAAGCTTCTGATTATAACCATAAGGTACTAACTGAAGCGAAACAATGATTCCTTGTTGGCGCGTTTGATTGAGTATCAGCGGATTACTGTATTTACGCTTTGTCAGATATTCAACAAAAGGTATCTGTCTGACCAGATAGGTGATTTGCTGGCCTGCATCCAATGACAGGTTAATGCCTAAATGCTGCTCCGCAATTGGGTTACACCATTCAATCCGATCAGATTTATCCAGAATTACAATTCCATCAGGCATCGCAGAAGTAACGCTACGCATCCGCTCCAATGCAAGGTTCAATAATTCCTGACTTTGACTATGCTGACGCACATAACGCGCTAAATGTGCAAATACATCATCCCATGCTCCAGAACCAGCCGGAATGCTCGTTGAAGAATGATCAGAAAGCTGTAACCAACGCTCTAGTGCGACAAGATGACGAATATGATGAAACACTATCCACAATAGCGCAACACTGAGAAATATTAATGCTTTAACAGCACCCAGAATCATCCACAGCACTGCGGCAATAAAGATAATAAACATGATATTGAAGGAGCGTTGCCAAATATCAGACACTTAAATAATCCTGAAAAAAAATAACAACACGGAAGATGTATTGTTTGGGATAGTTTTGAGAATTTTTAGACTCGATATCCAGACAGCAAATACAATCTAAAACACGAGTAGAATCAATCAACTTCATAAGCGATGTCACAATGCGAAATGTTGCAATTTATTTTATTAGATTTGTGTATTCGAATCTTTAGCTTGTAGCGCTGCTACCGCAGAAAATCGGTACCCTGCGCCCCTGACAGTTTGTATCCTGTCATCTCTACCTGCCAATTGTAACGCCTTACGCAACCGGCGAATATGTACATCCACGGTACGTTCTTCTACAAATACATGATCACCCCATACTCGATCCAATAATTGACTGCGTGAATATACCCGTTCGGCATGCGTCATCATAAAATGCAATAGTCGATATTCAGTAGGCCCTAACTCAATTTCTTTATTTCCGGCGGTCACCCGATGATTGACCGGATCTAGCCGCAACTCATCAATTTCAACCACTTCGTCTGAAGCTTCCGGAACCAACCTGCGTAGCGCAGCTTTAATACGAGCGACCAGCTCTCGAGGCGAGAAAGGCTTAGTAATGTAATCGTCCGCGCCAATTTCCAGCCCTGCAACCTTATCCGTTTCCTAAGTGCGTGCAGTTAACATGATAATGGGAACTAAGCGGGTGCGTTCGCCACGCCGCAGAATTCGCGCAAATCCAATACCATTCATACCGGGCAACATCCAGTCCAGTAAAATAAGGTCCGGCAATGCATTATTAATAATCGACATTGCTTTCTCGGCATTCTCAGCACTAACAGTCTCATAACCAGCTTGTTGTAGATTATAAATAATCAATTCCTGTATAGCAGCCTCATCTTCTACGATCAGTATTTTTGCGGCCATGAGTAAATTCCTGTATCAATCAAATTTTTTCTGTACAGTTTTGTTACAATGGATCTAACTATTACGTTTAAACAATTCGCGCTGACTAACATAACATGGCTGGTTTATCCAAAGAAACGCCTCATCCCACAGAAATCAAGTTACATCAAAAATCCAGAATCTTGGATATTACTTTCTCTGATGGAAAAGCATTCCAATTTTCATGTGAATTTTTGCGCGTCCATTCACCTTCCGCCGAAGTGAGCGGTCATGGCCCAGGACAGGAAGTGTTGCAAACCGGCAAGAAAATGGTCAATATCCGAAAAATTGAACCTGTTGGTAATTATGCCATACAACTCAATTTTACCGATGGCCATAACACCGGGCTCTATTCATGGGATTTGCTCTATAACTATGGTCTCAATCAGGATAAAATATGGCAATGGTATCTGCAGCGCATGGAAGAAGCCGGTGCCAGTCGTGAATCCGATATCAGAACGCAGGTAACGAGTCACTCCTGCAAGTAATTGTGGCATTTAGATTGATTAATTTTCAATCGAAATAAGCTTATCGACAACTCTCTAAAAGCCAATTCAAACATAAACTCAATCACTATCATGACTAAAACTACTCATTTTGGCTTTAATACCGTTGCTGAAGATGAAAAAGCTGGAAAAGTTGCAGAAGTCTTTCACTCAGTAGCAGAACGCTACAACCTGATGAACGATTTGATGTCTGTTGGTCTGCATCGTCTATGGAAACGCTTTGCCATTGAAACCAGTGGCATCAGAAAGGGTGATAAGGTATTAGATATCGCAGGTGGTACTGGAGATTTGAGCGCACTTTTCCTACAAAAAGTAGGAAAATCTGGTGAAGTCTGGCTGACGGACATCAATAATTCCATGCTTTCGATCGGCCGCGATCGCCTGATTGATGAAGGCACACCAACTCCGGTCGCGCAGTGTGATGCTGAAAAATTACCTTTTCTCGATAATTATTTTAACTGTGTCAGCGTCGCATTTGGCCTCAGGAATATGACGCATAAAGACATGGCATTGAAAGAAATGCTGCGTGTCATCAAACCGGGTGGAACTGTCATCGTGCTGGAATTTTCCAAGATCTGGAAACCATTGCAACCCGCCTATGACACTTACTCATTCAAGTTACTACCCACCATGGGAAAGGTGATTGCCGATGATGCGGAAAGCTATCAATATCTAGCCGAATCTATCCGCATGCACCCCTCCCAAGAGGAATTGAAGGAGCTAATGGAACAAGTCGGTTTTGAACGGGTGGAATACTTTAACTTGACAGTGGGTATTGTGGCGCTGCACCGAGGATATAAGTTTTGACTATTGCTAAGGCTCTAGGCTAGCAGATACAATCTGCTAGCCTATTAAGATGTTAAGAAACAGAAAATTAAGTAATTATTTCGCCAGAAAGATAATTCAGTGCTTTTTCATTGATATTCCTGCCTGTAAGACAGCTCTGCTGTTAGGTAAAAATCGGAACACAATTAATCGTTGGTATGGCTAGTAATTTACCGTCACCAGATTGCTCTTAAAGACAAACTGTTAGGTAGAGTAGAAGTTGATGAAAGCTATTTTGGTGCGAAACGCCATCGTGGTTATCATGGCAAGCTTAAACGCGGACGTGGCACATTAAAACAACCTGTATTTGGTGTGTTTGAGCGAGATGGCTGCCACAAAAGATACCTTGTTCTCGGGAACCCCGGCCTGCTTTACCGCCAGCCAATTCTCCGCCAAGGTAAGCATCATCCGCTTGGACATTACCACACAGCGTGTACTTGGCATCCCGTTCGACCATCGCCTGCATCAGCTTCTGCTGAATCAGCCAAGCCGTGGGATAGCTCGCGCCCAACTGCCGCTTAAGGTCGAGTGCCGACAAGCCGGTCTTGGCTTGGCTTGGCTTGGCTGATCAGATAAATTGCTAAGAACCAAATGCTTAGTGCCAAGTGGGTGCTTTGGAACAAGGTGCCTGCGATCAGAGATGTCTGCAACCGGCAGCACCTGCATTGGAAGGTCTTGTGTTTTCCTACCTTAAGCAAGTAGTAATTCG
>NZ_JAYUWI010000081.1:0-37115 GCF_043753625.1 Nitrosomonas sp.
CGCGCTATTTCCAGCAATTGCTCTGAAACATGCTTCCCGTTTTTGTCATTGAGTTTATCCGGGTGTTGAGCTGGATTCATGGCGGTCTCTGGCAAACGCTTTCACCCCTTCGTTGATCGGATCACTGCTGCGCTTTCATGCTATATTTTCCTTATCAACATGTCGATACCTCTGACTGAGCATTTATCGCCACATTACGCCACAGCCTGTTTTGGCTGCATCAGTAAAAAAATTAATTAATAGTAATCCTCGATTTGCCTTACTCACCCATGATTCATCCGCATCTTCATCATTAACCGGTAACGAGATTTTTTTCGCATCAATAGTGGCTGTTAATCGGCTTAGTGCCTGAGGAACATCTGCCGCCGGAATAGCGCCTGGCTCGGCAACACTGTATCCCATCATTTTCAGCAAGGTAAGCGCATCGCCTTTAAACATGGTGATATCGGCATAAACATTGGCCGAAAAGATTGTAAATGTCAAAAGCATACCGTTTCTCCTTTTAAAAAATAGATCACTACCCGTTCAATTACACAAATCCGTTAATGCGATGCTTCGCACAACTGTTCGGCTTCTCCTGCGACTGCTAGGACTTAACCCCACTGGGTTGAGATTGTTTACGGATGACATTTTTTGTTGCAATGCAATCCATTAGATCGTTCCAGGATTCTGCGAACGACTGCACACCTTCACGCTGGAGTTTAGCTGCGAGCACCACATCATCCACATTAACCCGTGCAAAAGCGGCAAGCACCGCTTCGGCATCACCGCCATCGCACGGCATAGTTGCTTTTACTTTGCCGTGCTCGGCAAAAGCAAGCAGTGTCTTATCGGGCATCGTGTTGATGGTATCCGGCGCCATGAGCGCCTCGATGTATAAGGTGTCCGGCGCGTCGGGATCTTTGCTGCCCGTGCTGCCCCAGAGCAAGCGTTGCGGCCATGCACCGGCTGCAACCAGTTTTTGCCAGCGGGGTGAGGCCAACAATTCCCGGTAGGACTTGTAGACGCGATTGGCGATAGCGATACCGAGGCGGTTATGCAGAACCTGTGGAGTTTTGTCCTTGATGGCCGTATCCCAGCGACTGACGAAAATTGATGCAACTGAAAAGACTTTTGGATCGAGACCGGCAGCAATTCGCCGTTCGATACCCCGCATATAGGCTTTGGCAGCCGCCATATAATGCTCGCACGAGAACAACAACGTGACATTTACCGGCACCCCCGCGAAGATGCTCTCCTCGATGGCAGGAATGCCTGCACGGGTGCCTGGAATTTTGATAAACAGATTGGGGCGCTGTGCACGGTCATGAAGCGCTGCTGCGGCTTTGATGGTGCCGTCCGTGTCATCCGCTAGTAAGGGAGATACCTCCAGCGACACCCACCCGTCCATTCCGCCTGTGGCATCATGAATCGGACGTAACAGATCGGCAGCCTGTGTCAAATCCTCCAAGGCAAGCTCGAAGAATAACGCCTCACCCGATTTACCCTCAGCAGTTTTCTGATCGATGGCGGCATCGTAGAAATCCGCACCCTTGATCGCTTTGTCAAAGATCGTCGGATTGGAAGTCAAACCTGTCACTGAAAATTCGTTAACGTAATGGCGCAGCATGCCGCTCGTCAGCAATTCGCGGGTGATGTTATCGAGCCAAACACTTTGGCCGAGATCATGCAGTTGTTGCGTCGCTTTCATCGTGTTCCTTGTTCAACATATTCATGGATGAGTTCGGTTCGAGCATTGTGTGTATTTTCACTTCTACCGTATGCTCCAGGCGATCGTCGATCAGTGGAATTATTTTATCGGGACATTCGATGCCATCCACCGCTACGTGCATCGTGCTGTTTTGCATCGCATCGCCAGTATCCGTTTGTGATACAGCGATATGATAGACGGTCTCCCGATAGCGGTAATGCAACTTGAATGTTTGCCAGGTAGCAGGCAGGCAAGGCGTAAAGTGCAGTTTATCCACTTCCAGCCTCAAGCCGAGCAGGGATTCCACAATCAGCCGGTACATCCAGCCAGCGGAGCCTGTATACCAACTCCATCCACCGCGGCCGGCATGCGGTGAAACCGCATACACATCAGCAGCAACGACATAGGGCTCGACTTTGTAAATCGCCACACCTGCTGCGGATTTTCCATGATTCACCGGGTTAATCATGGCCAATAATTCCCATGCACGCTGGCTGTCGCCCAAAGCTGCAAATGCCATTGCGGTCCAGATGGCGGCATGCGTGTATTGCCCGCCGTTTTCGCGCACACCGGGAACATAACCTTTAATGTAGCCTGGATCCATATCCGATGTGTCAAACGGCGGATCGAGGAGCTGGATCAGTGCATGATCATGCTGCACCAAACGGGCATATACAGCATCCATACCCATGCGCGAACGCACACGCTCACCTGCGCCGGAGAGTACCGACCAACTTTGCGAAATCGAATCAATCTGACATTCGGTATTGGCCGCCGACCCCAGGGGTGTGCCGTCATCAAAGTAAGCGCGGCGGTACCATGCTCCATCCCAGGCGGTTTGCTCAATACGTTGGCGCAATTGCGCGGCTTCGGTCTGGCATTGTTCGGCAAATGTCACGTCACCCTGCCGCTGTGCCAGTTCAGCAAAGCGCATCAATACGTCATATAGGAAAAAGCCCAACCAAACACTTTCGCCTTTGCCGTGCAAGCCCACCAGGTTCATGCCATCGTTCCAGTCTCCGGAGCCGATCAGCGGCAGGCCATGTTCGCCAAATGTTAGGCTATGCCGGATGGCGCGTACACAATGCTGGTACAAACTGGCCGATTCGGCGGAGTATCCGGGCAGATCGTAATAGGAATCATCCTCGGGACTGACTGGGCGGCCCTCGAGGAAAGAAATGGATTCATCAAGCACACTGGTATCACCGGTGCACAGAACATATCGGCACACCGCCAGCGGCAACCAGAGATAATCGTCGGAGCAACGGGTTCGTACGCCGCGGTTTGATGGGGGATGCCACCAATGCTGTACGTCTCCTTCCACAAACTGATGTGCGGCGCATAGCATTATTTGCTCACGCACGCGTTGCGGTTCGGCGTGAACCAGCGCCATCACATCCTGTAATTGGTCACGGAAGCCGAAGGCACCGCCCGATTGATAATAGCCGCTACGTGCCCACAGACGGCAGGCAAGCGTCTGATAAACCAGCCAGCCATTGACCAGCACATTAAGAGATGCATCTGGAGTTTCCACCTGGATTGCGCCAAGGGCATGGTTCCAATACTGCCATACCGCTTTGAGGGCGGCGTCTGCTGCTGCCGATCCGCGGAAACGATGTACCAGTGCACGCGCGCCATCGATATCGTGATTTCCAGCTTGGCCTAAGCGGAAAATAATCTCGCGTTCTTGCCCTTCAGCCAAATTGAAGTTGATCTGGATCGCGGCGCAGGGATCGAGTGCCGCGCCTGTCTTGCCGGAAAGCCGGGTGCGTGCCATCGCCGCCGGATCTTTAAGCGAACCGTTACGTCCAATGAATTCAGCACGGTCGCAACTAATTGAACGGTTGGGCTCATCGACATCGAAGAAAGCAATCCGGTCGGCGAATTCTGTATTGTAAGGATTGCGTGCGAACAACGCACCGCTAACCGAATCCACTTCAGTCGTCACGTGCATGGTCGATTTCGGACGCAAATCGCCCAGCACCCACTCCACGTAGCCGGTCGCGGAGAGCCGCCGTGACCGGCCGGATGCATTACGTACTTTCAATACCGAGAATTTGACGGCTGCATCCATGGCCACGTATACCCACAGCTCGGAGATAATGCCGCCTTCTGTATGTTCAAACACACTGTAGCCGAATCCATGCCGGCTGACATACGCATCTGCACCACGGCAGGGTAGTGGTGTGGGTGACCAAAAATGACCGCTTTCTTCATCGCGTAGGTAAAAAGCTTCGCCGCTTGCATCGGATACCGGATCATTATGCCAGGGTGTGAGGCGAAACTCGTGTGCATTCTCACTCCAGGTATAAGCCTGACCGCTCTCGGAAATAACTGTACCAAAATGCGGATTCGCCAGCACATTCGCCCATGGTGCGGGCGTCACTTGTGCGGCTGTGGTAGTAATGATGTATTCGTGCCCGTCCGCGGTAAAACCGCCCAGCCCATTGTGCAGAATCAGATCGCGCCGCGGCAGCACGCTACCGGCTGGAAGATCGGCGCGGCGGCTTCGGCTTGGCCGGAAACGCGGCATTTGTACATTCCTGATGCTACGGTGATTAATCTGTTCCGCCAGCGTTCCCCGGCTGTCAGCTATGATGGCACGTGCGACCGATTGGAACAAAATACGATCTTCGTTTGATATTTGTTCCGCGTGCCGCACGAAAATACCGCCCGGTCTGTCAATGACATGCGCTTCGATGCCCGCCGCAATCAAACCGATAATCTGATCCTGAAGCAGTTGCCGGTAGCCAGCGCGATCTTCGTTCCAGATCACCAAATCCACCGCTAGCCCCTTCAAACGCCAATACGCGTGAGCTTGCACCAACTGCCGCACCAGTTCGATATTGCTTGCATCGCTGATCTGCAACAGTACGATCGGCAGATCGCCGGAAATGGCATAACCCCACAAACCGGATTGCCCGCGGCGATTCTGCAGCAAAATCTCGGTATCGGCGCGCAGCAAGGCGTTGGTATAAAGCACAGAGTTGGCTAAACGTCCATAGAGTTGCGCATCGGCCTCACTGGCATTGAGCTGGCGCAATACCACTTGCGCATGTGTCCAAGCGACATCAAAAACACGATCCGCAAACCGCCGATCCTGATATTTTTCCACCAGACCTAATGCACCAGCTCGTGTTTCTGCCATACCGCTTATCATATCGATGGTGAGTGTTTGATCCGGATCTAGCGTGATGGCATAGCGGATGGCGGCAACTGGATCCAGCACCGAACCCTGGCTACCGGAGAGCTGCCGGGATAGCGTGCCGGCTAACGCTTGTGGATCGGCGGTAGTGCGGCCGCGACCGATGAATTGTGATCGATCCGTCTCGTAGGAAATGGCATCGATGTCTGTCCCGTTTGCCGTCATCAGGTGAAACATCCACGGCGTTTGTTCGCTACGTGAACGCGGGCGGCGCGTGCAGAGTATGGCGTGGTGTTGCTCGTCAATCTCGGTCTGCACAAATAGCTTACTGAAAGCGGGATGCAGTTCATCGGCGGTGGATTCGGTCAGCACCACTTCGGTGTAACTCGTCACCGTTATGGTTCGACGGGCGCGGGCGCGGTTAGTGATGCGCAAGCGGCGTAGTTCGATATCATCTTCCGGCGACACCACAATATCAGTATGCGTCTCGAAATCGTTATCGCGCCGGCGAAATTCGGCACGGCCTTCGGAGAAAATCACTTCGTAATGCTGCGGCTGTTTCAATGTCGGCTGATGCGCAGTAGACCAGAATTCCCCGCTGCTCTCGTCGCGCAAATAACAGAACGATCCCCAGTGGTCGCAAGTCGTGTCTTCGCGCCAGCGGGTAACGGCAAGATCCTTCCATCGGCTATAACCGCCACCGGAATTGGTAATCATCACGTGATAGCGGCCGTTGGATAGCAATTGCACTTCCGGTATTGGTGTATTGGCGCTGTTAAAAACACGAATCGATGCTTCCGGCGCAGTGGAAGTCGGTCGAATATCAGATAATTGAGCCGTGCGCGGGAAGAACGCCATAGCCCTAGGAATCCGCTCCTGGAGTAGCAGCAAGGTTGCCTGGAACAGTGGATCCGACTCGAAGCGCTTCTGCATCGGGCGATCCAACAGCAAATAGGCCAGGGAGAGCAAGCTCATCCCCTGGTGATGTGCCATATATGATCGCACCACTGTGCCTGATTCCCCACGTCGTTGACGGGATGGTGTGTAATCAATGGCTTCATAAAAACCAAACTTTCCTTCCAAACCTTCCATCGTCAATTGTTGCAGATTCAGGCATGCTTCCTCGGGCGCCACCATTAGCGCCAACACGGTGGCATAGGGTGCAATGACCAAATCATCGGCAAGTCCGCGTTTTAATCCCAGACCCGGCACACCAAATGCCCGGTACTGGTAGTTGAGATGAACGTCGACCAGGTTATAGCCTGACTCTGACATACCCCACGGTATGCCGAGCTGCCGTCCATATTCGATCTGCCGCTGAACCGCCGCCTTATAGGTCTGGTCGAGCAACGTATTATCAAAGTTCGGCATCACCAGGAGCGGCATCAGGTACTCGAACATCGAGCCGCTCCATGATAAAAGAACGGGTTCGCCGCCGATGGTCGTGAGCAGACGCCCCAAGGCAAACCAGCTCTCCTGCGGCACTTGTCCCTGTGCGATCGCAACGAAATTGATCAATCTGGCTTCCGAAGCCAACAGATCGTAGCAACTGGCATCCCGTCGCGAATCATTCACGTTATAACCAATCGCCAGCAGACGCGATGCCTTGTCGTACAGGAAATCATATTCCATGTATGAGAACTCTTCGGCTTGCAAGGCCAATCGTTCGATTGCTGAAATCCTTTCGTTGGCGCGTAAAGCGGCTTGTGTGACAGATTGTTGAAACGCGTGCAGCCATTCGCGTTCTGCGGGTGCCGCGCTGCTGATGATTCGCTGTTCGATGATCGGCAGCAAGCTATCCCCGATGCCGATCATCTCTCGCAATGTAGGAATTGCGGTGATGCTGAGATCCTCAATCGATCCACCCGGTGCGGCCGGCAACATTAACCAAGGAGCAAGAAACGTCAGTTCGTCAAGAGCAGCACGGCTTTGCCGGACCAGCGTATGTGCCCACCAATTGGCGTCATTCTCGGAAGTTATCTCAGAGACGACTGCGCTGGCATGATCCAGCGTTGGGTGGTGCGTGGAATCTTCATCCGCCTTTAGGTATCCTCCGGTTTCCGCGTGCAGCCTGCGTTCTCTTTCTTCAGCTAATGCGAGCACGCTTCCTGTTTGAAACAACGCTGTCGAGGTAGCGTCAAGGCTATCGGCAAGCTCCTCTGCGCGTCTCGCCAGCCGGTCAAGGTATTGCCATGTCAGTGCCAGCGTGGTTGGCGGAGAGTTGCATGTCGATTCGATATCAGTTTGTAATTGGGTGAGCAATTCCGATGGAATGTTTCTCATCGCATCCGCCAAAATTCCCAGCGTGTCGCGGAGACCGTGGCACCAGCGTGTGTTCAGGATTTTGTCATCGGCAAGCGCGGTCAGCCCCGGCCGCAAGGTTAATAAATGGCCTGCTAGGTTACCGCTATCCACCGTCGAAATATATGCCGGATGCAGCGGTTTCAATGATTGTGTGTCGTACCAGTTGTAGAAGTGACTGCGATGCCGCTCCAGTATTTGCATGGTGTCAAGCGTATGCTCAGTACGCTCGATAAGTTGCCCGGCCGGAATATAACCGAAGTCATATGCCGTTAAGTTCGCCAGGAGTGCCATCCCAATATTGGTCGGCGATGTGCGATGTGCAACTGCGGCGCCGCGATATTCCTGATAATTATCCGGCGGCAACCAGTTATCTTCCGGGCCGACAAAAGTTTCGAAGAACGCCCAGGTTTTGCGTGACACTTTACGCAGAAAAATGGTTTGCTCAAGCGTTAGCCGTGCTTTGCGGCGTGCAATCGGCTGACCTATCCACCAGGCAATCGCGGGCGAACCCAACCACAGCAACAGGATAGGCGCAGCGACCGCGAGCACCGCGAATTTGAACAGCAGCAGATAAGATGTTGCTGCCATGGCAATTAGCGGCGCAATCCACATCGTACGTAACGTAGCGGGAAAATCCGTGCGGCTGCTACGCGCCACTTCGCCCGATGGGTTCCATTCGAGCAGCCGTCTACGCGTGAACAACATGCGTCCTATTGTGCGTACGATCGCATCGATACTGAAGTAGGCCTCGTAGGGAAGGCAGGTTAGATTAAAAGCCGCTTGCGCCAAGCGCTGGGTAGTCGAGTCAAGTACGACGGCAAAATGCTGCCTTAACAATACATCGCACGGTTTGTTAAATAGATCCAGAATTGGGGTGATCAAGGGCGGAATCAGGATAATACTGATCACTGCCAAAGTCCAAAGCCAGGGTGATGCCAGCACCGCCCAGCCTAACAACAACAGTACTGTCAGTGCCATCGGCACGAGACTGCGCCGCAAGTTGTCGAACAATTTCCATTGTGATAGCCGCGAGAGCGAGTTATTCAGCCGCAGCGTACCCGGACCGGGAATGCTTGGCAGCAGCCAACCCAGCAATTGCCAATCGCCCCGTATCCAGCGATGCCGGCGGCTCACATCCACGCTGTAATGTGCAGGATAATCCTCATACAAATTTACATCGCTCAATAAGCCAGCACGCGTATAACACCCTTCCAGCAAATCGTGGCTGAGAATCTGATTCTCGGGAAAGCGTGCACTCAATGCGCGCTCGAATGCATCCACTTCATAAATGCCTTTGCCGATGAACGAGCCTTCGCCAAACACATCCTGATAGACATCGGAGATGGCGTGGGTATAGGGGTCAATGCCGACTTCGCCACCGTGCAATCGCGCATAATGTGAACGGTTGGTGCCTTCCAAGCTCACGCTGACGCGCGGTTGAAGAATGCCGTAGCCCTCACACACGCGTTGCTGTTGTTCGTCGTAGCGCGGACGATTCAGCGGATGCGCCATGGCGCCTACTAACTGTCGCGCGACGTCACGCGGTAGCTGCGTATCCGTATCCAGGGTAATTACATACTTCACGTTCACCAAGCATGCGGTATCGCCGACGATGCGTGAAAAACGTTTAGCGGCATTACTGTGCGTCTCATCGCGCAGTAATGCATTCAAATCCGCAAGCTTGCCGCGTTTACGCTCGTAACCCATCCACATACGTTCTTGCGGATTCCAGCGGCGTGGCCGATGAAATAGGAAAAAAATACTTTTTTCTGCCGTGCTATATTTTACATTCAGCGCCTCAATCCCTGTCTGAGCCAGTTGCAACAGTGATTCGTCATCAGCGAGGGTTTCTTCGTGCGCATCGCGAAAATCGGTCAATAGCGCAAAATACAGATTGTCGTCCTGGTTCGACAGAAAGCGCACTTCCAATGCTTCGACCAGGTTATCGATGTTTTGCGGATGTGTAAGCATCGTTGGCACAACGACCAATGTTCGCGATTGCACCGGGATGCCAGCGGAAAAATCCATGCGCGGCAGAGGTTGCGGTTGCACGAACAAAGTCGCCAGCCAATTCACTAGAGCAAGCGCCAACTGACTGGTGGCCAGCAATCCGAGTATGCCGATCAGTACCAGCAACGCATCAGGCGCACCCTGGGCGTATGCAACGGTTATCAAACCGGCACTGAAAAGCAGTGTAAGTAAAGCGATTGCGCCAAGATATATGCCCAATGCGCGTTGCGACCCAATTTTCATGATTTTTTCGGTAACAGAAGGACGTACCTGTACCCGTGCTTCAAGTTCGTGCAAACCACGGTCGACCAGATAGAAACCGACATGCGTTGCACGTTCGTCGCTATCCGGATGCGCCGCTTGCGCAAGCTGGATCGCACATCGAGCGACCTCAGCTTCAGTAAAGGAACTCCGCTTCGCAATTTTTTCAATCGCATGACGATAACGGTCGCGACTGGCAAAATCCATCTTGGCGTGGGCATCATTCGGATCTTCGCGCAATGTTTGCTCGACAATACTCATGCTTTCGACGAAATCGCGCCAATCCATCGCACCCAGAAAGCGCAAGCTGCCAATGCTGTTGCTGATAGAAACCTGGTCGGCAGCCTGAAGTTGGTTTCCGGTATGCACCAATTGCTCGATGGTCAATCCTGATTCGGCAAGCACTTGCTCAATCCAGGTCAATGGCAGTGCCAAAGCAAGGCTTTGTCCTTGCAGACGGCGCGTAAATTCCGATACGAATGGATTCGACATTGGTGGTTGCGAGCGCGCCATGTCTGCGATCACCAGCACCAAGCTCTTCGGATCCTTCTCCGCTACCGCCATCATTTGCTCCGCCCACGCGCAAGCCAGGTCGCAATCAACTCTGTCGGCGGCGATGCGAACGGCAACACGCCGCAGATTCTCAATCAGCGCCAACCGCAGCATGATGGGGATAGCCCATAATTCACCTAATTTGAGCGCGCTAACGGTTTGATAGGCCGCGACGAAACGACTGAGATTTTCCGAGTCTATCCTCCCATCTCCGTGTGAAATGATCTCCAACGCAATATCGTACACACGCGGCAAACCGGCTGATGGGCCGTTCAACAAACGCGGTAGCTCTTGGTTATATCCCTTAGGCATGTGACGCCTGGCGGTGCGGATCTGCTCTTCGATCAGATAAAAGTTATCGAGCAGCCATTCGCTGGCCGGCGTAATCTGCTGGTTGGCTTTTACCGCCGTCGTGAGTCGACCACAGACGCCGGTTAAAACAACTTCATTCGCCGCCAATCGCGTCATTAGTTGATCCCGCGGGCGTTTTTGGGTTAATTTGTGCATGGCTGCGAGATGTTTGCCATGCTGCTCCATTTGATCGGCACTGAACAATTCCGACCGAAGCGGCGGCTCATTAAAAGAGTGCGTTAGCGGAATGCCGCCATCACGCAAATTCGCCCTCAATTGGCGCAAATACTGGAAGATACGAATATACTTGGTGTCCATTTAGAAATATGTTCCGCGTTGGATAGGAACATCACTGCACATCTCTCGATAAAACCAATGATTTAATGGATAGGTAACTAACTTAAAGTCTCTTGAAAAACTGTATATCCAAGCAGAATTAAGTGCAGAAATGAAGGGGAGCGGAGTAGTCTTGTTGGCAAAATGTGAATTACAGATCTTTATCATACACAAATATCCTAGAAAAAATCGCTCGTCAGGTAGCTAAAGAATGCTCACTTGCAGTGAAACTAGATCAAAAACCACACGCACACAATCAGGAAAGCTTTAGAGTTTCCCAACAGGGTGGTGTGGTTATAGGAAGATAATCCAGCCGCTGCGGCTATGAAGGGTCTAAACGTTGTGCGGAAAATCTTCTGCTTGCAGCTCTGCACTCATCCAACCCGATAGCCTGCTACGAATGACGATCCGGGTGCGATGATAAAAAATATATGGGTATTTTCTGTTCGGCATCTGTCCGCATGGATAATTAACCAATACAACGCTCTACCCTCACTTAACCCGCATGTCATTTTTGACAGATTTTACACCACCGACTTTGCTTACCACTTCGACTGCTTTATTGATATCAGCCTGGGAATTGACGAAGCCACTAAGTTGAACGACACCCTTGAAAGTTTCGACATTGATTTCTGCGGATTTCAGCGAAGGTTCGTTGAGAATCACCGCTTTGACCTTTGTGGTAACAACAGTATCATCAAAATATTCTCCAGTCCCCTCTTGCTTGGACGTTGAAGCGCAACCCAATAATAAAGCCATGAGCGCAATTAAGAAGAAAGTGGAAAAACGGTTATTAAGTTGTGTCATGGTAAAGTTCTCCGGTAAGTATTCACTAAAATCAAAGTTGAAGTATTACAGGGATAGCACAACCAGTATGTGCGCCAGCACACAAAGCGCTCCGTTTCTCTGGTTTGTGCAATGATTCGGGACTAAGGCTGCCGAAAAAATGTTAGAAATCAGACTCATTTCTTAACATTTCATAGGGTATTTCCTCACCGGGAGAGAAATTAACGCGATGATAGTTATAGAAAGCTTTCCATCCAACCCGTTATGTAAATCGATATTCTTTGTGCTATTACTCGATCGTCATAAAGCTATTCATATCGATGACTACAATAACTTATCACCTTATTTGAAAAGACACGCCTCTATAAGACTATTACCAGCCATCACAATGATTCGTGTAATGAATCATTAACTCATTTGGTCAAGGAAGTGTAGAATAATTCTGGATGTAGGGTAACACATACTCTAGCATCCGCCTAAAAATCCAAAATGTTTTCCTTTATCAATAAACACTTATTCATTATGCGAACAATTCTTTTATTGTTATTGCTGGCTCTATCCACCCCAGTTTGGGCTGATGCGGCAGCACAGATACGACAGCTGGAGAAAACATTAGCCCGCATACAACAAGAATCACAATCCACATATCAGCAGTTTCTGATGATTCAAGAATTACGCCGTAATGAAATAGATGCGCCGCTACCGATCACGATACCGCCCAGTCCAGCCTCGAAAAGTATACCGATTCCAAAATATGAGGAATTAATTCAGGAAAAACAGGAAAAAGCTGATCGGATTAAAAAATATACCGATGATTTGGATCGCTTAAAAGCACGCTATACTGAACTGGAGAGTGAAAGAAAAGAAATCTTTGATCAAATTAATTCACTGGAGAACAAAGCAGAAGAATAAATTTGTATGAGGGTATCAATTCGACCGTTCTTACAAGCAACTTTTTCAGGCTCAAGCACCATTTTGCTCGATCAATTTCACCCCCCCCGCTTAAGATTAAATCCAGTTGGCAGGGGTATAGGTATAAACCATTACCGATTACTTGCCTTCAAAATTCTTATACCAGATGTCATAAATTTCATCTGACCATAAAGACTTTATCCAGACAATCAAATCATCGACTTGCTGCTCCGTCAACTTGCCTTCCCAGGCCGGCATGGAGCCAATATCTGGAGGTGTTCCTTTAAGTATTGTTTTCTTCAAGACTTCTGTCGAATGATGCCAGGCATGTGCGGTACTGTCCAATGGCGGCGGCGGATATTTTCCGTCCGCACCGGGTTTGCGCCAATCCGGTGTCGCTTCTCCATTGGGTCCATGACAGCCAACGCAATTTGCAGCATAAACGCTTTCACCCCGTTTGATTTGCGCTTGATCAAAATTTCGTTTGACCAAACCCGTTTTATGATCGATCCGAGGTTGCCCGGATAGCGCGCTGAATGGTGCAGAATCGCCACAACCCAATAGCAGTGCCACTACACCATACAGCAGAAACATACGTATTATCATGAAAAAATTACGATTACTTTAAACGCATGATTGAACCGCTCTTCTCCGACTCGGAATCGGCTGGCTGTGATTGCTCGGCTTTCTTTGCATAGGGGTCATAGCGGTTATAAATAGTCGTATCCTTGCGTGCTTCATCGCGTTCTTTAATCAATAAAACATTATAAGGATCACTACGAGCACCTTCCATACCAGGGGTTCCGTGCGGCATATCCGGTACAGCCAGTCCAACTGCTTTAGGTTTTTCTTTGAGCAAGCGTAGAATATCAGGCGCTGGCACATGCCCCTCGATCGCATAGCCGTTAACCAATGCCGTATGGCACGAACCCAGCGATTCAGAAATGCCTGATTTTATTCTTATTTCTTTATTACCAACGTCATGTGTTTTTACGGTAAAACCGTGTTCGCGCATATGATCGACCCATTTAGCACAGCACTTACAGGTCGGGCTTTTATAAACGTCAACGGTCGCTGTAGCAGCCGCTTGTGAAGCAATGCTCAGCAAACTGACAGCAATGATTGATCCAGCTAATAGGGTACTTACTCGTATTTTCATTTCTTCTCCACAGTTATTGTTCCATGCATCTGCTTAAAATGACCTGGCAACGGACAGGCAAAATTAATGGTTCCCGCACTGGTAAACTGCCAGATAAATTCTTTTTGTTCACCGGGTTCCAATTGTACCAAATGTGCTTCAGAATGAACCTTTTCAGGAAACATGCGCCGCATATTAGCAGTTTTCTTCAGATCTGCCATTGAACCCATCAACATCTCATGTTTTCTGTTGCCGCCATTTTTTATAATAAACTGGATCGTTTCGCCTTCTTTGACCGTAATTTCAGAAGGTAAAAACATATTATCCACCTGAGTCAACCTAATGGTCCGCGACACCTTACTTGAATCACCCGATTTACCAATATCAATTTCACTAGTGAGATAGCTTGCACTCGAGTAACAATGGGTTGAAAACAAGACCAAGGTCACAAATGGTATAATCCTGTTCATAGAATTCTCCTAAAAAATAATTCCCGAACTCGTTTATCCGTCTTGCTTAGAATCTAGCTATGCTAAATTGTTCCATCTCATTTGTCTAATATTCTGCCACAAGACCCATAGCGTCTGCTCAGTGCAAAAAATAATCCCTATCTTCCTCACAACTTGCCGAGATAATGCAAAAAAAACAACAGTATAATACCAATAAGCTCCACAAACGCTTAAGACGGCAAGTAGGAACAGCCATTGCTGATTTCAACATGATCGAAGCCGGTGACCGGATCATGGTGTGCTTGTCCGGCGGTAAGGATAGTTATGCCTTGCTGGATATTCTGCGCAATTTACAAGCCCATGCTCCGTTAGAATTTGAGCTGATAGCGGTTAATCTGGACCAAAAGCAGCCTGGTTTTCCTGAACAAGTGCTGCCGGGCTATCTGACTGATATCGGTATGCCTTATCGTATCGTTGAACAAGATACCTATAGTGTCGTAAAACGTGTCATTGCAGAAGGAAAAACCACTTGTAGTCTTTGCTCACGCTTGCGTCGCGGCGTGTTATATCGCGTTGCCAGTGAATTGGGCGCCACCAAGATAGCACTGGGCCATCATCGGGATGACATTCTTGAAACCTTGTTTCTTAACATGTTTTATGGCGGAAAACTTAAAGCCATGCCGCCCAAACTGGTCAGCGATGACGGAAAACACATTGTTATCCGGCCGCTGGCTTACTGCAAAGAAAAAGATTTGGCCGCTTATGCTGAAGCAGAAAATTTTCCGATTATTCCCTGCAACCTGTGCGGATCGCAAAAAAACCTGCAGCGCCAAGCCATCAAAGAAATGATGCAACAATGGGATAAAAAATTTCCCGGCAGATTGGAAACGATGTTTCGCTCCATACAAAATATTCAGCTATCGCATCTGGCAGATGCATCCCGGTATGATTTTTTCAACTTAAAAGCTCGAGGGGAGCCGGTAATCGACGGCGACACCGCATTTGATGAAGAAGTATTTGAACCCACCATTGAAGAAATGCTGATATCCGATTCAGAAGAAACGAACGACAGCCGCCTTGCTTCAAGATAATCAGGGAAGATTTTTACGAGGTTCCGGCGGTACCCATTTGAAAGTTGCGGCAACCAAGCCAGCAAACAGAACATAAACTACTGTGAACAAGCCTTCAGGCACAGTATAAAACATGATTTTATGCAGCCATTGCTGAATAAAACTACTGTTTGTTTCGATCTGACGCAATGTATTTTCCCATAATGTTAACGGGCAAACGACACCCTGCAAGGATTCAGCCACGACGAATAAAATGGCGGCAAGATGTAGATAACGAAACCAAGGGTTTCTGACAAACGCCAGCTTAAACCACGCACCCAACCAGATGACAGGCAAGCTGGCAACGACAAACAACACATAGAAAAAGTGGATAATTAGTACAAAATCAGCCAACAGCATATTTAACTTGATAAACTTACATGGACGATTAACGATTAATAATCGCCGGTTCCCTGGATTCGCAGGTCATTCTTGATAAACTTTATGCCACTGATACTGCGTGCAATCGCAATCGCTTTGTACATATCGTCGCGGGAATTGACCAGGCCGCTCAGTTCTACGACACCTTTTGTGGTTCTGATATTAATATCAAAGGGTCTCAGGGAGGGCTCGTCAAGAATTGCTTCGTGAACCTTCGTGGTAATGACAATATCATCGTATTGTTCTCTGGCTCCCTCAAACTGCGGTGTTGACGCGCAGCCCGAGAAAAGAGCCATTTGAATAATTAAGAAGAATGCGATGAAACGGCTATTCAATTGTGTCATGATTAAGCGCTCCCAAATGATTAACGGAAAATATCCCTCGTCACATTTGATTAAAGGCTCTTGCTTTAAGCTACCTTCAATACGTTATTGATCTGAAATTTACGGATTTATTGAATTTCTGGTAAGTATTCGCAAAAATCAGAATGTAGTATTGCAAGGACAGAGTAGCTCATGTGTACGCAGGTGTACAAAGCATTCCATTCCTGGAAGTTATATTACATGATTATCGCTGACAGAGACTAGCTCGATTCATAAATTCGTTAGTCCACGATCCCTAAAAATTGGCACGGTAAAACCGCGCAAAACTAAAGGATCATTTTTAATCGGTCAGCAGTCAGAGAAAAATATCTAAGTTTGTCGACGCGAGAAATCTATATTGTTGATTTCCAAAGATTCCTCATATCGTTCGGAATAACAAAGGTGAGTTATTCAGAAGATCCTTAAGCTGATGCCATCAACCAGCCCGCTTTGATGCTGAGCATGCGGATTTTCTTTTAGCAACGGGATCACCAATTTTTCCAGTTTGTTCAGATGAACACGGCCTAAATAAGTTTCAACAATTTCACCGGAACGATTAATAACCACGGTGTAAGGTAAAGCGGATTGCCGGTTACCCGCCGCCTCAGCCAACGCCCAGGTATGAAAACTGCCAACCAATACCGGATAATTGATACCAAATTCCTCACTATAAGCTTTCACCTTATCCGCTTGATCAATAGCGATTCCCACAAAGACCAAGCCTTGATCACGGAATTTCTCCTGTGCCGCAATAAACTCAGGAATTTCCTCGCGACAGGGCGTACACCAGGTAGCCCAAAAATTCACCACAATCACATTCCCCAGCCATTGCGAAATAGCCTGATTTTCTCCCTGAATATCCGGTAGATTGGCAGTCAGAATTGCTTTTGCACCCTGCTGGCTGGCTTCGCTGGAAAGAGCGGGCTGCGAACTGCCGCCCATAAGTTGTGCTCGCAACATAAAGCCTGTGGTGATTGCCAAAGCAGCCAAAGCTAAATAGATTAATAATTGTCTCAATTTTGCCATTATGATTCCTTTAAATGAAGCGATGCGCGAAATGACTCGCTTTTCTAGTTGGTTTTCTTATTAAATCAGCACCGCATTCAGCACGGTCAAAAAATCATTCTTATTCAGAAAACCAATTACTTTGATATCTGAAATGTCATTTCCCTGACGATCAATAAACAAAATACCCGGCGGTCCAAACAATTTAAATCGTTTGAGTAAATCCGTATCATCCGGCGTGCCATCGGTCACATCGATCTCGAGCAGAACAACATCTTTCAGGCGGGATTGCACCTTGCTATCGGAAAAGGTAAAGCGATCCATTTCCTTACATGAAACGCACCAATCCGCATGAAATCTGACCATAATATACTTATCCCTGGATTGCTGGATCTGCTCATTCAGTTCAGTAATGGTTTTTACCCGCTGGAAAGGTAGCGCTGCATGATTGGAAGCCGCAGTTTCTCCCTTATTCATTGTATTCGCGCTTGTCATACTGATTTTTGAAAGCGGCTGCAAAACATCCCGGCCGCCCGACAAGATACCAATCAATAAGGCGATGCCGACCAGCAGCGAAATGACACCGATACCTTTGAGAAATTTCTGCAAACCCGAAGCCCTTTCCGGCAATGGATCAATCGCATGCAGATAAATAGCCGAGATGATAAACAATGCGGCCCACAATGCCATATGAACCACTTCGTTGATAACGGGAGAAATCAGCCAAATGGCAACTGCCAGCAACAACACACCAAAAAATTGCTTGATCGATTCCATCCATGCTCCGGCTCTCGGCAATAACGCACCTGCCGATGCGCCCAATAGCAGCAACGGAACGCCCATACCCAGCGCCATGACAAACAACGCTGAGCCGCCCAAAATCACGTCACGAGTTTGGCTGATATACAGCAAAGCACCCGCCAGCGGCGCTGCGACACACGGTCCGACTATCAATGCAGACAGCGCCCCCATGCCGAATACACCGGTTAAATGCCCGCCTTTCAGGTGTCCGGCTTCCTCGGACAATTTAGTTTGTAGTACTCCGGGCAATTGCAATTCATAAAAACCAAACATCGAAAACGACAGCAATACAAATATCACCGCGAACGTGCCCAACACCCAGGCATTTTGTAGCGCCGCAGACAGCATCGCACCCGACAACCCGGCGGCTACGCCAGCGATGGCATAAGTGATTGCCATACCCAGTACATAAGCCAGTGCTAAGATAAATCCATGGCCTTTGGTCACATGCTTGCCGCGATTGGCAATAATCCCCGACAAAATCGGAAACATCGGAAACACGCAGGGTGTAAACGCGAGCAGTAGGCCGATGCCGAAAAATCCGGTTAAGATCAGCCAGAAATCACCGGTTTGAAACATCTGATCAATTTTGTACGCTTCGGTTTCGATGGCGGGTGCTCGGGATGACATTTGAAACAACTCAGCAGTCGCATCGATTCCGGCGGCCGTCGCCTTGCCGATTACCGCTTCAGCAACGACACCGATCGCCGCTTTCACTGCCGGTAATGTCAGATCGATGGCTTTGTGAATGGGCGCGTAACACACCCCGACCGGCTCATTGCAACCTTGATAAGTAGCCGCCAGTGTCAGCAGTTGCTCGCTCGCGGGATCCTCGCGTTTTAGCGAGATGATGGCCTGAATGGGGCTGTAATAAACTTCTGTCTGACCAAAAGTCTGGTCTTCCTTCATTTTTCCGGGCGGTAAGGTTATTTTTTCAATCACCATACCGGGTTGTTTCGGCTCAAATGTAATCTTATCCCGATACAGATAATAATCCTTTGCCGGCGTCAAATTGGCAATCAGCGTATTGCCATCGCGTACTTCCACCGAAATCTTGAATGCTTCATCGGGTGGTAAAAGTTCTTGCGGATTGCTTTGTCCCAGATTGATACCCAGTTCCTGCAATTTTGAAAACAAGCTAAAGGAGCTGCTTTCCTGTGCAGAAATAGGCGTACTAGCCAGACATACTATGAGTAACAAAAATTGGAATAGTCGCATCGGTATTCAGTATTATTTAATCGGGTGGTTGTGTTTCATTGGCGATCCACTGCAAATAAGCAGGTAATCCGTTTAGGATAGGAACCATAATCACTTCCGGAAGTTCATAAGGATGCATCATCTTGATCAACTGTTCAACCCGGTCATAATGCTGCCGCAAGGTTTTGATCAAAACGGGTATTTCATCCGCCGATTCAACTTTACCTTGCCAGCGATAAATCGAGGTACAAGGACTCAACACATTGAAACAAGCTGCCAGATGCTGATCGATCAACGCTTCGGCCAATGCGACCGCGCCCTTTTTATCGGGGAAATTGGTCATAACAAGGATTGGTTCTAGCACCATGAAAAGGAATTTTTATTATCGGTAAATACGAAAAAAATCAATTTTACCCTGCTTATTGTATAAATTCACCGATAATACACCGCACTTTGACATACTGGGCATACCTTGCCAACAAGCCTATACTTCAAAAAAACAATTTATCGAAAGGATATGAACAGATGAAAGGATTATTTGGTTTGGTAATAACGCTATCTATTATTACTCCGGTCTCAATATTTTTTGGCTACATCATCATGGATGAAGGCGATCAATTTACCGCCGAGCATTATATGGTTACAGGACTCAGTACAGTGCCGCTTATTTTCGCGCTGCTGGTTAAATTTTTGATGACTGGCGCAGAAAAGGACAAAGAATAAATAATGAGCGAAAAAATAAACAACCCCGTGGCAAGTTCACGGGGAATTGCAAGTTTAATCAATCAGCGTACCCTGTGAATTTCACAAGCACGCTGATACGCCAATCCTGCGAGCGGCAATCCACTTCCACTACGGTTATCAAGTAAAGTCACTAACACACTAATAATGTAAAACTTTACTGTGTTTTTTGTTGTCTCTACCGGGTCAATTGAAAGTTGGTCATATTGACAGTCAGTGCTATAATTCTGCCCCCACCGCAACAACTAACAGCTTATTTTTGAGGAATTATTATGTCCCGCCCTATCCGCAATATCGCCATCATCGCGCACGTTGACCATGGCAAAACGACTATGGTCGACAAACTTTTACATCAAGCCGGCACCTTTGCCGCACACCAACAGATTTCCGAGCGCGTAATGGATTCCAACGATATTGAGCGTGAACGCGGCATTACCATCTTGGCCAAGAATTGTGCCATAGATTTTGAAGGCATTCATATCAATATCGTCGATACCCCCGGCCATGCTGATTTTGGTGGCGAGGTAGAGCGTGTTTTGTCGATGGTGGATGGTGTATTGCTATTGGTCGATGCGGTCGAGGGCCCGATGCCGCAAACCCGTTTCGTCACCAAAAAAGCCCTCGCACTGGGCCTGCGCCCGATTGTCGTGATTAATAAAATTGACCGTCCGGGTACACGTGCGGAATGGGTCGTCGATCAAACGTTTGATTTGTTCGACAAACTCGGCGCCAGTGATGAACAACTTGATTTTCCCGTCGTCTATGCTTCCGCATTAAATGGCTTTGCTACATTGGAATTGAATAAACCCAGCACGGACATGCGCCCGTTGTTTGAAACTATCATTAAACACGTGCCCGCCCCGGAAGGCAATCCGGAAGAACCCTTACAACTGCAAATCAGCGCCTTGGATTACTCCAGTTTTGTCGGCCGCATTGGCATCGGACGTATTCGTCGCGGCAAGCTGAGACCTGGGCAGGAAGTAATGATATTACTGGGCGATAAACCGCCTAAAAAAGCAAAAGTCAATCAGGTCCTCGGTTTTCAGGGTTTGGAACGGATACAAATGAAAGAAGCCTTAGCCGGCGATATTGTCCTGATCAATGGCGTAGACGAGCTGAGCATCGGTACCACGCTGGCCGATATCGACAATCCCGAAGCATTGCCCATTCATGCGGTGGATGAGCCGACACTCACCATGACTTTTCAGGTCAATACCTCACCTTTTGCCGGGCAGGAAGGTAAATTCGTTACCAGCCGTCAGTTGCGCGAACGCCTGGAAAAAGAATTACTCATCAATGTTGCAATGCGGCTGGAAGAAACCAACGAAACCGACTCATTCCTGATCTCCGGACGCGGTGAACTGCATCTCACTATTTTGCTGGAAAATATGCGCCGCGAAGGCTACGAACTGGCCGTCTCCCGCCCGCATGTCGTGATCCGTGAAATCGACGGAGTTAAATGTGAACCGTTCGAAATGCTCACGGTCGACGTGGAAGAAGCCAATCAAGGCGCGGTAATGGAAGCCTTAGGCGCACGCCGCGGCGATTTGCTGGATATGGTATCGGATGCCAAAGGACGTGTCCGTCTTGATTATCGCATCCCGGCGCGCGGTTTGATCGGTTTCCAATCCGAATTCATGACCATGACACGGGGTACCGGTTTGATGAGCCACGTGTTTGATGAATTCGCCCCAATGCGCCAGGAAATTCCACCGCGCAGAAATGGTGTGCTGATTTCTGCCGAAAAAGGTGAAGCCGTTGCTTATGCGCTATGGAAATTGCAAGATCGCGGCCGCATGTTCGTCAGTCCCGGAGATCGCCTGTATGAAGGCATGGTGATTGGCATCCACACCCGTGATAATGATCTGGTAGTCAACCCGATCAAAGGCAAGCAATTAACCAATATCCGCGCATCCGGAACCGATGAAGCAGTCACTTTAATTCCACCAATTCAACTCACGCTGGAATCCGCGATTGAATTTATCGCCGATGACGAACTGGTGGAAATTACGCCTAAAACGATCCGTATTCGTAAGCGTTTCCTGCTGGAACACGAACGTAAACGTGCGTCACGGGCAGCAGCTTAATTTAAAAAGTCGCCATTACAATTTTGCGTAGTGGCGACTTTTTACTTATCTTACTAGATACTAGATAAAAATTAGTTTTTATCGAAACTACAAGATGGAGGAATAGCAATATCATACAAAGTACTAAAAAGTACAGTTTTCTTAGTTACTCGTGAGCATGGCATAGAAACATCATTCTTTTTTTTCCTTTGGATCTTCTTGCTCTCCAAATTGCATTCTTGCAATTGTTGGAAGAATATCAGAACCCTGCTTGCCAATTAAGCTACTTAAGCCAGCCAGACCTGATTGTGCCACTTGATTTTTTGTTATTGCATTAGCCAATAACTGAGAGTAAGTGCTTTGTTGTTTAATCATTTCTTCGGAAATCTCTCGACGCCGTTCTTGCGCGCGTAAAATCTCCAGTATTTCTTGAAGCATTTCGCGCTCAGAACGAGCTTTACTTTTTGGCAATACACTAGCATTCAGAATTTTATTAATTTTTTCTTCTAAACCAGGCCAATAAGTTTCAAAAATTTCGTTTAGTATGTTTTCTTGTAATGCCTTCTCGCCTGCATCTTGAACAGATCGATTAATAGTACTAACTAAACGGCGAATGTCTGTCTTTTCGAATACTGTGTGCTGAAATTGCCCGAGAGGCTGCTGAACATCTGTAGGATTCAACCCAAGAAGAAAAGTACAAACCTGAACATCTTTAGTTTTCGATAGCGCACCTGCTTCAAACAATATCCACTGAGCATCAAGATTATCTTGAGTTAAACAAATAATTCCAACTTTAGAAACCTCTAATTTATTAGAAATCTCAGAACTCCATCGCATACCCTTTTCAATATCAAGCGAAATCCAGGGCTCCGCAGCCTGAATAACCTGGGAGATCCAGCTACATAGTGTTTCTGCAACTGCCTTACTCTGCTGACCAGACCAGCTTAGGAAAACATGCACGGTATATTCCTCTCGAGCAAAATTCTAGTTACACCTAAATATCAATATTCGTCGCCCTCAGCGCATTCTTCTCAATAAATGCCCGCCGTGGTTCAACCACATCGCCCATCAGCGTAGTAAAGATCTCGTCAGTCAATATGCTGTCTTCAATTTGCGCGCGCAGTAAGCGGCGGTTTTGTGGATCCATGGTGGTTTCCCACAATTGGATCGGATTCATTTCACCCAGGCCTTTGTAGCGTTGCACATTCACGCCTTTTTTCGCTTCTTCCAGCATCCACTCAAGGGCTTGTTTAAATTCACTGACGCTTTGCTTGCGTTCGCCGCGCTGTATGTAGGCACCCTGGCCC
The DNA here is from genome assembly GCF_043753625.1 of Nitrosomonas sp. Taxonomy (GTDB): domain Bacteria; phylum Pseudomonadota; class Gammaproteobacteria; order Burkholderiales; family Nitrosomonadaceae; genus Nitrosomonas. The sequence goes on from NZ_JAYUWI010000081.1 coordinate 22,904, forward strand.
AATAAGCCTTCAAATACCTGGGCGGTTTTCTGGATTTGCGCATAGTCGGCGCTTTCGACGAAATCATTATCCAGGTAGCTGGTCAGTACATTGCCGTGCGACATGCGCATGATTTTCAGGCGATAACGTTCATGTATTTCATCATATTCCGCGACGATTTCGATGTCTTTTACCCGTGATGCCAGCCGGGCTGCGCTATCAATTGCCGCTTGCTCGCTGCTCAGATTAACATCCGGCAGGCGCAGCAGTGCATGCATCACGTTGCTGTCGATCATTCGACTCATACGCTCAATCACCGATTCTGACAGAATATATTCATTGGCGATTTTTTCCAGTGTGTCACCGGTCAATGGCGGTTTTTCTTCACCGGTATACAGCTCAGCGTCGGCTAAAGCCAGGCTCAGCATGTGTTGTTTTAATTCATGGTCATCTTTGACATAGCGTTCTTTTTTGCCATGTTTGATTTTGTACAGTGGCGGTTGCGCGATGTAAATGTGACCGCGTTCGATCAGTTCGGGCATTTGCCGGTAAAAGAAGGTTAATAGCAGGGTACGGATATGCGAGCCGTCTACGTCCGCGTCGGTCATGATAATGATGCGGTGATAGCGCAGCTTGTCCGGATTGTATTCATCCTTGCCTATGCCGGTTCCCAGCGCGGTAATCAGGGAAATAATTTCCTGGGACGATATCAATTTATCAAAGCGGGCTTTTTCTACGTTCAGTATTTTTCCCTTGAGCGGCATGATGGCTTGAAATTTCCGGTCGCGTCCTTGTTTGGCAGAACCGCCTGCAGAATCACCCTCGACCAGGTAAAGTTCGCATAACGCGGGGTCTTTTTCCTGACAATCGGCCAGTTTTCCGGGTAATCCCATGCCGTCGAGCACGCCTTTTCTGCGTGTTAGTTCGCGGGCTTTGCGTGCCGCTTCACGCGCTCTGGCGGCTTCGATGACTTTATTGCAGATGGTTTTTGCGTCAGCCGGATTTTCCAGTAAAAACTCGGACAGCTTTTGTGACACAATTTCTTCCACCACTGGCCGCACTTCTGAGGACACCAGTTTTTCTTTGGTTTGAGACGAAAACTTAGGTTCAAATAATTTTACCGACAAAACACACGACAAGCCTTCGCGCATGTCATCGCCAGCCGTTTCAATCTTGGCTTTTTTGGTCAGCTCATTTTTTTCCATGTAGTTGTTAAGCGTTCGTGTCATACCAGCACGCAGGCCTGTCAAATGGGAGCCCCCATCTTTTTGCGGAATGTTGTTGGTAAAACACAATACCTGTTCGCTGTAACTGTCATTCCACTGCATTGAAATTTCGACGGAAATATTGTCTTTATTTCCAATGGCGTAAAAAATATTGGAATGAAGTACCGATTTGCTGCGATTAATATATTCAACAAAGTTTTTGATTCCGCCAGTAAAAGCGAATTTCTCATCCTTGCCAGTACGTTGATCGATTAAGTGGATTTTTACGCCGTTGTTAAGAAAAGAAAGTTCGCGCAAGCGTTTGGCGAAAATATCGTAGTGGTATTCGATATTGCCGAAAATTTCTTTACTTGCGAGGAAATGTACTTCGGTACCGTGGCGCTCGCTTTCTCCGGTAATTTCCAGTGGTTTAACCGCAACACCGAGGCGAAACTCCATTTGGTTAATTTTTCCATCACGCCGAATGGTCAGCTTCAGCCATTCAGATAAGGCATTGACCACCGAAACACCGACACCGTGCAAACCACCGGAAACTTTATACGAGTTATCGTCGAATTTACCGCCGGCATGTAATTCGGTCATTACAATTTCTGCGGCAGAACGTTTCAGATCATCGTCATGTTTGATACCAGTCGGGATACCCCGTCCATTATCCAATACACTGACCGAGTTATCCGGGTGAAGCGTCACGGTAATATCATCGCAATGTCCGGCCAATGCTTCATCAATCGCATTATCGACTACTTCAAAAACCATGTGGTGTAAACCGGTGCCATCGCTGGTATCGCCGATGTACATGCCGGGCCGTTTGCGCACCGCATCCAGGCCTTTTAATATTTTTATGCTTTCAGAATCGTAGTCTTTTTGACTTTCATTGGGTACATTGGTGTTTGGATCACTCATCAGTTCGGCGCTTTATAGTTATGAAATTTAAAAAGAATGTTTCAACTTTTGAGGATTTGGATCATCCCTGCTGAGAAATGCTGTTAAATTCTCATCGGCATGACGATGTATTTAAACTCTTTATTTCCAGGGATTGTTATCAGAACACTGCTATTGGAATTTTCAAACGCACATTGTACCGTTTCGCTATTCACATTGTTCAATAAATCCAAAAGATAGGTAATATTAAGGCTGATATCTACGGATTCTTCATGGTAATTAATTTCCAGTTCTTCTTCGGCTTCTTCTTGCTCGTTGTTTTTACAGATAATATGTAGATTATCTTTACTGATGATCAAACGCACACCACGGAATTTCTCGCTTTGGTTGGACAGAATTGATACCCGTTGCAGTGCTTGCAGAAAGATTAAGCGATTTATTTCAAACAACTTGGTGTTGTTTAATGGAATAACCCGGTTGTAATCGGGAAATTTACCGTCAATGATTTTCGATGTCAGAATGATATCCGAGAAGGAGAATCGGATTTTATTCGTAAAATATTCTATTTTTACCGGATCTTCATTATCTTCGAGTAATTTGGACAGTTCAAATACCGCTTTGCGCGGCAAAATGACCTCCTGCTTTTTCTGTGTTTCATCCAAACCGGCTGCAATATAGGCCAAACGATGTCCATCAGTGCCAACACTGATTAACTGATTATCTTCAGTCAGTAATAAAAGTCCGTTTAGGTAATAGCGGATGTCCTGTTGTGCCACTGCAAACTGAACTTGGTGTAAAAGTTTTTTTAATTCATTTTGTTTCAGTGTGATAGTGGTAGCGGATTCTGACTCTTCAACAACTTCTGGAAAATCCTCTGCCGGAAGTATTTGCAGATTAAATGCACTTTTTCCGGATTTGACCTGCAGGTGGTCGTCTTTCCGGGTTAATGTAATTTCCGCATCAGCTGAAAGCGAACGCAAAATATCCTGAAGTTTTTTAGCAGATACCGTTAAAGCAAAATTCTGCTTGGTTGCAAGATCCTTTGTTGTAACCGTTTTGATTTGTATTTCCAGATCAGTGGCTAAAAAAGAGGTCTTTTCTTCGTTTTGCTGAATCAGAACATTTGATAGGATGGGTAATGTCTGACGTCGCTCCACAATTCCGGTGACGGTTTGCAGCGGTTTTAGTAATGTGTCTCTGTTAGTTTTTATTAAAAGCATTTATATAAAAGAATAATAGTAATTAGATAATGTCTTCAATACTTCTGTATCGTTTCTAACATCAAATGAATATCAACAAGATAGCATAATTTTTTCATTTGTATGAAAACTGTATAGAGATTGGATGGTTTGTGGATAAAAATAGTAAATCTTTAAAATGTGTAGTTATGCACAAGTTGTTAGACAGTTATCAACCTCTCAAAATAAGAATCAGTGCATTAAAATCTCGGCTCACAATTGGGTCGGAAACCCGTAATTCATTAATTTTCCGGTAGCCGTGTAATACTGTCGTATGATCTCTTCCACCAAATGCTTCGCCAATATCCGGTAAACTTAACGAAGTCAGTTCCTTAGCGATTGCCATAGCCATTTGTCGGGGGCGTGCGACGATACGCGCGCGTTTTTTTGAATACATCTCAGATACTTTGATTTTGTAGTAATCGGCGACAGTTTTCTGGATGTTTTCAATGGATATCTGACGGCTTTGCAAAGCCAGTAGATCTTTTAATGCTTCTTTAGCCAGATCGAGTGTTATGTCCTGTCCGACAAAGCGCGAGAAAGCCAAAACGCGTTTTAACGCGCCTTCCAGTTCCCGCACATTTGAGCGGATATGTTTGGCAATAAAGAAGGCTACATTTTCATCTAACCGGATTTTTTCCAGCTGGGCTTTCTTTAACAGAATCGCGACACGCATTTCCAGTTCCGGTGGTTCAACGGCAACAGTTAATCCCCATCCAAAACGGGATACCAGCCGTTCTTCCAATCCGGAAATTTCTTTGGGATAGGAATCACAGGTGATGATGACTTGTTTATGCATTTCAATGAGTGCATTGAATGCGTAAAAAAACTCTTCCTGAGTACGATTTTTTCCGCCGAAAAATTGCACATCGTCAACCAGTAATAGGTCAAGTGAATGGTAATACAGTTTGAACTTGTCGAAAGCCTTATGTTGATAGGCACTGACGACATCGGACACATATTTTTCAGCATGCACATAACGGATTTTAGCGCTCTTGTCATTTTCATATACGTAATTACCAATCGCCTGAATCAAATGGGTTTTTCCTAAACCGACACCGCCATAGATAAAAAGTGGGTTATAGGCAATACCGGGTGATTCCGCAACTTGGATAGCACCGGCTCGTGCCAGTTGATTGGCTTTTCCAGTTACAAAATTGTCAAACGTGAAATTGGGATTCAGACCACTAGGGGTTTTTTTGGCAGGCGGGTAGGTGGTCTTAAGTTCTGCTTTGGGCTCATGCTGTACTTGCATCGGTACTGGATCGGGCAGGCTGTTTTTTGCTTCGGTTTGATCGGCAAGTTTCAGATGGAATTGGATTTTTTTGGCAAAGTACGCTTGCGCCATTACCTCTATGTGCGTAATAAAGTTGTCTTTTACCCATTGCGAGACAAAACGATTGGGAGCAATCAGTACAACTTCATTGTCGCTATTTAATGCGGGATCAATCTGTAATGGCTTTATCCAGGTATTAAATTGTTGTGCATTGAGTTCTTTTTTAAAATGATCAAGACAAGATAACCAGAAAGTGTTCAGTGATTGCATATTTTTTTGTTCTTTATCTGTCTGGTTTTAGAAAGCAATAACAATGCAATTTAAATGTAAAAATATCTGATCTTATATTTCCAGATTATCGATCAATCGTGTTTTATCTAGCCAAGCTGCGCCCAAGATTACCAAATCTTCATCATTAACGTATGCGGGTAGCAGTGAGCTGCGTTTATGAATGCTGATGTAATCAACTTTCCAGCCACGTTGAGTAAGATTATTGGTCGCATTTTCTTGCAATGTCAGAAAATCTTTGCAACCGGAAATAATTTCTTGTTTGATCTGGAGCAGTGTTTGAAAAAGATGACAAGCCTCCGCACGCTGTGCTGTGTTCAAATATTGATTGCGTGAACTCAATGCCAGCCCATCAGTTGCCCGGACAGTTTCACTTGCAATAATTTCAACGGGTAAATTCAATTGTCTTACCATCTCACGCACGATATGTAACTGCTGATAATCCTTTTTACCAAACACAGCCAGATCCGGTTGAATAATATTGAATAATTTCAGTACTATCGTTGCAACACCGCGGAAAAAACCCGGACGAAATGCACCTTCCAAGGTATCCGCTACAGGGGGTAATGCTAGCAAGAATTCTTGTGGTGTAGGGAAAAGAATTTCTTCATCGGGTGCAAAAACGGCCTTGACATTTAGCTCGGAAAGAAATCTGCAATCATTGTCAAAAGTGCGCGGATAGTGGTCGAAATCTTCATTCGGTAAGAATTGCAGCCGGTTGACAAAGATACTGACGACAACGCAATCGGATAATTGTTTTGCTTGCTTTATCAGCGCGAGGTGACCGGCGTGTAAATTCCCCATGGTCGGAACAAAAGCAATTGGTTGTTCACGATTGAGACTGCTACGTAGCGCGGTAATGTCATTAAATAGGTTCACGCTATGATCAGCAATTAAAATTCATGTTCTTTACCTGGAAACTGGCCTGTTTTGACAGCGGTGACATAATTTTCAATCGCTTCCTGGATATTTTTTGCATCCACCATAAAGTCTTTCACAAAGCGGGGTTTTTTACCTTGAACCAGACCCAGCATATCATGGAGCACCAAAACCTGAGCTGAGCAATTGGTGCCTGCACCGATACCTATCGTAGGAATAGCAAGCGTTTGGGTGATCTTTTCGGCGAGTTTTGCCGGCACAACTTCCATCACCAGCAGGCTTGCCCCCGATTTTTCCAGTAGTTTTGCGTCATCGAGCAACTGTTTCGCTGATTTCTCCGAGTTACCTTGTAATTTATAACCACCGAGTTGATGAATGGATTGCGGCGTCAACCCAATATGGGCGCAAACTGGAATACCGCGCCGGGTCAAAAATTGGATCGTATCGGCCATGATTTGACCCCCTTCAATTTTAACCATATGCGCGCCCGCAGCCATAATCCTGGAAGCATTCTCAAAAGCTTGCGCGGGCGAAACCTGGTAGCTGCCGAAGGGCATATCGGTGATGATGAATGCTTTGCTGGCGCCACGCGCAACACAACGAGTATGATAAATCATGTCGTTCAGCGTGACGGATAAGGTGGTATTTTCTCCGTGCAAAACATTGCCTAAAGAATCACCTACCAGCAAGACATCAATGCCCGCATTTTCCAGGACGGTTGCAAAAGTGGCATCGTAACAGGTCAGAACAGTGAATTTTTCATTGTTCTCAACCATTTTTTGCAGAGTGGTCTGTGTAATTCTCATACTTTATAGGGGTAGCAAATTTTATCGAGAAAAACCAAGTAGCATGATGGATTATTTCAAGCCTTGATCTGTTCCAGTTTTTGTTCATTGCACGCTGCAAGCAGTGGCGCAATGTGGCCATGACCTGGAATAGCACAATCCGGAGCGATTTCCATCAGCGGCTTTAGTACAAATGCACGCTGCGAAATGCGCGGATGCGGTAAAGTAAGTGCCTCATCACGATATTCCAGATTATCATACATCAGAATATCGAGATCCAGAGTACGCGGCGCATTCAAAGATTCGCGTACGCGCCCATGCTGGAGTTCAATAGCCAGCAATGCGTTAAGTAGCTCATGCGGTGCAAGATGCGTTTCAATTAATGCCACCGCGTTGATAAAATCGGGCTGATCCAATCGTCCAATGGGCGTACTTTTATACAGCGAAGAATGGCTTATTAAACAAGTTTCAGGAAGTTGTTTTAAATCATCAAATGCTTGCTGTATCTGGGAAATTGGATTTTCCAGATTACTGCCTAAAGCAATAAAGGCCTGGCTCGGTTTTTTTCTCATGGCAAATACAGATTAACCGTCTTCATTTTTGGTCGAATCATCCGCCGGAGAGGTAGCGAGATTGGGTGAAGATTTTTTACGGCTGCGTTTTCTCTTGCGTTTTATAGGCGAAATTTGGTTGAGCAACATTTTTTCCCGTTGTTCATTATCCGCGGATAGAAATGATTTCCACCATTCACCCAGTTCCATGTTCTGTTCACCACTTTCACAACGCAGCAGCATGAAATCATAAGCAGCGCGAAAACGCGGATGAGTAATCAAACGGAAGGGTTTGCGCCCGCTGCGGGCTTCAAAGCGCGGCTGCATGACCCAAATCTCTTGGATGATTGCATCAAAGCGGCGTGGAATCGCAAGTTTCTTATGCTGTATCGCAAGGATTTGATCCATTGCTTTAAATAGAGCCGGTAAGGGTTTTTCACCGGCAACCTGGAGTGAATCCCAGGCGGAAAGCACTTCATGCCATAATAGTATGGCGAACAAAAATCCGGGAGAAACGGGTTTATCTTGTCTGATCCGCTCATCGGTGTTCTTAAGAGCAATGGTGATGAAGCGTTCTCCTAAGGGTTGTTCGAGTATGACATCCAGCATTGGCAGAAGTCCGTGATGCAAGCCGCGCGCTCGCAATTCAACAACACAAGCCAACGCATACCCCGACAATAACAGTTTCAACATTTCATCAAACAAGCGCGACGGCGGAACGTTTTGTAGTAAAGGTGCCAGATCGCCAATGGGCTTGGCGGTTTCCGCTTCTATTTGCATATCCAATTTAGATGCCAGGCGGACGGCGCGTAACATGCGTACCGGATCTTCCCGGAAACGTTGTATCGGATCCCCGATAATACGCATTTTTTTGGCTTTGATATCGTCATAGCCATTCAGGTAATCAAGAATCTCTTCTTTGGCAGGGTCATAGAACAGCGCATTGACTGTGAAATCACGGCGAACAGCATCTTCTTCCTGACTGCCAAAGACATTATCATGTAATAGACGGCCGTGTTGGTCGGTCAGTTGGACCGATGTATGATCATTACCATCGTCGGGAGAATGCCCGCGAAAAGTTGAAACTTCCACGGTTTCAGCGCCACACATCACGTGAACCAAGCGAAAACGCCGCCCGATAATGCGAGACCGGCGAAAAAGATGATATACCTGCTCGGGTGTTGCATTGGTCGCGACATCGAAATCTTTCGGGGTCAATCCCAACAGCAAATCCCGCACGGCGCCTCCGACTATATAAGCTGAAAACCCGGCCTGTTGAAGGGTAGTAGCAGTTTTAAGTGCACAGGAAGTGATTTGGTTGCGCCGGATGCCGTGGTGTTTAAAAGGAATAATGCTCAGCTTTGCGTTCGATTTGGAAGCGGGCGCTTTGCGGCTGAATACCTTGCGGAGAAATTTACGGATCATTGCGATTGATTGAAAGCACCCGGCTCTTATTATATAACGGATTAAAAATTCAGTTGAAGCCAGCCGGTAAGCCGGGTTCTGTCGTGGACAGTCATTCCTCTAGATGCACAGTTACCTGTACATTCAAGCAACCTACCCGCAGGCTCTGCGAGCAACATCATCGCCTGCCTATTTGGTCTTGCTCCGGATGGAGGTTACCGCGTTTCACCGTAACTGAATACGCTCGTCTCTGTGGCCCTATTCCTCACCTCACGGTGGACGGCCGTTAACCGTCATCCTGCTCTGTGGAGCCCGGACTTTCCTCCCCCTGTATTCAAAATGAATAACAGGCGGCGACTGTCTAGCCAGCTTCGCCGATCATTTTATCACTTGCAGGGGTGACAGTCTGGAGATTGTCCATTACTTGATTAACATCGCGTTAATTTGTGTTAGGGTATCTTCGTCCAATTCACCCGCTTCCGCGCTTAGACGTAATCTGGACATCAGATAACTGTGATACGCTTTGGCCAAGTCGCGTTTGGCAGAGTAAAGTTGTTGCTGGACATTCAGCACATCCACTTCGGTTCTAACGCCGACTTTTTGTCCAAGAATAGTTGAGTCTAGCTGACTTTGACTGGATATCAAGGCTTGTTTGAGCGCTTTTACCTGCGCAATACCATTTGTGACATTCAGATATTGCTGGCGTATTTGTAGCGTGATGTTACGCCGGGTGTTCTCCAGATCGTGTAATGCTCTATTTTGTAGCGCCAATGCTTCGCGCACTTGGGACTGCACAGAAAAGCCCTGGAATATGGGAAAATTAAGTTGAACACCGATTGATTTTGATGTGAGATCAATTCCACGGCCAGTAATCGCACCACCAACACCGGTCTGATCACTATACTGAGCGACCAGATCCACTGTCGGGTAATGTTGCGCCCAGACTTTTTTTACATCCTGTTGGGCTATTTCATACGCAGCTTGCTGGATTTTCAGAGCAAAGTTCTTTTCTTCAGCCACACGAACCCATTCGTCCATGCTGCTATATCGCAAATTAGTTAAATCGGCGGCAATTTCTTTAGCGCCCACGAGATTTTCAGGGAAGCGGTCAATAATGCCTTGTAACGTGCGTTTCTTGATTTCAAGCGCATTACGTGCAGCGATTTCTTGTGAAATAATCAGATCATGACGTGCTTGCGCTTCATTGGTATCCACAATGGTGGATACGCCTACTTCGAAATTGCGCTTGGCTTGTTCCAGTTGTATCAGAATCGCTTTTTTCTGCGCTTCGGCGACTTCGACATCGATCTGAGCATCCAAAACATCAAAATACGCTTGCGCAACCCGCAATATCAAATCCTGTGCGGCAACGACAAATTGTGCATCGGCTTTGCTGACTTCTATTTTTGACTGCTGATAGATGACAATATTCTGCATCCGGAAGAGCGGCTGCGTCGCGGAAAGAACTAGACCTCGATTTTGAATAATATTAGTACCGGCGAAACTGGTTTCCACTTCTTGCACCTGGCGTGTTGCCGAGAACGTGATATTCGGTAAAAACCCGGCTCTACCTTGCGGCAATTTTTCTTCTGCAGCTTGATAAGCAGCACGTGCCGATCGATACTGTGGATCCTGGATTAAAGCCTCCTGATAGATACCCATCAAATCCGCAGCTTGCACAGCGGGGTACCAGATAACGCCGAAATAGGCAGTAAAAATAAATCGCATGAATTTCATGGGCTTTTCCGATAAGGGTGTGGCGCTGATGAAGCTTCAGTTAAAAATTGAGCACAGCGTCGGATAACACATGTAACTTCTTTAATACTCAAAAGGTAAACCTTGTCGGTTGCAGCGCATTGATGAGCGGTACTGTGCTGGTTTCAAACAGCACAGTTGTGGTGAATTCGCCGGGTGCTATGCAAGTGATCAGCAAAGCTTCCATGACCGGATCTTCTCCCACAATCGCAAATAACCGTCCGCCCGGATTTAGGCTTTTCTGAAATGCATCGGGTAAACCGGGAGTCGATGCTGTTAAGACAATCACATCATAAGGTTCATTTTTGGGCCAACCGCGCGCAGCATCACCCAGTTCGATGGTTACATTCGTAATCTCGTGCGCTTTAAGATTATTTTCTGCTAATTTTTTCAGTTCAGGAATAATTTCCACACTGTATACATGCGCACCTTGATCGGCTAGTAGTGCCGTTAAGTATCCGCTACCACTGCCGACTTCCAGAATTTTGTCTGTTTTCTTGACGTGAAGTTCCTGCACGATGCGTGCTTCCATTTTGGGGGTAAGCATTACTTGGCCATAACCCAGCGGAATTTCCATATCGACAAAAGCCATTGCGCGATTTTCGGCTGGAATAAATTCTTCACGCTTTATTTTGTACAGTAGATCCAACACGTTATCATCCAATACATTCCATGTGCGGATTTGCTGCGCAACCATATTAAATCGAGTTTGTTCAAGATTCATTTCTAATCCGTATTCTCAAATTGATGTAAGACTTGCAATTATTTCACATTTCCATTAGCTTCACAGCATCAGCTAGGGGTCCGTTTTCAGAATTGTCTGATATTTGGTGAGATAGTCCCTTATTACCTGACGCGGATAATGCCGCCGTAGGGAAGCTGGGATTTATTCTCCCGCTCTTTATGGCACTTCTAAGGAGAAATACTATAATGAGCATTACAGTTTTAAACCCAAAAAGTTTTTCTAACACAACCGCTGAAGTCGATGCGGCGGCCGTAAAACCGCTACCGAATTCACGCAAAATCTATGTACAAGGCTCGCGAGCCGATATTCAGGTTCCAATGCGGGAAATCCGCCAGAGCGATACTACCACCAGTACTGGCGCGGAAAAAAATCCGCCGATCTGGGTCTACGATACTTCCGGTCCCTATTCGGATCCAGCGATAAAGATAGATATCCGTTCCGGATTGCCAGCACTACGCGAAAAGTGGATTGATGGGCGGAATGATACCGAAATATTATCAGGTCACAATTCTGCATACAGCCTGGAACGTTTAAAAGACCCTAAGCTTGCAGACATGCGCTTTAACTTGCAGCGGCAACCGCGCCGCAGTAAGGTCGGATTAAATGTCACGCAGATGCATTATGCACGCCGCGGAATCATTACACCAGAAATGGAGTTTATCGCGATTCGCGAGAATCAGCGCGTTGAGGCATTTAATGCGCAAAATCATGAACTATTAACCCGTCAGCACCCGGGCCAGGATTTTGGTGCATCACTGCCCAAACTGATAACACCGGAATTTGTGCGCGATGAGGTGGCGCGGGGGCGTGCCATCATTCCGGCTAATATCAACCACCCTGAATCCGAGCCAATGATTATCGGACGTAATTTCTTGGTGAAAATTAACGCGAATATCGGTAATTCCGCATTAGGTTCCAGCATTCAGGAAGAAGTGGAAAAAATGACCTGGGCAATTCGTTGGGGTGGTGACACGGTGATGGATCTTTCTACCGGCAAGAATATTCACGAAACGCGAGAGTGGATTATCCGCAACAGCCCGGTACCGATTGGCACGGTGCCTATTTATCAGGCATTGGAAAAAGTCGACGGCAAAGCCGAGGAATTAACCTGGGAAATTTTCCGTGACACGTTGATCGAACAGGCCGAGCAGGGCGTCGATTACTTTACCATCCATGCCGGTGTGCGCCTCGCGTATGTGCCGATGACCGCGAAACGCATGACGGGTATCGTTTCTCGCGGCGGTTCAATTATGGCTAAATGGTGCTTGTCGCATCATCAGGAAAGCTTCCTATATACACATTTTGAAGAAATTTGCGAGATCATGAAGGCTTATGATGTTAGCTTCTCGCTGGGCGATGGGCTGCGTCCCGGTTCTATTTATGATGCGAATGATGAAGCACAATTTGCCGAACTGAAAACGCTAGGTGAATTAACCAAGATGGCCTGGAAACATGATGTGCAAACCATGATCGAGGGGCCCGGCCATGTGCCGATGCACTTAATCAAAGAAAATATGGAATTGCAATTGAAGTATTGCGATGAAGCGCCTTTTTATACCTTGGGCCCACTGACGACGGACATCGCCCCCGGTTATGATCATATTACATCCGCAATTGGCGCTGCGATGATCGGCTGGTATGGTACCGCAATGCTGTGTTATGTGACGCCTAAAGAGCATCTGGGTTTACCGGATAAGGATGATGTCAAGGATGGTATTATTACCTACAAGATTGCCGCGCATGCAGCGGATCTGGCAAAAGGACACCCTGGTGCGCAAATTCGGGATAACGCGCTATCCAAAGCACGTTTTGAATTTCGTTGGGAAGATCAGTTTAATCTCAGCCTTGATCCGGACAAAGCGCAACAATTCCATGATGAAACCTTACCGCAGGATGGCGCAAAAGTGGCGCACTTCTGCTCGATGTGCGGCCCGCATTTTTGCTCTATGAAAATTACCCAGGATGTGCGGGAATATGCCGCCAATCAGGGGGTTGCCGAAGAAGAAGCTTTGAAGCTGGGGATGGCGCAAAAATCAGTAGAGTTTAAGGAAAAGGGTGCGGAAATTTATAGTAAATTGTGAAGTCGACCGCACGTTCCTATTGTCAATTTCAATTTTATAAAAGTATAACAATAGCGCGATATGGATTTAATTTTATTGTTTAAAGCTTTGATCCTGGGCATTGTTGAGGGATTGACTGAATTTCTGCCGGTTTCTTCCACCGGTCATTTGATCCTGGTCGGTGATTTGCTTGATTTCAATGATGAACGCGCCATGGTATTTACCATCGCGATTCAGTTGGGTGCGATTTTGGCAGTGTGCTGGGAATATCGCAGTAAGATTATCGAAGTGATCCGTGGCATCGGATCCAATCCGGCAGCCAATCGTTTTGTGATCAACCTGCTGATTGCGTTTCTGCCGGCTGCGATTATGGGTTTACTGTTCATTAAAACCATCAAATTCTATTTGTTTCACCCCGTGCCGGTCGCGCTGGCGTTAATCATCGGCGGTTTCCTAATTTTGTGGGCGGAGCGCAGGGAACATGTGATTGAAGTGGAACAAGTCGATGATATGGACTGGAAACACGCGTTGAAAGTCGGGCTGGCACAATGCCTTGCGCTGATTCCTGGCACTTCGCGCTCGGGTGCTACGATTATCGGTGGCCTGTTTTTTGGCTTATCGCGCAAAGCTGCCACTGAATTTTCATTTTTCCTGGCCATTCCCATCATGTTTGCAGCCACTTTTTATGATGTCTACAAGCATCGTGAGTTTTTAGAATGGGATGATTTGGGCATGTTTGCGGTGGGTTTTGTGGCTGCCTTCATCAGTGCGCTGTTGGCAGTGCGTGGCCTGCTTCGCTTCATCAGTAATCATGACTTTACAGTATTTGCCTGGTACCGCATTGTATTCGGCATCATCATTCTGGTAACGGCGTATACGGGAACCATTGCTTGGTCGGGGATGTGAAGCATACCGAATCGTTAAGGAAGCGCTGATCGTTATCATGGCGAGTTCGCAGAAAATGTAAGTCTCGAACACTAGGATTATTCCTAATGGTAAGAAATCCGGTTCTGTCGCATTAAGCGAGATCATCGATACCTTCGTGGAGACTGTTGACATCGAAAAAATGGTGAGGCTACATGCTGGTTGTAAAAGGAATGCGATTTCCGATTGAGGTGATTCTGGTCTGTATCCGCTGGTACGC
>NZ_JAYUWI010000082.1:0-12752 GCF_043753625.1 Nitrosomonas sp.
AATTGTTCAGCTAGCTCAGCTAGTGTCTTATCACCCTTGATCGCAGATATTGCCACCTTGGCTTTGAATCCCGCTGCGTGATTCCTTCTCGTCCTTTTCTATACTCTCGCTCCTTTTTTGCCGTCTATTGCAGGGCTTGGGGTGAGCAAGATTACCACTTATCCGACTGTCCGAATTTGCGAGGCCACTTCTCTTTTCAGTAGACCAATGATTGCTCGGGATATGTTACATTTTCTGGCGCAAGGCAAAACCGGAACATTGGCTTAGTCTCCAAGCCCATAAGAAACTTCCAAATCCAATAAAATTCCGCTTCTTCTGTGTAGGTAAAATTCTTACATTGCGATAGGAATAGTACCTAACTTCGTTTAGGCTGAACTTCCATTTACTTCCAATGCTGCATAATCGAAAATCTACCCCTACGCATTTGCATTTTTGATTGAGACATTTTTTAATTTAAAGGGGTGTTGAAATGGAAACAAATCAAATTCTTGACGAAATCAGAGACATCAATTTGAGTTATTTGTTGCTGGCTAAACAAATGTTGCGCGATGATAGGGTATCGGCAATCTATCGTTTGGGAATTAACCAAGATCTCGCTAATATTTTGGATAACTTAAGTTCGGCACAATTAATCAAAATGGCTGCTTCAAACATGTTACTTTGCCGTTTTCGTTTTGATGACCGTCTAATTGCTGAAATGTTAACCAGTGATAATCGTGAGCAAGCTGTTATTAAGTCTCATGCAGCGATATTAATGGCAGGAAAGCCGGCGGAAGCTATAGCTTAAGAAATTAATCGACGGGAAAGGAATATATTATGCGCAATCGAAGTATTATAACTGAGGCCAAGCAAATTCAGCTTGCCACTGAATTAATCGAGTTGGGTGCGCGCTTACAAGTTCTGGAAATGAATACTGATCTGAGTCGTGAAAGACTGGTTAAGTTGTATAAAGAAATTAGAGGCGTATCTCCCCCTAAAGGTATGTTGCCGTATTCAGAAGATTGGTTCATGAGCTGGCAACCCAATATGCATTCTTCATTATTTATTAACATATACAATTATGTTACAACGAATGCTGGGATTGATGGCATAGATGCGCTGATTAAGAGTTACAAGCTCTACATTGAGCACATCAATGTCAATGAACTTGAGAAAGTGTTAAGTTTGACGCGTGCCTGGACTTTAGTGCGTTTTGTTGACAGTGGGGTATTGTGTATAGCACCCTGTGTGAGCTGCCATGGCAAGTTTGTTGTGCATACGTTGGAAATTCATTCAAATCACGTTTGTGGTCTGTGCAATGTTCCGTCACGAGCTGGGAAAACAAAAAAGGCAGCTATTGCCGCCGCTCTACATTAAGCAAGCGTAGTTTCTTCTGCCGAGTCAGATCACTTAAGCAAGTTCTTAATACGATTTAATGCTTGCTGCAGATTCTCCAATGAAGTAGCGAAAGATAAACGCATATAGCCTTCACACCCGAAAGCGGAGCCTGGAACAACAGCGACACCCGAATTTTCCAGGAGATACTCGCTGAACACGATATCGTTTTGTGCACCAATCAAGTTTCTTTTATGGAGATCCTCGATTGATTGGCGAACATCAGCAAACGCATAGAATGCACCTTCGGAAGATAAGCAGCGGAAGCCACGGATCTGATTCAATTGCTCGGTCACAAAAATATTACGTTCTTTGAATGCAGCAACCATTGGACTCATGCAAGATTGATCACCATTTAATGCGGCTTCAGCAGCCGCCTGTGAGATCGAGCTGGGGTTTGATGTGCTTTGCGACTGAATATTCTCCATCGCGGTTATGATATGGGCAGGTCCGCCACAATAGCCGATTCTCCACCCGGTCATAGAATAAGCTTTGGATACACCATTCAGAACCATCGTTTGCGGAAATAATTCCGGGCAAGCATTGACTATATTAATAAACTTCTGATTCGATAACAGAATATGTTCATACATGTCGTCAGTAGCAATCAGAATTTGTGGATGTCTACGTAAAACCTCACCCAAAGCCTTGAGTTCATCACTCGTATAAACCGCTCCCGATGGATTGCTGGGGCTATTGATGACAAACATTTTCGTTCTGGGAGTAATCGCTGCTTCCAGTTGTGCTGCAGAAATTTTGAAATTCTGTTCGATCCCGGTATTAATAAAAACCGGCTTGCCTTCCGCGATTAAAACAATATCCGGATAGGAAACCCAATAGGGCGCCGGGATAATCACTTCATCACCAGGATTGATCACGGACAATACCAAATTAAAAAAACTCTGTTTTCCGCCGCATGAAACTAAAATTTGTTTGGCTTCAAAATCAAAATTATTTTCACGTTTAAACTTCGCCACAATGGCATTTTTTAAACCGGGTGTTCCACCGACTGCGGTATATTTGGTCAAACCCTTATTAATCGCAGCGATTGCAGCATTTTTGATATGCTGTGGGGTATCAAAATCAGGTTCGCCTGCTCCTAATCCTATAATATCTCTGCCTTCAGCTTTTAATTTAGCAGCTCGAGCGGTAACAGCAAGGGTAGGGGATGGCTTAATGGTTTGAACGCGATTAGAGAGTTCCACAAAAAATCCTCACACAAAAATAGGTGGACCGGCATGTTAAAATGACATGAAGAAACAATTCAATTTTGGAATTATACCTGTGATCGTAACCTTCCCCAATAGTCCGTACAAATTACATCAATCATTTGAGCCAGCAGGCGACCAACCCGAGGCAATTACGAAGCTGGTCGAAGGTATTCATGATGGTCTTGCGTCTCAAACATTACTGGGTGTTACGGGTTCAGGAAAAACCTATACGATTGCCAACATGATTGCACGTCTCGGTCGCCCGGCAATTGTGATGGCGCCGAATAAAACACTGGCGGCACAGCTATATGCTGAAATGCGCGAATTTTTCCCTGAAAATGCGATCGAGTACTTTGTTTCGTATTATGATTATTATCAACCTGAGGCATATGTGCCGTCACGCGATATTTTTATTGAAAAAGATTCGAGTATTAACGAGCATATTGAGCAAATGCGTTTGTCCGCCACAAAATCATTGCTAGAGCGGGATGATGCAATCATCGTCGCTAGTGTATCGTGCATCTACGGTATCGGCGATCCCGTTGATTATCATGGCATGATTTTGCATTTGCGCAGCGGCGAGAAAATCACGCAACGTGAAATGATTAAACGGCTGACTGAAATGCAATACGACCGTAATGAATTAGAGTTCAAACGCGGTGTGTTTCGCGTTAGGGGCGATGTGGTGGATATTTTTCCAGCTGAAAGCTCTGAAACCGCTGTGCGTGTTTCATTATTTGATGATGAAGTCGATAGCATGTCATTATTTGATCCCCTAACGGGCCGTATGTTACAAAAATTATCACGCTATACCGTATATCCTTCCAGCCATTATGTAACGCCTCGGAGCACTACGCTGCGCGCAATTGAAACAATAAAAGTGGAGTTACGCGAGCGTTTAGATTATTTTTATCAGGAGCATCGGTTGGTTGAGGCGCAACGTCTTGAGCAACGCACACGATTTGACCTGGAAATGCTGAATGAATTGGGTTTTTGCAAAGGCATTGAAAATTATTCACGTCATCTTTCCGGTAAGCAACCGGGCGAGCCACCTCCAACGCTTCTCGATTATCTGCCGCGTAATGCCCTGATGATCATTGATGAAAGTCATGTCACCGTGCCCCAGGTGGGCGGAATGTATAAAGGCGATCGTTCGCGGAAAGAAAATCTGGTGAATTATGGTTTTCGCTTGCCATCTGCGCTGGATAATCGTCCTTTAAAATTTGAGGAATTTGAAAGAAGGATGCCGCAGACAGTTTTTGTATCGGCAACACCGGCTGATTATGAAAAAATAAACAGCGGTCAGGTTGTGGAACAGGTTGTCCGGCCGACAGGGTTGGTTGATCCGATGATTGAAGTGCGTCCAGTGGCAACACAAGTTGATGATTTGATGTCTGAGGTCAGCTTACGGACGGCAAAGAATGAACGGGTTTTAGTCACCACCTTAACGAAACGCATGGCCGAGGATCTGACGGATTATTTTTCTGATCATCAAATCAAAGTGCGTTACCTACACTCGGATATCGATACCGTTGAGCGTGTCGAAATTATTCGTGATTTGCGCCTGGGTAAATTTGATGTACTGGTTGGCATTAATTTATTGCGCGAAGGGTTGGATATTCCGGAAGTTTCATTGGTCGCCATACTGGATGCCGATAAAGAAGGCTTTCTGCGCTCGGAAAGATCATTGATTCAAACCATTGGCCGGGCAGCACGTCACATAAATGGTACGGCAATTCTTTATGGCGACAGAATAACCAAATCTATGCGTTTTGCAATCGATGAAACCAAACGCCGGCGTGATAAGCAAACGCAACATAATCTGCAACATCATATAACACCGCGATCTGTCCATAAGCGGATTAAAGATCTGATCGACGGTGTTTACAATTATGAGTCCGCGCAGCAGAATCATAAAGCAGCGCAAGTACAGGCACGCTATGATGCCATGAGTGAAAATCAGTTAGCCAAGGAAATTCAGCGGGTTGAAAAGCAAATGCTGAATGCCGCAAAAAATCTCGAATTTGAGCAAGCAGCATCGTATCGGGATGAACTAAAAAGCCTCAAGAATAAATTGCTGATTGGCTTTACCGATGTTACCTAATAAATTATTTCTTAACTTCGGTAGAAGAAACAAAAATGACTGTACTGAAGGTGCGGTTCAATGTATTACTGGTGAAGTTAGTCATCACCATACTTTCAACGAAACGAATATGGTCACCTTTATTGACCTTGGTCGTAGGCGCTGCAATCCAGAACTTATTACCGCCATTCTCTAATTCCATATACGTATAACCGGTTGTGTCGACGAAAGAGATAACCGTCCCTTCGTTAGTAGCTAATTTTTCAGCGGATCCTTGACTGTTCTGAGGCTCATGGTGTAGCGCCATGACATTGGCCGGATTCAATAGCAAACATCCAACCAGGGCGATAAGGGATAAAAATGAAATTTTCATGCAAGCTCCAAAAATACGGTGTTGTTCGACGCAGTATAATACACTGCTATATTATTTAGTTCTAATATTGGAAAATTTTGTTGTTGCTCTATCCTGGCGTACCTTTTCAAAAAAACAAATGGCAGCTGCAGCTGCAGCATTGAGTGATTCGGTTTTGCCGGGCATGGGGATAGAAATATTCTCGTTGGCTGCTTGTATCATTTCTTTAGATAACCCCGCACCTTCATTGCCGAACACAAATGCTGACGGCCCAGCTAATGAAATCTCAAAAAGCGTTTTTGTGGCTTGTATGGATGTGGCAATGACAGTCCCGGAAAATTCCTGCACAACCTTCTGCAAGTCACAGTTCTCATGAATGCGCAAAAAAAAATGTGCTCCCATGGCCGCTCGGAGTGTTTTAGGCGACCAGGCATCAGTGCATTGTTTTGAAAGGTAAACATCTCTGACGTTAGCGGCGGCTGCCGAACGTAAAATGGAGCCAAGATTCCCGGGATCTTGAATTGCCTCAAGTAAAACACTGAAAATTTCTTTCCTATGATCGGTTTCTTTCTTCAATTCAGGAATTGCGATGAGCGCAAGAATTCCTGTCGGCGTCTTGACGGGAGATATTCCACGAAGCAGGGCATTACTCACGATGGTTATTTTAGGGCGCGTATTGCCAAAAAGCCTATTTAGAAAACCTTTGTTCTCAATGTCTTCAAAATAGGATTGACCGACAATCAGATTTTCCGGTGTGCCCAGTACCGAGCAATAGATCTGAATGAGATGTACCCCGTCCAGCAACGTTAGCCCCGTTCTTTTACGATACTGTGATGATCCTTCCAACTTGATCAATTGCTTAATGAGCGGATGCTCGCGTGAAGTAATAACCGGCATGATTAAATCCCGAAGCTATCGAGAAGTGATTACGATGGTCATCCCCGGCTTATCGATTTTTATAGCGATACTCCGCTGACATGGCATGCGCCTGTAATCCTTCTCCATGCGCTAAAACAGAAGCAATTTCTCCAAGCTTTGCAGCACCCTGCTGAGAGACCTGGATGAGGCTGCTGCGCTTCTGGAAGTCGTACACGCCCAATGGGGAAGAAAAACGTGCTGTCCGTGATGTGGGTAAAACATGGTTAGGACCGGCGCAATAATCTCCAAGCGCTTCACACGCATTTCGGCCGAGGAAAATAGCGCCGGCATGGCGGATTTTGTCCACCCAGATTTCCGGCTGATCGACAGATAATTCCAAGTGCTCAGGTGCAATTTTGTTGGCGATTGCACAAGCTTCATCCAGGTTTTGCACCTGAATCAAAGCGCCACGATCTTCCAGTGAAGCGCGAATGACATCTTTGCGCGGCATTCCGGATAACAGGCGGCCAATACTGTGCATCACCCGATCGAGAAATTCTGCATCGGGAGATAATAAAATTGCTTGCGCCAGTTCATCGTGTTCTGCCTGTGAGAATAAATCCATGGCAATCCAGTCGGGATCTGTTTTGCCATCACAAATAACCAAAATTTCAGAAGGGCCGGCTACCATATCAATGCCGACGATGCCGAATACCCGGCGCTTGGCGGCAGCGACATAAGCATTCCCGGGACCCACGATCTTATCAACTTGCGGGATCGTTTCAGTGCCATACGCCAGTGCACCGACAGCTTGTGCGCCGCCGATGGTAAAAACCCGGTCAACCTGACTGATTGCAGCCGCTGCCAGAACCATATCATTTCTTTCCCCGCCCGGTGTGGGAACAACCATGATCAGCTCCTTCACACCGGCCACCTTCGCGGGGATGGCATTCATCAAAACGGACGACGGGTAGGAAGCTTTGCCGCCCGGTACATAAAGACCTACGCGATCCAGCGGGGTTATTTTTTGACCTAACAGCGTACCGTCTGAATCCGTGTATTGCCATGAATTCAATTGCTGCTTCTCATGGTAGCTTCGAACGCGTTCGGCAGCTTGTTCCAATGCATTACGCTGGATTGACGGTAAAGTTTCCAAGGAATGACGCAAATTTTCCTGCGTCAGCTCGAGATCCTTACCGGATGTTACGGAAAGCCGGTCAAAACGGTTGGTGTATTCGATCAAGGCAGCATCTTTGCGGCTTCTGATATCCGCAAGAATCTTGGCTACTGTGATATCGACCGCATCATCTTGGGCATTCTCAAAAGCCAATAATTTCTCAAGATTGGAATCGAAATCAGGATCGGTTGAATTGAATCGTTTAATTCGGATCATGGTATAAATTAAATTTCTGGTGAATTCGATTGCCGGCAGATTTTATTGCTTAACGGCTTCAGAAAATGCATCCAACACGGGTTGAATAATATTCCTCTTTAGCTTCAGCGCAGCTTGATTAACAATCAATCTTGCCGAGATTGGCATGATTTCTTCGACAGCTATAAGATTATTTGCTTTTAGTGTGTTGCCACTTGAAACCAAATCAACGATTGCATCAGCCAAACCAACGAGTGGAGCCAATTCCATTGATCCATACAATTTGATCAGATCGACGTGGACGCCTTTGCCAGCGAAGTGTTCACGAGCGGTCTGCACATATTTGGTTGCAATGCGCAATCGCGCGCCTTGCTGCACGGCAGATTCATAATCAAAGCCTTCAGGCACGGCCACCATCATCCTGCAGCGCGCGATATTTAAATCCAGCGGCTGATAAAGACCGGAACCGCCATGCTCGTGCAACACATCTTTTCCAGCAATGCCAAGATCCGCGGCACCATATTGCACATAAGTCGGTACATCCGATGCGCGCACAATAATCAAGCGGACATTGGCGCGATTGGTGGAGAGAATCAATTTGCGCGATGATTCCGGATCATCCAGCGCTACAATTCCCGCCGCTTTTAACAACGGTGCCGTGTCCTCAAAAATTCGCCCTTTTGACAGGGCGATTGTAATATCAGTCATAAATCAGGAAATTATCCAAGATTAGCTGCGGCAAAATCCCAATTGATCAATTTATCCAATACCGTATTCACATAGTCGGCGCGGCGATTTTGGTAATCCAGATAATAAGCGTGTTCCCACACATCAATGGTCAATAATGGGCGGACATTTTTAGTGAGTGGTGTTTCAGCGTTGCCGGTTTTGGCGATAGCAACCTTGTCTCCATCCAACACCAGCCATGCCCAACCACTTCCAAATTGTGTCAATGCTGCTTGAGCCAAATCTTTTTTGCACGCATCCAAGTTGCCAAACGACGCTTCAATTTTTTGTTTAAGCGCAGCGGATGGCTCGCCGCCGCCGTTGGGCTTCAGGCTATGCCAATAGAACATATGATTCCAGACTTGCGCGGCATTATTAAAAATTGCAGCCTTATCAGCTTGCCCGGCGGTTGCCTTAATGATCTGCTCCAGCGATTGTCCTGCCAGATCGCTGTTTGCCAGAAGATTGTTCAAGTTATCGACATAAGTCTTGTGATGTTTGCCATAGTGAAAGCTAAGCGTATTGGCGGTGATCACCGGCTCCAATGCATTATTCGCATACGGAAGGGGTGCCAGCACATATTGCGAACCGGATTGAGCGGCTTTGGAAAAATTATCGAGATTGACTGTGGACATAGGGGTCTCCTTAGAATGAAAAGTGAGTTTATTGTAATAACTTTTAATTAATTCAATCATGATTGGGAATAATCCTCAGTGAGCATTATTTGTTTCCGTGGTGAATGTGATTTTATTGTAACCTGCCAGCCGGGCAGCTTCCATAACTGTGATGACAGATTGATGCGTTGCTTTGGCATCCGCATTGATAATAATAAACGGATCCGGTTGATTCTTGGCCGCGGAGAGTAATGCATCGCGCAAGCTTTCGATACTGGAAAACTTAATCGGCACAAGATTGATTGTATAGTCTCCTAGTGCGTTGACAGTAATATCAATGCTATTGGGTTTGTCGATATTTTTGTCGACTTTCTCCGCATTGGTTTCGGGTAAACTGATTTCAAGCTCAGCAAATTTTGAATAAGTGGTCGTGACAACCAAAAATATCAGTATCACCAGTAATACATCAATCATCGGTATCAGATTGATTTCTGGGTCGTTATTTTGTTTTCCGCGTTGAAAATTCATTCCGGTACAGGCCGTGTTTAAGGATAATCTAAATGGCGAAACGCATTACAGCAATATTTCATTCAATGAGTAGACGCATTACTAAATCAGATTAGTATAATACCAATTGTATTTTTTATTAAAGCTATCGAAATAATGACACAATTATTGCACAGACTTATAAAATAGCCAGCCGTGTTTTTATAGCTTGCTCGTGCAGGATCTTTTCAATAGTTATTCTCAAATTTTTAGCCGACTAATGCCAAATGATTAAACCATTAATAAGCGTCGTGATGGGCAGTAAAAGCGATTGGGATGTGATGCAGCACGCAGTCGCCATGTTAGATGAATTTCATATCACGTATGAGGCCAAAGTAGTCTCAGCGCATCGCACACCGGATTTGATGTTTCAATTTGCCGAAGAAGCTAGAGCTCGCGGGATCAGATGCATTATTGCCGGAGCGGGCGGTGCTGCACACCTGCCCGGTATGATTGCCGCAAAAACCACGCTACCGGTTCTGGGTGTTCCGGTTAATTCCAAACATTTACAAGGCCTGGATTCACTGCTCTCGATTGTGCAAATGCCCAAAGGCGTGCCCGTCGCTACCTTTGCCATCGGCGAAGCGGGTGCGGCCAACGCGGGATTATTTGCTGTTGAATTGCTGGCGGTGAATAACAGTGAATTGAGTGCGCAACTGGACGAATACCGGCGGAAACAAACCGAATCTGTTCTTAACGCAGAGTTGCCGAAATAATGCGCATCATGCCTGGAGCCATGCTGGGTGTGCTTGGAGGCGGGCAGCTTGGACGCATGTTTGTGATGGCGGCGCAGCAAATGGGATACCGGGTGACGGTATTGGATCCATTGCCGGATAGTCCTGCCGGACGCACCGCGGATGATTTTATCTGTGCCGATTATGCCGATCAATCGGCGCTGGAAAAACTCAGTAGCCAATGTGTTGCCATTACCACCGAATTTGAAAATATCCCAGCGAACTCGCTACGAAAGCTGGCTAAATCCTGTGTCGTCAGTCCGGATGCATACAGTGTTTCGATAGCACAAAACAGGATTGCAGAAAAACAATTTTTGGGTACCAATGGTTTTGCCATTGCGCCGTTTGCAGTCATACAGCAGCAGGATGACTTTGCCACTCAGGATGTCGCAGATTTGCTTCCCGGTATCCTGAAAGTCAGTCAGTTCGGTTACGATGGCAAAGGCCAGAAATCCGCTGCGGATGAAACGGAATTGCTAGCCGCCTATGCGCAATTGAATCACCCGGTTTGCGTGCTGGAAAAATTCATGCCACTGAAAAGCGAGCTGTCGGTTGTCGTGGCGCGAGGTAAGGAGGGAGAAATCCGAACTTTTCCGGTATCCGAGAATCAGCACGTCAACGGCATTCTCGATATCAGTATCGTGCCGGCCAGAATTTCACAGGAATTGGCTGAACAAGCCCAAACCATTGCTTGTAATATTGCGGAAAAACTGAATTACCAGGGCGTGCTGTGTGTCGAGTTTTTTGTATTACAGAACGATGAATTATTGATCAATGAAATCGCGCCTCGCCCGCATAACAGCGGACATTATTCGATCAACGCCTGCATCACCTCGCAATTTGAACAGCAAGTGCGCACCCTGTGCGGCTTGCCGTTAGGTTCAACCACGCAACATAGCGCCGCCGTGATGGTCAATTTGCTGGGCGATCTGTGGCAAAATGGCGAACCCGACTGGAATCCGGTTTTGCAAAACCCATCGGCCAAATTGCATTTGTACGGCAAAACCGAAGCGCGCCCAGGCCGTAAAATGGGGCACTACACCGTGTTAAACACGGACACCGACACGGCGTTACAACAAGCCACCGCCATTAAAAAACAACTTGAACACCATTAAATCCAAAAGCCATGACGCAACCCTCTGCATTATTTGAAACCAGTATCAAAAGCCTGCCGTTATTGCATCGCGGCAAAGTCAGGGATATCTATGCCGTCGATGATGATAAGTTGCTGATCATTCAAACCGATCGCTTATCGGCGTTTGACGTGATTTTACCGACTGCGGTGCCGGGGAAAGGAAAGCTGCTGACGGCACTATCCGATTTCTGGTTTAAAAAATTGGCGCACATCCTCCCCAATCACTTGACCAGTATTTTGCCGGAATCGATCGTGGCCGAGGATGAGCGTGAACAAGTGGAAGGGCGCGCATTTGTCATTCGGCGCTTGAGACCCTTGCCGATCGAAGCAATTGTGCGCGGCTATGTGGTTGGATCAGGATGGAAGGATTACCAAAAAACCGGCGCAATTTGCGGGATTCAACTGCCCGCGGGGTTGAAATTGGCCGAGAAGCTACCGGGAGGTGCCATTTTCACCCCCTCGACCAAAGCGGCAGCTGGTACGCACGACGAAAACATTCCATTAACGGAAGTGGAAGCCCAATTAGGCAAAGCACTGACCGCCAAAGTCAGCGAAAAAGCCATCCGGCTCTACACCGAAGCCGCCGATTACGCCGCGCAACGCGGCATCATCATCGCCGATACCAAGTTTGAATTTGGGTTGGATGATGCCGGTGAACTGTATCTGATCGATGAAGTGCTGACCCCGGATTCATCTCGCTTTTGGCCAGCCGATCAGTATAGGGCAGGGCAGAATCCACCTAGTTTTGATAAACAGTTCGTGCGTGATTGGCTGGAAAAGCAGGATTGGAATAAAAAAGCGCCAGCGCCGGAATTGCCGGAAGAGATTTTGCGGGTGACGATGGAAAAATACCAAGAAGCATTGAGATTGTTGACACGATAAACTTCTAGGCGAACGAAAATGACTATCAAGATCTTCATTAAAGCAAAGGCACAACCAATAACAGTTGGTATCATCATGGGTAAGAATAAGATTCTTGATTATGGATCTGGCCCTGGCCCTATGATTCCTTATCTTAGCCTGTAAAAACATAGGCATCAGCTTGTATTTCCAGGCCACCTAGAAACATATTAAGACGGAAAATATGTTTAATTAAGGCTATGTCATCGTTAGTTAGTGGTGGTGATGTAACCCAATGAATTTGTAGTAAAATATCAATTATTGGTTTTTTGGCGAATGACTTGTTTATAAATGATAATTTGTGTTTATTTACAGCGACCAACAATTAACGATGACATAGCCTTAATTAATGTTGTTATTGGAGAATCACTTGAGTATTCTTAATCGTAATAATGTTCATGTACAGGCCAATAATGGCCCAGTGCTGCTATATGCCCATGGCTTTGGTTGCAACCAGACTATGTGGAATCAGGTCACGCCCTACTTTGAGTCTACCCATCGCCAAGTGCTGTTTGATTATGTTGGCAGTGGCAAGTCCGATCTAGCATCGTTCGATGCGAAGCGATATTCCAACCTAAATGGCTATGCACAGGATGTTTTGGATGTTTGTGACGCGCTAGGTTTGAGCAAAGGGGTGACGTTTGTAGGACATTCGGTAAGTTGTAGCGTAGGTTTGTTGGCTTCTATTGCACGGCCAGAACTATTTGATCGCTTGGTACTACTCGGTCCTTCTCCCTGTTATTTGAATTACCCACCTGATTACCTAGGAGGCTTTGAGCGCGAAGATCTAGAGGGTCTGTTATCCCTGATGGATCAGAACTATATAGGTTGGGCTAACTATCTGGCT
>NZ_JAYUWI010000083.1:0-4234 GCF_043753625.1 Nitrosomonas sp.
TCGTGTATTCCTGCTTCGGTATCTTCTTCATCATCTTCCTCTCAATAGTAACGTTAATTGTACGTCACCCTTGGAAGACTATTTTTCGGGGGAAGCTCACTCATAAACTACTCCCAAGTTAGCACAATAAAGTTATAGAAAAAATTGCGAATATATTTTCGCCTCTGAAGATAAGGTATGAATTTTTTTTATTACTCTCTTGGATAATCTCCCATTTAAAAGTTTTTCTATTAAGGAAGCTCTGATTAAGTCATTTATTACAGTTTTGTCGATAAAGCTATCGGTAAAGCAGTCATTATAGGCATTAGTGTGCGATTCGTAGCTGAAATTTTTAGCAGATTGCATAGTATTCTGTCCTGTGCATGGCGAATTACTAATTCTCGTCAAAAATCAATCCCGTTACCAGCCTTGTAATTATCTCGGACAAGCGTAATATCGAGATCAATGAGAACTGTCCTTTTACTTGTTGTGCATTTTCTTACCACACTCGTGAAGCTGGTGGGGCCGGGTGGTGCACGGGCCATCGTGGCAGATACGTATTGCGCTGCAATCTCAGATAGAGGTTTTGCATTAAAACTGGTTGCAAAACGATTACATTTTTCAGAAAAGAAAAAGGGGTTAGCATTTAACTAACCTGTGCTGGGCAAGGCGAATATCAACGAGTACCGGTGGAAATCACATTGCCGAGATTTCATACACCGATGGCAGCGTGAATTGTAATTCGCCACCTACAGGTTGTTTCTATCTTGCTGGGCTATCAAGGAAAGATGCTATGAAACCATTTGCTGTGATTCTGGTGGGTATCTCGATACTCATTCAGAAAAGTCCCACGGCAATGTCACAGGAGCCTTCCGCTTTTAAAAACATGACTTGCTACATTACATCAGCGGAAACGAATGGCTGCACAGGGATACCAACGCTGCAGTCCGGGGTATTGGCTATTGCCAAAGAGGGCACTTTTACACTGAAGGCCCAATACCATGGCTGTTTCATGGTTGAGCAGGTAACAAAATCAGGGAGATTTCAGCTATTCCGTTTTACCGAGACCATGAGCCTTGAACTGCTGACTACCAAGACAACAGGGATAAAAGATGCGGTAGCGGATTTTCCGAGAACGCTGGGGTTTGCAAATTTAAATTACGACAGGCTGGATGGATATTTTGTGGATATATCGGCTGTGATTCGTGGGTATGGACGCCATACAGAAATGATTACTACCTCGAAACTGCAATGCGAATGAATGAATGACACAAAAAAACGCTATCCTCTTACGGGCTCGTAAAAATGTTGTAGCGGCTAATTAGTAAAGGTTATTGTAGAAGAATACAGGACGGTTAATTTTTTTATTGCTCAAAAAGGAGTCCATAGTATGTCAAACCATAAAGAAACTTTTGAAGGTTGCACTATTGAAATAAAAGACGACATCAACTTGTCAATTAATGGAAAGGAAATTGATTATAAACATGATAGGTCAAAAAATAAGTTTTCTTCGAAATATCTGCCCTATACCCAATATGATTCGTTATTGGAGTTGGCAAGAGCAATCGCTAAGCATACCGTCGAATTTTCCCATGTACAAGAATAATCCAAACAACACAGACTGAGAGAAGGAGGAAATTCTCATGGCTATCAGAAAAGATGCAAATACCTTGACTGCTGCTGAACGGGCAGAATTCGTTGCCGCCATTCGAGCTTTAAAAGCCGAAGGCATCTATGACCAATTTGTTCTCAGGCATGCAAACGCCAATATGGGCGACATTCATCGATGTTCTGCCTTCCTGCCTTGGCACCGCCGTTTTATTTTTGATCTCGAGCTAGAACTTCAGCGTGTCTCAGGCAACCCAAATCTCGGGATACCCTACTGGAACTGGCCATCGGGAGGAGCGAATGCCTCCATGTGGAATGACGACTTGCTCGGGGGAAATGGGGATGCCGGTGGAGTCGTCCGCACCGGGCCATTCCGGTCTGGCCAATGGACCGTCATCAATTCCAGCGGGGTACCGGCCGGCCCGCTGATGCGCGAGTTTGGGCAGAACGGGCTGCCTACCTTGCCTACGCAAGCTGAAATCAATCAAGTCATGGCTGTCACGCCCTATGACGTACCTTCATGGAACATGAACAGCAATCCAAGCTTCCGTAATCAATTGGAAGGCTGGATTGGCCCCAACCTCCACAATCGTGGTCATGTCTGGGTCGGTGGTTCTATGTTGCCGATGACGTCGCCGAATGATCCGGTGTTCTTCATGAATCATTGCATGGTCGATAAGATTTGGCATGAATGGCAATTACGCTTCCCGAATCAGGGTTACCTGCCAACAAACGGCGGTCCTTTTGGACAAAACCTGACCGATCCAATGGGTAGCACCCCTTCAGGGCAGGTCGGGTCGCGTCCTATCGATGTTCTTGACAGCGCAGCCTTGGGTATTGTTTATGACGGCGTAGCCCCTCAGCCTCAGCCTGAGCCACTCCTCATTGTTGTTGGAGCCAATCCAACGCAGGCTGATATCGCAACACCGGGAGAAACTGACGTTTTCCGCTTCGAAATCCCGGCCTTCGGTCCTCATACGATGTTCACCACCGGATCATCCGATACGTTCATGACGCTCTTTGGCCCCAATGATCCGAATATCGAAGTGACATCAGACGATGATGCGGGCGAAAATCTTAATACGCAAATCACACGGAATCTCTCGGCAGGCACCTACTATCTGCGTATTCGTCTATATAGTCCGAGCACAACAGGAAATTATGCGGTTGCCGTGCGCTCTGATGGCATCAGTCCCAGCCCCATCCTCGAGCTTAGGGTAAATGGCGCGAGTATCAATGCGGCTATTTCCGCAGCCAATGAAAGCGATGTGTACCGGTTTAATATAACAACTGATGCTATCTACACCATTGAGACGAGCGGAACTACTGATACCTTTATGACCTTGCACGGTCCGAACAGCCAGATACCAGAAATTGACAGAAATGACGATGGCGGAGTTTCCTTAAATGCGCGCATCCGCCGTCAGCTCTCGCCCGGTGAGTATTTCGCGCGGGTGAGACACTACTCGCCTAGCGGGACAGGATCCTATTCCATTCGGGTAATCCAAGGATGATACAAAGGACAGAAGGATACTTTGGGAGCTCTGGATTGCAGAAAATTACGTAATTGGTGTCAATCTCTCAAGTATCCTCACACGACAAAAAGGATCCTGATTAGAAAGATTCTTCAGCTTGCCGGAGCCAACGTGCCAGTCAGGCCAGGAGTACTGTGTCAACGCCCACGGTTTCAGCCTGCACGCCGGGGTACGTTGCGCCATGAATCAGCGTAACAAGCTGGAACGTTTGTGCCGCTACATTACCCGGCCGGCGATTGCCGATGAACGCTTGGCACGCAATAAGGATGGACAAATAGTGTTAACGCTGAAGACGCCTTATCGGGATGGCACGACCCACATTGCCCTGTCGCCACTGGAATTCATGCAACGGTTGGCTGCGTTGGTTCCCCGGCCAAGGCCCAACCTTATTCGTTTCCATGGTGTGCTTGCGCCGAATGCGCAAACTGCGCGCTGAGATTATTCCTGGCAGCAAGAAAAACAAAAGTAATGCATCAAATGTGAGTGATGCTGTGCCGCCATCCTCGGCTTCCGTGCGTATCAGTTGGGCGCGTTTGCTCAAGCGGGTGTTTGATATCGACATCGACATCGAACATTGCCCGCATTGCGGCGGAGCCCTGAAAATCATCGCCGCCATCTTGGAGAAAGCCGCAATCACTAAAATTCTTGATCATCTCGGTCTACCTGCCCGGGCACCGCCTAGAGCGCATGCACAAATCTTTGATCCTTTCGAGCCATCCTGATCCTGTGCATGGCGAATTGCTAATTCTCGCCAAAAATCAATTCCGTTACCAGCCTTGTAATTATCTCGGACACGCGTAATATCGAGATCAATGAGAACTGTCCTTTTACTCCTGCTTAAGAAATAAGTGGGATGTATAGATTAGTTAGTCAAAATTCACCGCGCATCATCATTCAGTCACCATTCAGCTCAGAAGTCGCACAATGAAACCGAAATACCAAAAAAGATTTGGTATTTACTGCGTTATAGACGCGAGGTTTATTGTGGAGGTATATTATGAATGCCAAAAAAATTCTTACCATTTTTTCCGTACTTGGAATTCTTTTTCTTGGTGGATGTATGGCTACTCCATATTATGGAGGAACGGGATATTATGGGAGTGCTACATACG
>NZ_JAYUWI010000084.1:0-12690 GCF_043753625.1 Nitrosomonas sp.
TTTGCTGCTGGCTCGCCGGTGGCTATGCAGAACAGACAGCCTAGTTGCGCCTTGAAAACAGGAAATGAGGGTAATAATACAAAAAATGATGCGATTCAGTTAAAAATTGGGCAAATTGTCGCAATATTACATAATCACTCGGCTTGAGCTCTACTGCGCGATGAATTATTCAGCATTTCCCTAATATATCGTAGTGCTTATCTTGAGTAAGTCCGACAGACTCCTAGTAAATCATATTGATATCGTAGATAATTGTTGTCTTTAGCCTATACATATCACTTACTGGCGATACAAATGTCTTCTATTGTTAAAGCAACTGCAAGTGCATTGCGCGATCTGATGCGTTTTAATATCGCATGGATTGTTATTTGGCCAATTTTAGTTTCGACACTTTTCTGGCTCATTATCAGCTTCATTTTTCAAGATAGTTTTTCTGAGCTGATACTTCTGGTGCTGAATGAGATCGGTGTCGGCGAATGGCTGCAAAATATGGAATCTGGGTGGATTACTTCTGCTATTCAAAGCACGGTCAATATAATTTTATTCATCCCGCTCGTGATAATAACCACTTTGCTGATTACAGCTATTTTTATAATGCCGGCGCTCGTCAAGCTGGTTGCTAAACGTTCTTTTCCTGAACTTAAACACGAGTATGGCGGTACCCTGGGCGGCAGTATCATTAATGCAATACTTGCCAGCGGTATTTTTATACTGATCTGGGTCATTACAATGCCATTGTGGGCAGTTGGGGCAGGAATTATTGTTCCTTTTATAGCAGCAGCTTTTATGAACCAGCAGTTGTTTCGATATGACGCGTTATCTGAACATGCCAGTAAACAAGAAATTAAGACAATTTGCGCATCAAACAGATACTCACTATGGGGATTAGGTTTGTTGACAGGCCTATTTCAATTTATACCGATACTCAATCTATTGGCTCCAATATTTACAGCGCTTGCATTTATTCACTTTGGTTTGGAACATTTAAAGTTATTGCGTGCAGAGAATGTGAAAAACGATTTGCTTATTAATGATCATTAATACTCAAGCATATTTTTTCAATATGCCCTTAGCTATGTTCTAAACCAAGCATGAACATGCATGATTGGAATCCAAATTTTGTGAATCTTTCACCCATGTTTGAACCGTTTTTGCATTTGGAAAAATATTTTGCAAATTGTGCATTTTGGCCTGAGCATTCTCACTTAAATAGACTGGCACTGATGCTAAACCAACAAGTTATGACTCAATCTGAGCAGCAAATTTGCTTTGTACCTCAGGGCATTGGGAAGCAATGTTTTGAGCAAAACTATGAGTCGAGAATTTATCTAACTGGTCAAATACAAACAAGGGCTAAGAACTGGCATGATTTTTTTAATGCCTTGGTATGGCATACATTCCCACGAGCAAAATCGGCACTTAATCAATTGCATTATCAGGCTCAATTATTTGAATCAGTAAACAAGATTAAACATCGCTGTGCGTTGAGGGATACAGCAACGCTTTTTGATGAATCAGGTGTTATAGTTGTGAGCAGCGAGAAAACATTGATTCAATTACTAAGCGATTTTGAATGGAAGGAATTGTTTTGGCGACAACGTAAGGGAATGCTGTCATCAATGCGGTTTTTTGTTTTTGGTCATGGGTTGTATGAGAAAGCATTGAATCCTTATGTTGGAATGACAGGTAAAGGAATTATTTTCAATGTTGAAGAAGCATTTTTTGCTAAGACTTTGTTAAAGCAATTACACTTAATCGATTCAATATTAGAGTCCTTTTTATTACAAGATTTATCGTCAAGCTCTGATTTGACGCCTATTCCACTCTTGGGCTATCCAGGCTGGACTGAAGATAATCATAGTGAAATATATTATGAAAATAAGAAATATTTTCGAGATCGCCATAGAGCTGATTAAGTATCGTGAGGACTACAGTTTGATTTTGAATAATCCTTTATCGGGAATTAATAATGAAATTAAATAATACGATAATGGTGAATGCAATGAAAAGAATCTTATTTCCGTTGCTGATTTTGTTATTCTGCTTTGTGAATACGTCAAAAGCCGATAATCTGGCACCAGAGAAAATTGAAGGTGCTCGCACAATAAATACTGTAACAGCGAAATTATTATTCGACAAAGGTTATCACTTTATCGATGTCAGGGGGCTTGATGATTTTAAAATTGGACATATTCCGGGTGCCTATCACCTTTCAATCAAAAGCGATTTCGCCGAGCAAAATTTAAGTGCCATTGTAAAAAAGACCCAGCCTGTTGTTATTTATTGTAACGGCATTTTATGTATGGGTAGTTCAATTGCGATTAAAAAGGCAATTGATTGGGGTTGGTTAAATATTTTCTACTACCGTGAAGGTATTAGAGATTGGAAACAGCAGGGCTATTCAGTTCGCTCGATCAATCCATAGTGAGTGGTGCACAATTTGGAAAATATCGAGTTGCTTTATTAATACTATTTAGCGAAATAATTTGTCTTTGACACAATACGGTATGTTTTTACGAATTGTCGATGTGTTTTTTGTTAAAATATAACGTTTAATTTATTAATTTATTGGAGTATTTAATGGCAATTGAAAGAACGCTATCCATTATTAAACCGGATGCTGTTGCAAAAAATGTAATTGGACAGATTTATTCACGTTTTGAATCAAATGGTTTGAAAATTATTGCAGCCCGCATGATGCATTTATCACAGTCTGAAGCAGAGCAATTTTACGCAGTGCATCGCACACGTCCTTTTTTTGGAGATCTGGTTAAATTCATGACATCCGGTCCTGTTATGGTGCAAGTACTAGAAGGAGATGAAGCCATTAAAAAGAATCGAGATTTAATGGGCGCAACAGATCCAAAAAAAGCAGAGAAAGGGACTATCCGTGCTGATTTTGCGGATAGTATTGATGCCAATGCAGTTCATGGCTCAGATGCACCAGAAACTGCTGCGGCAGAGATTGCTTGTTTCTTTCCCACATTAAGTATTTATTCCCGTTAAAGATCATATAGTCTCTATATAGTGACAATCAATCTGTTAAATTATGATGGTAAAGGCCTAGTGGATTTTTGCGCTGGAATTGGTGAAAAACCTTTTCGTGCAAAGCAACTGCTGCGCTGGATTCATCAATATAGTACTGCCGATTTTGATGCGATGAGTGATCTGGCTAAAGGTTTGCGTGAGAAACTTGCAGTGCTAACGGTCATTGAGTTACCACAGATTATCTCTGATTATGTGGCGACAGATGGAACGCGCAAATGGTTGTTAGGGGTTGGTGCGGGTAATGGTATAGAGACTGTTTTTATACCGGAAGCGAATCGTGGCACTTTATGTGTTTCAAGCCAAGTTGGATGTGCTTTAGCATGCACTTTCTGTTCTACGGGTAAACAAGGGTTTAATCGTAATTTAACAGTTGCCGAGATTATTGGGCAATTATGGATTGCAAACAAGACACTGCGAACGGATGTGAGCGATAATACTCCAGCTCATGCAAATAGAGCTGTTACCAATGTGGTAATGATGGGTATGGGCGAGCCGTTAGCCAATTTTGATAATGTTGTTACCGCGCTGGATTTGATGTTGGATGATCACGCTTATGGACTTTCACGGCGACGTGTTACGGTGAGTACTTCGGGGTTGGTACCCGCGATTGATCGATTACGTGAACGTTGTCCGGTTGCCCTGGCCATATCCTTACACGCACCGAATGATGCTTTGCGCGATCAACTGGTGCCGATTAATAAAAAATATCCTATTAAGGAGCTATTGGCTGCCTGCCAGAGATATTTGCTGGCAGCGCCTCGAGATTTTATAACTTTTGAGTATGTGATGTTAGCGGGTATTAATGACAGTATTGCGCATGCGCGTGAACTTATTGCATTGGTGCACGATACACCCTGTAAATTTAATTTAATTCCGTTCAATTCGTTTCCGGGATCTGATTTTAAGCGTTCTTCAGCAGAAACTGTGCGTGTTTTTCGTGATGTTTTAATGCAAGCCGGGCTTGTTACGACGGTTAGAAAAACCCGTGGTGATGATATTGCAGCCGCCTGCGGCCAGCTTGCAGGTCAGGTGAAGGATAAAACGCGTCGTACAGCTGGTGTGAGGATAGAGGCGATTCAGTGAAAAAAAATCTGTCAATTTTTTTTCTATTGATGCAATTTGTAGGGCTAGGCGGTTGCGTGCAGCAACCCATAGACAATGGGATGTCGGTTCAAGCCAATGCAGAACGGGCTTTTCAGAGTGCAAAAATTCACACAGAATTGGCTGCGGAATATTTTCATCGAGGACAATTGGATGTCGCGCTAGAAGAAGTCACTGAAGCCTTAAAGGCTCAATCGGATTATGCGCTTGCATATAATGTACTGGGGCTGATTAATATGACTCTAAATGAAAATAGCAAAGCATTGGATAATTTTGAGCAAGCAATCCAAAAGGCACCTAAGAACCCTGAGATACACAATAATTATGGATGGTTTTTATGTCAGCGCTTTCCTCTGCGTATGGATCAAGCCATAAATAATTTTATGACAGCCGCCATAGATCCACTGTATTCAACGCCGGAAATGTCATATACCAATGCGGGAATCTGTGAGATTAAGCGTCAAAAATATAACGAAGGACAAATATTTTTCCAGAAGGCGTTATCCATCCATCCTAATTATTCACCGGCATTGATTGGATTGATTGATACTGACTTTCAACGTGGTAATTTAACCGATGCACAATCGAAGCTAGTCCTGTTTCAGAAAAATAATTCACCAACGCCTGAGAGTCTGATATTGGCGATAAAAATCGAACAGGCAATGGGAAATCAACTGGCTGTTGACAGTTATATTTATCAGTTGCAAAAGCATTTCCCTGAGTCCAAAGAAGCAGTGTCGATTCGAGAAGGAAAAATCAGATAATGAATACGACGAACGAAAAAAACAGTAACGATGATCAGCTTCCTGAAAATATTAAATCCAACAATATTAATTTAAATGTCGGAACGGAAAGACATACACTGCATAATGACCCAGAGAAAATTCAGCAAGATCAAGCAGCGAGTGAAAGCATACTAGAAACAGAAAAAAGTGAAATGGAATCTTTGTCTGCCATACAGATTATTGATTCAGACACAGTTTCTTCCAATCTGGATAATCATCAGAACGAGCAAATCGAGGGCAATAGCAATCAGAATAATATGTATACTCACATTGAACATAAACCGGCAAGAAATGAATTAAATGACATTGATTCTGTGAGCGTTGTCCAAAGTGTTGGACATTTATTGCGCAAAGCCAGAATAATGAAAAGTATGAGCGTCGAAGATGTATCTCGGCAATTACGCCTCTCGGTGCTACAGATCGAAGCGATTGAGAAAGAAAATTATGAGAGGCTACCGGGACGCACTTTTTTACGAGGCTTTATTCGTAATTATGCCAACCTGGTCCAGTTAGACCCAATTCCTTTATTGCAATTGCTTCCTGAATCTACCCCGGTGATATCAACCTATGAACGGACACCGTTTAAGAATAAACAAATATCGTTTTCTTCAAACCGGGAAAACTCAGGCAACAATCGATTAACAATGGTTATCGTTTTATTTACTATCATTGTGGGTGCTTATTTTATATTTGCGAATGATATCTGGATTAAAGCGCCTGAAACCAATACTGTAAGTAATGTGGCAAAATTTGAATCTGGAACAGCCTCTGTAGAAATTCAACTGCCCTTGTCGGGAACTGCGAAAACTGCGAGCAGTTCTCAAGCCAATCAGCAATCAGAAATTAATGATCGAATGAATGGCGAGAAAAGTTCAGAAGCGGAATTGGATACAAAAACTGAAACTATTCCACCAAAAAACAAGTCCGCCATTCAGAGAGTCGAGAAATCAACTGTAATACCAAGTGACTCAGGTAATTTATATTTTAAATTGATTGGAGATTCATGGATTAAAGTAGTCGATGGCTCAGGTGCCTCTTTGTTCGAACAACTTAAGAAGAACGGTAGTGAACAAGTTATTACTGGGAAAAGGCCTTTATCGATTGTTATAGGCAATGCATCGGCAGTTAATCTCACCTATAATGACAAAGTAATTGATATGGCTTCTTATAAGCGGCAAGATGGAACTGCACGTTTTACGCTTGAATAAAAGCGCTTGTAATCATTTTTGATCCCAATACAGTTAAATTATGCCTGAAAATAATAATTCTACAAATCGCCGGTCTAGTGTAGGTGTCCGGGTTGGAACGGTCATGCTGGGTGGTGGCGCGCCTGTCGTAGTGCAATCAATGACCAATACAGATACGGTTGACAAAACTGCTACAACCGAACAGGTTGCGCAGTTGGCGCGTGCTGGATCTGAACTTGTTCGCATTACAGTCAATTCAATGGAAGCAGCAAGCGCAGTAGCGGAAATTCGTGCACGCCTGGATGATATGGGATGCCATGTGCCTTTGGTAGGCGATTTCCATTTCAATGGTCATAAACTACTGACTAGTTATCCTGAGTGCGCGAAGGCTTTGGCAAAATTTCGCATTAACCCGGGAAATGTTGGTCAAGGTAAGAAGCGCGATGAGCAATTTGCCACTTTGATTGAAACAGCTTGTAAGTATGATAAGCCGGTACGAATTGGTGTCAACTGGGGAAGTCTAGATCCGGAAATGCTGGCGCGTATCATGGATGAAAATGCAGCTTCCAACAATCCACAAGACGCGAAATATGTAATGCGGGAAGCATTAATCACATCAGCACTGGAAAGTGCTACCAGGGCCGAAGAAATTGGCCTTAATCGCAATAAAATCGTCTTGTCTTGTAAAGTGAGCGGTGTGCAAGATTTGATCATGGTTTACCGCGATCTGGCTGCACGTTGCGACTATGCGCTGCATCTGGGATTGACAGAAGCTGGCATGGGATCCAAGGGGATTGTGGCATCGACAGCGGCATTGGCAATACTTCTACAAGAGGGAATTGGGGATACAATTCGTATTTCATTAACACCTGAACCGGGTGGAACACGTTCGCGCGAGGTGATTGTCGCGCAAGAAATTCTGCAAACCATGGGATTGCGTGCGTTCGTGCCATTGGTGGCTGCTTGTCCGGGTTGCGGTCGTACCACCAGTACTTATTTTCAGGAACTGGCGGAGAGTATTCAAGCGTACGTACGTGACGAAATGGTCGTGTGGCGTGAGCAATATGATGGCGTTGAAAACATGTCGCTGGCTGTCATGGGCTGTGTTGTCAATGGCCCCGGTGAAAGCAAGCATGCCAATATTGGAATCAGCTTGCCGGGTTCCGGTGAAAATCCGGTAGCGCCGGTGTTTGTAGATGGGCAGAAAACGGTGACATTAAAAGGCGATAATATTGCCAACGAATTCCGTCAGATCGTCGATAAATATGTTAGCGAAAAGTATCCGAGAAAAGCTGTCTGATGACTATTGGAGTTAAAGCAATTCGCGGGATGAATGACATTCTCCCGGATGAATCCTATCTCTGGGCATATTTTGAACAGACGGTGCAGCAATGGCTCGCTACCTATGGCTACCGGAATATCCGAACACCCATTGTCGAACAAACCGATTTATTCATCCGCTCCATTGGTGAAGTGACTGACATCGTTGAAAAAGAGATGTATACCTTCATTGATCATCTCAATAATGACAGTTTGACTTTGCGGCCTGAAGGTACAGCATCGTGTGTGCGAGCCGTCATCGAACATAACCTGTTATATGCTGGTCCGCAAAGACTCTATTATTCCGGTCCGATGTTCAGGCATGAGCGGCCGCAAAAAGGTCGTTACCGGCAATTTCATCAAGTGGGTGTCGAAGCACTGGGTTTTACGGGGCCGGATATTGATGCGGAATTGATTGTCATGTGTTCACGCTTGTGGGATTTACTGGGAATCTCTGGCTTGCGTCTTGAAATCAGTACATTGGGAAATGCTGAATCCCGTGCATTGCATCGCGCTCGCCTGATCAAATACTTTGAGCAACATCGTGATGGCTTGGACGAAGATTCATTAAGACGTTTGCATACCAATCCACTGCGCATACTCGACAGCAAAAATCCAAAAATGCAGGAAATCATCGAGAGTGCGCCAAAATTAATTGATGATCTGGATGTTGAATCATGGGTCCATTTTGAGTCATTGCAGCATATACTGCGTGAACAAGGTATTAATTTTGAGATTAATTTACGCTTGGTAAGAGGGCTTGACTACTACAACCGCACGGTATTTGAATGGATAACCGATAAGCTGGGCGCGCAAGGGACTGTGTGTGCGGGCGGAAGATACGATGGGTTACTGGAACAAGTCGGAGGAAAATCCGCTCCAGCGTGTGGCTTTGCAATGGGTATAGAGCGATTGCTAGCGTTGATGCAGGAATGCGGAAAGGAGATCACGCAACCTGTACCTGATATTTATATTGTTCATCACGGCGAACAAGTGATCGATTATGCTTGGAAATGTGCTGAATCGCTTCGCGATGAAGGATTTAACGTCGTATTACATTGTGGGGGCGGCAGCTTTAAATCTCAGATGAAGAAAGCGGATGCCACAGGTGCCCATTATGCAATGATTATTGGTGATGATGAAGTTAATGCGCAGGAAGTAACTATCAAACCGCTACGTGCGCCCATCGAGCAAGCGAGCGTTAAATTAGATAGGGTCACTGATTTAATCAGGAAAAGACATTCGTAACATTACTACTGTGACATTTCTCACGGTAAATTGCAATCTTTAGTCAGTTCGGTGTTCATGTTATTTAGCATTTATTCAGGAAGATATAATGGCAACTTATAGTTTTGAAGAACGAGAAGAAATGGATGGATTCAAGGCATGGTGGGACAGGTTTGGCACCGCGATTACTGTTGTGTTAACAGTTATTCTTGTAACGATTGGCGGCATGCAACTCTGGAAGTATTATCAACAACAACAAGCACAACAGGCAGCCGATTTATATAACCTGATACGGCAAGTTCAATCGTCAAATGACCCAATAAAAATTAATGATGCGGCTCAATTGCTCACAGAAGGATTTTCATCCAGCGGTTATGCGCCTCGTGCCGCGTTGATTGCGGCACAAGCCGATGTGCAGGCAAGCAACAATAAACGTGCGATACAGAACCTGCAATGGATTATCGATCATACGAAAGAAACAGAGTTACGCGATCTGGTGCGCTTAAGAATATCTGGTATTTTGCTGGATGAGGGAAAATACGATGAAGCATTACGGATTTTGAATGCCGGGCAAGGTGAATCCTTTGCAGGGTTATATTGGGATCGTAAAGGTGACATTCAGGTGGCGGCAAAGAAAATTTCTGAAGCACGGCTAAGTTATCAAACCGCTATCGATAAGTTAAGTAAAAATAACAATTATTACAATATTGTTCAAATGAAACTCGATGCATTAGGCGATTCTGAATAATTATCAAAAAGTGACTTTTCTGTTGGATTTCGTCAGATCCTGGCGGATATTACAATATTGGATGATATTCGCCCTGTTGCTATCAGGCTGTGGCAGCACGATGAATCCTCTTGATATGCCTATCATTGAATCAATGAGTACGAAGCTATCCGATATATTAGTCAAGGAAGAAGTTATCGACTATGAAAAAGAAGAGCTCGATGCTTTAAAGGCAGCTGATCCGATTCCTTTAAAATGGAAAGATAAAGTCAGTGAGAATCATATCGCCTCCTTTTATACCGCCTATGACAATGGCGCAGTATACACAGCGGATGAAGAAGGGAAACTGACCAAGTATGATGCGGCAAGCGGAAAAGAACTGTGGCAAGTCAAAACGAAAAATAAGTTTTCTGCAGGCGTTGGTGTTGGTGAAGGACTGATTCTGATTGGAACATTTAAAGGCGAACTACTTGCGTATAACGAATCCGGGCATACATTATGGCAAGCATCAGTCACCAGTGAAATTCTCAGTACACCGCAAGTACAAAATAATATCGTAGTTGTGCGTACTGTCGATGGCCGGATATTTGGGCTCGATGCTATTGATGGAAAGCGTAAATGGGTTTACCAGGGCGCAACGCCTTCATTAACTGTGCGGAGCACAGCTGGAATAACGATTTCACATGGCGCTGTGTTTGCCGGTTTTCCTGGCGGGAAAATGGTGGCAATGAGTCTGTTTAATGGCAACATTGGCTGGGAAGTCGCAGTCTCACAACCCCGCGGCGTCACTGAACTGGAACGCATGACGGATATTACCAGCGCACCGGTGGTTAACAATCGATTCGTCTGCGCAGCAGCATATCAGGGGCGTGTCGCCTGTTTTGCGATTAATGATGGCGCGCAAATCTGGGCGCGTGAATCATCCAGCAGCGCCGGTCTGACTATGGACAATGACTATGTGTATGTGACTGAAGAGAAAGGTATCATTGCCGCCTATGAACTGCTCAGTGGTGCCAGCATGTGGAAACAGAGCCGGTTAGGTAGTAAAAAACTGACGAGACCTATCATCAGAGGACAATATATTGTAGTAGGGGATGACCAAGGCTATGTCAATTTATTACGGAATTATGATGGTGCTTTGATAGCGCGCTCGGCCACTGACGGCAGTATTATTCAGAACTCAGCTAGTTTATTGCCTGACGGGTTTATAGTGCAAACAGCAAAGGGCGGTGTTTACGCTTTTAGTACGCAATTCTAGAAATTCTTGTAAGTCTCTCTGAATCTTAGCGATTCATCTGGATTCTGGTAACACGGATATGAACCCTTTCCATTTAATGACACCTAGCGTGTACGGTACTGGCAGCAAAAAATCATGAAACCTACACTTGTTTTGGTTGGTCGCCCGAATGTTGGCAAATCAACCTTGTTTAATCGTCTCACCCGCACCCGCGATGCCATCGTTGCTGATATTCCCGGTCTGACACGGGATCGCCATTATGGTCAAGGCAGGATAGGGGACAAACCCTATCTGGTGATGGATACCGGCGGCTTTGAGCCGGTTGTTAAAGAAGGCATCTTGCATGCTATGGCCAAGCAGACGTTGCAAGCGATTGATGAAGCGGACAAAGTACTGTTTATCGTGGATGGCCGCCAAGGGGTAACAGCACATGACAAAATTATTGCCGAGCAATTACGCAAATCCGGGCAAAAAATACTGCTGGTCGTGAATAAAACGGAAGGTATGGCGACAGCCGTCGTCACGGCTGAATTCTATGAATTAGGTCTGGGTGATCCTTGTGCAGTGTCAGCCATACATGGTGATAATATCAAGGAACTGGCCGATTATGCGTTAGCAGATTTTCCAGATATCGAGGAAGAGCCACCCGAGAGCAAGTATCCAAAAATTGCGATTGTCGGCCGTCCCAACGTCGGGAAATCGACGCTCATCAACACCTTACTAGGCGAAGAACGGGTGATCGCATTTGATCAACCGGGAACGACACGCGATAGTATTTACATCGATTTTGCGTATAAGGACAAACACTATACATTAATCGACACGGCGGGTTTGCGTCGTCGTGGCCATGTGTTCGAAACCATAGAAAAATTCTCAGTTATCAAAACCTTGCAGGCCATCGAAGATGCCAATGTTGCTGTCCTAATTCTGGATGCAAAAAATGAGATTTCCGATCAGGATGCCCATATTGCCGGATTTATACTGGAAACAGGACGCGCGCTGGTCATCGCGGTTAACAAATGGGATGGTTTAGACGAATACCAGCGTGACACGATTAAACGCGAACTGACCCGTAAACTGGCTTTTCTGAGCTTTGCGCAATTGCACTATATTTCTGCACTGCACGGCAGCGGCATGAAAAATCTACTGCCTTCCATTGACCAAGCCTATGCGGCTGCCATGGCCGATTTATCAACACCCAAATTGACACGTGCATTGATTGCGGCGATCGAGAAACATCCACCGCCGCGCGGTGGCATGTCACGCCCCAAAATGCGCTATGCCCATCAGGGTGGTTC
The DNA here is from genome assembly GCF_043753625.1 of Nitrosomonas sp. Lineage (GTDB taxonomy): Bacteria > Pseudomonadota > Gammaproteobacteria > Burkholderiales > Nitrosomonadaceae > Nitrosomonas. The sequence goes on from NZ_JAYUWI010000084.1 coordinate 11,931, forward strand.
CAATCCGCCGCTAATCATCGTGCATGGCACCATGCTCAATCATGTACCGGAAACCTACCGGCGCTATCTGGAAAATACTTTCCGTGAAGTTTTTAAACTGAAAGGAACGCCGTTACGGGTTGATTTTAAAGTCGGACACAACCCCTATGCCGACAAAAAACCTGCGCCGCTTACTGAGGCCGAAGCGAAGCGCGCGCATAGCCGACGCCGACGTAACCGGAAGAAATATGGTTAAGCTAGAAGTGGCCTCACTTGATTGGACAATTTTCCCCATATCTTAAGTGGAAATCTTGCGTTAATGCCTATCCTGCTTTTTGCATTGCAGGCAGATTATCGAAGTAGAACTCATTTGGCGTTTTGTCGTCAAGAGCGGTGTGAGGTCTATTTTGGTTGTAGAACATAAAATATTTTTCTAAGCCTTGTTTTGCATCACATACGCTGTCGTAAGCGTGCAGATATACCCCTTCGTATTTGACGCTTTTCCAAAGCCGTTCGCAAACACATTATCACGCCAGCTACCCTTGCCGTCCATACTGATCTGGATGCCGTTATCCTTCAGCAGCCCGGTGAATTCCAAGCTGATGAATTGGCAACCTTGGTCAGTATTGAAGATATCCGGTTTGCCATGCTTGTTTATGGCTTCTTGCACAGCTTCAATGCAGAAGTCGGCAGTCAGGGTGTTATTCCAATTCTACTTAGGAACAGCATTAATAATCCAATCCCATCCGGTAATGCTGCGCATAGTTTCCTGGCTTGATTC
>NZ_JAYUWI010000085.1:0-4184 GCF_043753625.1 Nitrosomonas sp.
GGAATCTCCATTGGGGCCAGGGCGACCAGGCTGGCATATTGAATGTTCAGCCATGATCTGTAAACATTTTGGCGCTCAGATTGATATTCATGGCGGTGGAACTGATTTAATTTTTCCTCATCATGAAAATGAAATTGCTCAAAGTGAAGGCGCGCATGATCACCCATTTGTTAATTACTGGTTGCATAATGGATTCGTGCGTGTTGATAATGAAAAAATGTCAAAGTCCTTAGGTAATTTCTTTACGGTTCGAGAAATACTGAAACATTATCAACCTGAGGTGGTGCGTTTCTTTATTTTACGTGCGCAATACCGCAGTCCATTAAATTATTCTGATCAGCATCTCAAAGATACAAAACTTGCGCTGGACCGTCTGTATATTGCACTTAAGGAAGTGAAGCCGGTTGATATGCCGACGATCGATTGGAATAATCTTCATGCGCAGAGATTTAAAGCTGCAATGAATGATGATTTTAATACACCGGAAGCAATTGCAGTATTATTTGAGCTTGCCAGTGATATCAATAAAACAGGCTCAGAAGAGAATGCGGGATTATTAAAAGGATTGGGTAGTTTATTAGGTTTTCTGCAACAGAATCCGCAAGAATATTTGCAAAATAAAGTTGTTGCTAGTGAATTGGATTCTTTAACGCAAGATGAGATTGAACAGTTGATTCAGCAACGGATAAGCGCACGCAAAGAAGGCCGGTATTCCGATGCTGATGCAATCCGTAAAAATCTTCTGGAAAAAGGCATCATTCTTGAGGATAATCCACAGGGTACAACCTGGCGCCGATTATAAAAATTCGTAATTCAGGCGATCTATATTTTCCATAGATACAGCGTAGAGTTTGAAAAATCATCGAGTTGGATACTTTTATACGGTGTGATGCCAGGGATCATAAAAGTATTGCTGATTAGCAGGCTGCCCGGACGCATTTCCTTAGTCGCTTTGTGCCAAAGCGACTCCATAGGAACTGGCGACAGATAGGCATAGACAACATCATACTTTGAGAAATCGTATTCCCAGAAATCCCCCCAAAATACTGTACAGGTTGAAGTGCAAAATAGACTTCGTAGTTTACTGATTAAGAATGGCAAGGGTGCTGATTCAATGCCGTGAAATATGCCATTTCTGCGGGTATTTGCCAGATTTTTCACTAAACCGCCGCAACCGCTCCCCAGATCAACAAAAGAAAATTGTCCTTGTTCAGGTAATAATGCTTCTAGTGCATGATTTACCCTTTTACTTGAAAGATATAGTGGTACTTGGGTTTTATAAGTTTTTCCATAAATTAATAATAAGCAGAGAAAAAATCCCATAAACCAAGTTGAAGAGATATTTAACGCCAGTGTAGTGATAGCCAGAGGAATAAATGCCAGGTGAATCGGAATCCACCATACCGGCATTCTCATGGAATAACTGATCAATCCGGCCAATAGACCTTGCACTAGGCTCCATTCGAATAGGCTCAATGCGATTGCGGATTGCGATACTATAAAAAGACCAACCAATACTATGGTTAGTACTTGAATAAGTGGAGCAATAACGACTGGATGGAGGTATTTTAACATTTAGGATTGATAGTAGTACTATAAGGAGCTTTCTGGGTTCTGTAATAATTCTTTATTGGGCTCATCCTGCATATCAATATCGAGTGTGTTCTTATCCATCGTGACGGATTTCTCAGCTCTTTCATTCATAACAACGATACTGATCCGGCGATTAATGGGGTTGAGCGGGGCATCCTTATCAAATAACACAGCGGAAGACAAACCGATGACTTGTAGAACCTTGCTGGTATCCATCCCACCAGCAATTAGCTCTCGCCGTGAAGCATTCGCACGATCAGCCGATAACTCCCAATTGCTATAGCCTTTGTCTCCGGATGGAAATGGTTTTCCATCCGTATGTCCGGAGAGGCTGATTTTGTTTCCGACATCGTTGAGCATTTTACCAATTTCGAGCAGAATGGTTTTTGTATAAGGTTGTAGTTCGGCTTTTCCCGACGCAAACATGGGGCGATTCTGTTCGTCAACAATTTGGATTCTTAAGCCATCCGATGTGATATCCAGTAAAAGCTGGTTTGCAAATTTCTTTAATGATGGATTGGCCTCAACCGCATCTTCTATTTTCTTTTTTAGCCCTTCCAGCTTGTTTAACTCGGCGCGTTCTTTGATGATTTTCTTGGCTTTTTGATCGTCTTCAACAGTACTTTTCTTTACTTGACCTTGCTGACGTGTCAAATCGGTTCCACCACCTTTAATTAAACTGCTGCTTTCACCAACCGATGATCCACCCATCATGGCAACTTTTAACGGTGTTTTGAAATGTTCGGAAATGCCTTCTAATTGACTCTTGGTTGATGATCCCAATAACCACATCAATAAAAAGAATGCCATCATAGCGGTTACAAAGTCAGCATAAGCAATTTTCCAGGCACCACCATGGTGGCCTCCCGCTACCTTCTTAATCCGCTTGATGACAATCGGGCGCTGTGAAAGATCATCGGCCATAACTATTCTCGCAATTCAAGTGGGAAATTTATTTGGAAAAACTACTTTGTTTTGCTCTGTTTGACATGTTCTTCCAATTCAAGGAAAGACGGTCTCTCGGTTGTGAACAAGACTTTCCGGCCAAATTCAATTGCAAGAACCGGGGAATAGCCATTTAAATTGGCCAGCAATGTGATTTTTATACACTCAAATAGTTTGCTGGATTCATGCAACCCATGTTCAAGTTTGCCGGCGAGCGGGCTGACAAACCCGTAAGCCAGTAAAATTCCAAGAAATGTGCCCACCAAAGCCGCAGCAATCAAAATTCCCAATTCTGCTGGTGGAAGATGAACCGATTCCATCGTGTGTACCACCCCCATCACGGCAGCCACAATGCCAAAAGCAGGCAATCCATCGCCCAGTTTAGCAACCACATGTATGGGTACTTCACCCTCTTGGTGATGTGTCTCTAGCTCGCTATCCATTAAACTCTCAATTTCCAGAGAATTGAGATTGCCGCCGACCATTAATCTCAAATAGTCCGTGATAAATTCTGTAATATGGTGATCAGCCAAAATATCGGGGTATTTTGTAAAAATAGGACTGCTGGCTGGATCGTCCACGTCGCCCTCAATGGACATTAATCCTTCTTTACGAATTTTCCCAAGTATTTCGTAGAGCAATGTCATTAAATCCATATAGAGTGCTTTGGTATATTTGGAGCCTTTAAAAACAGTGGGTAGCACTTTTAGAGTGGCTTTGATAGCTTTATTTGAATTGCCGACCACTAAAGCACCTAGTGCACCACCGCCAATCATAAGCACTTCAACGGGCTGCCACAAAGAAGCGAGATGCCCCCCCGCTAATGCAAAACCGCCAAATACAGAAATAATAATGATGATATAACCAACAGAAACTAGCATTGCGGTAACTCCTTAGAATGTAATTATGCAATCTATCGACGGCAGATTCTGAAGTGAGAAGTTAGCATATCGCTAGAATATTCATTTCTGGAGATAAGCTTAGTTTCCCCTTTATTTTCTTGATTTCTAGTTTTTCTGGTACTTTCTCTGCAAGCACAAATAATGGTTGGTGCATGGGACAAGAAGCCCTGGCGTGCTTTCTGTATTAGTATAGCTATTACAATTTTGGCAACGATAGTAATCCGAAAGTTGGTTACTCAATGGAGAAGACGCACAGTTTCTCGCCTTATGGTGATATAAGGCTCCCTCAGCTATCTTGTGAGTTATTTAGGGTGGCATAGAATGGTTGGCCATCTCGGTCAAACGTTACGCCAACCATTTGTTTTATAATGTTTGGAACGAGATCTGTGGGGTGGTGAGTTTTGGACGGATGGCTATTATGTTGCAATTGTAGGTGAAAGAGCGGATTGGGTGCGGTTAAGCGGTATGTGAAGAATCCAGGCGAACCAAAAGAAGAACTGCGTCAGCTTGAGCCTTTCTAATACTCCGTGGTCTTGCCACGGGGTTGTTTGTTTTGGAAAAACTAGACAGTTTCAACAGCTAATTGCGACATAGCCTCTGCAAAATCATCCGCAAATAATTACTGAATTTTCGAGCTGCTGCAGATAACTATAGTGGACCCTCCTTTCAGGACAGTAAATTAAGATGGTATCCTGCTAAGAAGGAGCAGGAAATGACGGGAATAAAGCGAAAGAATTTTACGGG
>NZ_JAYUWI010000086.1:0-12504 GCF_043753625.1 Nitrosomonas sp.
TACATCATGCCTTCCAGCTTACTAGCCCTTCCTTTCCATCATGCCCCAAACAACCCAATCAAGACCAGACTACTGACTCATAACTAACCTGTCAAGAATTTTTTCCTAAAATCACAATAACCACTTTATCAAATTCTAAACTGCACTATCGATTGCAATATTTGACTCTTGGTTAAATTCAAGAGATTTCCCTTGGTTCTTGCGCTTACTATGAAAAGACAATCCTGTACCTGCTGGAACCAGTCTTCCTACAATAACGTTTTCTTTCAGTCCACGCAAATCATCCTTTTTGCCCATGATGGCAGCTTCAGTTAAGACACGTGTTGTTTCTTGGAATGATGCTGCAGATATAAATGAATCTGTTGATAACGATGCTTTTGTAATACCAAGAAGCATGAATTCATATGTAGCAGGCATCTTCTTCTCAGCAATCAAACGCTCATTTTCAGTTAATAAATCGGCTCTTTCAACCTGCTCGCCTTGTATAAACACTGAATCTCCAGAGTTGCTAATTTGAACCCGCCTCAGCATTTGGCGAACAATCACTTCAATATGTTTATCATTTATCCTAACACCCTGTAAACGATATACATCTTGGACTTCGTCAGTAATATAGCGCGCCAATGCTTCAACACCCTGCAAGCGTAATATATCACGTGGATCAGCAGGGCCATCGACTATGTTCTCGCCTTTATTAACAACTTGTCCATCGTGCGCCATTACATGTTTATCTTTAGTTATCAAATATTCATGTACGACGCCCTCAAGATCTGTAATAACAAGTCGCTGCTTACCTTTGGTATCCTTCCCAAACGACACAATGCCAGTTACCTCAGCTAGCATGCCCGCATCTTTTGGTGATCTCGCTTCAAATAATTCGGCCACGCGCGGCAAACCACCTGTAATATCACGAGTTTTCGATGTCTCTTGTGGAATCCTTGCCAAAACTTCACCGACAGTGACCTGTTGGCCATCACGCACAGTAATAATACAACCGATCTGGAATGTTATGCTAACAGACTGATTACTACCAACTATTTTTATTTCATTTCCTTCATCATCCAGAAACTTAACCAATGGGCGCAAGCCTTTTGATTGCGTGACAATACGTCGCTTTGGATCAATTACTACCAGCGTAGACAACCCAGTTACTTCATCAATCTGCTTGGCTACTGTTACTCCCTCTTCAACATTCTCAAAGCGCACCTTACCAGCGTATTCAGTAATGATTGGGCGAGTATGTGGATCCCATGTAGTCAATAATTGACCAGCTTTCACAACTTCTCCGTTCCGTACTAATAATGTCGCGCCATAAGATGCTTTATGCCGCTCACGCTCACGACCATTTTCATCCTGTATGATGATTTCACCACTTCGTGAAATGGCTATCAATTCATTCTGTGCATTAGTCACATAACGCATCGTAGAGGAATAATGCACTGTTCCGCTTGATTTACTTTCAACTTGACTTACTACTGCCGTTCTTGATGCTGCACCACCAATGTGGAATGTGCGCATCGTTAACTGCGTACCTGGTTCACCAATCGATTGCGCTGCAATGACACCCACCGCTTCGCCCACATTAACTGGAGTACCACGCCCCAAATCTCGACCATAGCATTTGGCACATAATCCAAAGCGTGTTTCACAAGTCAAAGGCGTACGAACTTTCACTTCATCGATACCCAATGATTCAATTAAATCAACAGCATCTTCATCCAGCAATAGACCCGAGGCAAAAATAATCTCTTGCTTCTCTGGATTAACCACATCGTTAGCTACAACTCTACCAAGAATCCGTTCACGCAATGCTTCGATGATCTCGCCGCCTTCTACCAGTGCTTTCATAACAACACCGTTACCTGTATCACAGTCTTCTTCTGTGACAACAAGGTCTTGAGTAACATCCACCAAACGGCGGGTTAAATATCCAGAATTCGCGGTTTTTAGCGCAGTATCGGCCAAGCCCTTGCGTGCACCGTGTGTTGAAATAAAATACTGTAAAACATTCAATCCTTCACGGAAGTTAGCAGTAATTGGCGTTTCAATAATAGAGCCATCAGGTTTTGCCATTAATCCGCGCATACCAGATAGCTGGCGTATCTGTGCTGCAGAACCTCGTGCACCAGAATCCGCCATCATATAAATTGAATTAAATGATTCCTGTGTCAATGGCTTACCGTCTTCGTTCAACTGAATTTCACCGGTAACCTGATCACACACCGGTTCTATGCCTAATTGATTCATCATAGCTTTCGCTACATGGTCACCTGCACGTCCCCAGATATCCACAACCTTGTTATAACGCTCACCTTGCGTTACTAGCCCTGAAGTATATTGTCCTTCAATTTCCTTCACTTCTTTCTCTGCCGCAGCAATAATATCGCTCTTTTGCGTCGGAATTAGCATGTCATCTGCACAAATCGAAATACCCGCTCGCGTCGCATAAGTGAAGCCCGCATACATCAATTTATCTGCGAATATAACAGTTTCACGCAAACCACAACGTCTAAAGCTCGCATTAATAAGCTTCGAGATTTCTTTCTTTTTCAAAGTCTTGTTAAGCAGAGAGAAAGGTAGGCCAGACGGAAAAATCTCAAATAACAATGTCCGACCTACGGTCGTTTCATAGCGAGTAATCCTCTCATTTGATTCACCATCGACGGTTGTATCATATTCCTTGATCCTAACCATAATCTTAGCGTTTAGCTCCACATTCCGGCTTTCATATGCGCGCGATACTTCAGCAACATTTTGAAATAGCATGCCTTCCCCACGTGCACCTATTTTCTCACGCGTTGTATAATAAAGCCCCAGTACAATATCTTGTGACGGCACAATAATGGGCTCCCCGTTGGCTGGGGACAGTACATTATTGGTTGACATCATTAACGTACGGCACTCCATTTGTGCTTCTAATGACAATGGTACGTGAACGGCCATCTGATCGCCATCAAAGTCGGCATTAAATGCTGCACACACCAATGGATGTAATTGAATTGCCTTACCTTCAATCAAGACGGGCTCAAAGGCCTGAATACCCAACCGATGCAGCGTCGGCGCTCGATTCAGCATCACCGGATGTTCGCGGATGACGTCTTCAAGTATATCCCACACCACTGCACTTTCATTTTCAACCTCGCGCTTGGCAGCTTTTATGGTACTTGCAATACCCATTATTTCCAGCTTATTGAAAATAAATGGCTTAAACAGTTCAAGTGCCATTTTCTTCGGCAATCCACATTGATGTAGTTTAAGCTGCGGACCAACAACAATAACTGAACGTCCCGAGTAATCAACGCGCTTACCCAAAAGATTTTGACGGAAGCGCCCTCCTTTACCTTTGATCATATCAGCTAAGGATTTAAGTGCTCGTTTATTGGCCCCCGTCATTGCTTTACCACGGCGACCATTATCCAGCAATGAATCAACGGCTTCTTGCAACATGCGTTTTTCATTACGAACAATAATTTCTGGTGCTTTCAATTCAAGCAATCGCTTTAATCGATTATTTCGATTGATAACACGTCGATACAAATCATTCAAATCAGATGTCGCAAAACGTCCGCCATCGAGAGGAACTAGCGGACGAAGATCTGGTGGTAAGACAGGCAGTACAGTCAACACCATCCATTGTGGTTTAATTCCAGATTTATTAAATGCCTCAAGTAACTTGAGACGCTTAGAAATTTTCTTGATCTTTGTTTCCGAACCTGTACTTTCCATTTCACGGCGCAGGCTCTCAATCTCAGAGCCAATATCCAGATTACCCAATAGGTTACGAATACCTTCTGCACCCATACTGGCACTAAAATCGTCACCATATTCTTCTGTTTTGATTAAATAATCATCTTCCGTTAGCAGTTGACAGCGAGTTAATGGCGTCAACCCTGGATCAGTGACTACGTAAGCTTCAAAATACAGAACGCGCTCGATATCACGCAAAGTCATGTCTAATACCATGCCTAAACGGGAGGGCAGTGATTTCAAGAACCAAATATGCGAAACTGGAGAAGCCAGCTCAATATGCCCCATCCGCTCACGCCGTACTTTTGATAAAGTCACCTCAACGCCACACTTTTCACAGATAACACCACGGTGCTTGAGGCGCTTATATTTTCCACACAAACACTCATAATCTTTGACCGGACCAAAGATCTTAGCGCAAAACAAGCCGTCTCTCTCAGGCTTAAATGTACGATAATTAATCGTTTCAGGTTTTTTTACTTCACCGTATGACCACGAACGAATTTTCTCTGGAGAAGCGAGAGCAATTTTAATTGCGTCAAACTCTTCTTTTTGGGTAACTTGTTTAAATAAATCTAGTAGTGCTTTCATTTGTCACTCCTGTAAATCAGGGGGCAATAATAAATAATTGGTACAAATTAAGTATGGGGGACAGGAAAAAATCCAGTTTGATCACCCTAGCTTTTCTGGATAATCAATTTTGTTCTAAATCAATATCCATTCCCAATGAGCGTATTTCTTTTACCAATACATTAAATGATTCCGGCATTCCGGCATCGATCTTATGATCACCTTTAACAATACTTTCATACACTTTGGTACGTCCCGTGACATCATCCGATTTAACGGTTAGCATTTCCTGAAGAGTATAGGCAGCACCATATGCTTCCAGTGCCCAAACCTCCATCTCGCCAAAACGCTGTCCACCAAATTGTGCTTTACCACCTAGTGGTTGTTGCGTTACCAAACTATAGGGGCCTGTTGATCGTGCATGCATCTTATCATCCACCAGATGGTGCAGTTTCAGAACATGCATATAACCAACAGTCACTTGCCGATCAAAAGCTTCTCCAGTTCGGCCATCATATAATGTAATCTGACCGGATTTTGGCAATCCGGCTAGCGCCAACATGTCTTTAATCTCGCCTTCTGTTGCTCCATCAAATACCGGGGTAGCAAAAGGAACACCCTCGGTTAAATTTCCAGCTAACGATATTATTTCACTATCAGATAAAGAAGCTATATCTTCCTTTTTTCCACTTCCGTTATAAATCTTATCAAGAAATTCCCTGATTTCATTTGCATTCTGCTGTACTTTCAACATCTCATCGATTTTCCTTCCGAGCCCTTTAGCAGCCCATCCCAAATGTACTTCAAGAATCTGTCCTACATTCATCCGAGAAGGAACTCCTAATGGATTTAGCACCACATCGACAGGTGTTCCATCAGCCATATAAGGCATATCTTCTAAAGGTACAATCTTAGAGATCACACCCTTATTACCATGACGTCCCGCCATTTTATCGCCTGGTTGCAAACGTCGTTTAACCGCGATATAAATTTTGACCATTTTTTGCACACCAGGTGCAAGTTCATCACCCTGTGTGAGTTTTTTCTTTTTTTCTTCAAATGCGGCATCAAATGCTTTACGTTTCTGTGCCATACTTTCGCGCACTTGCTCTAACTGTATGCTCGCATCTTCATCAGCCAATCGGATATCAAACCAATAATGCGGATCAAAACTCTTTAGGTATTCAGCGGTTATTTCTTTTCCTTTTACCAGCTTATTAGGGCCACCTGTAGCAACTTTACCTATCAGTAAGCGCTCAAGACGTTCAAAAGCATCCTCTTCTACAATACGCATTTGATCAGCCAAATCTTTCTTGTACCGATCAAGCTCATCATCAATAATCTTTTGAGCGCGTTTATCACGCTCAATACCTTCTCTCGTAAACACTTGTACATCAATGACTGTTCCTGATATTCCTGATGGCACTCGTAGTGAAGTATCTTTCACATCGGATGCTTTTTCACCAAAAATTGCCCGTAATAATTTTTCTTCCGGAGTGAGCTGTGTTTCACCTTTTGGCGTAACTTTTCCAACCAATACATCACCCGCTTCAACTTCTGCACCGATATAAACAATACCCGATTCGTCAAGGCGTCCTAACTGATGTTCTGATAAATTTGGGATATCAGCAGTTATCTCTTCTGTTCCAAGCTTGGTATCCCGGCTCACAACGGACAATTCTTCAATATGTATAGATGTAAAACGATCCTCAGCCACAACTCGCTCTGATATCAGAATTGAATCCTCAAAGTTATATCCATTCCATGGCATAAATGCCACCAGCATATTTTGCCCTAATGCAAGCTCGCCCATATCAGTAGAAGCACCGTCCGCAATGACATCGTCTTTTTCAATCCTATCTCCAATCTTGACCAGCGGGCGCTGATTAATATTAGTATTCTGGTTAGAGCGGGTATATTTGATAAGATTATAAATATCAACACCTACTTCACCCATTCGAGTCTCTGCATCGTATACCCGCACCACAATTCGCCCGGCATCCACATAATCCACAATTCCACCACGTTTCGCTCGAACAGTGGTTCCTGAATGAACCGCTACTACCCGCTCAATACCTGTACCAACAAGCGATTTCTCAGCACGCAAGCATGGAACCGCCTGACGTTGCATATTTGAGCCCATCAAAGCACGGTTAGCATCATCATGCTCTAAGAATGGTATAAGTGAAGCGGCTACTGAAACAATTTGGGCGGGTGCCACGTCGACATATTCGATTCGCTCCGGTGCTGACAATGCAAATTCATTCTTATAACGGCAAGAAACAATTTCACTAATGAAGCGATTACTATCATCAAGTTCAGCATTAGCCTGAGCAATCATATAGTTACCTTCCTCAATTGCCGACAGATAATCTATTTCGTCAGTAACTTGACAGTCCTTCACTTTACTATACGGTGTTTCAATGAACCCATATTCATTAGTTCGCGCGTACAATGCCAAAGAATTAATAAGACCAATATTAGGTCCTTCGGGTGTTTCAATAGGACATACACGACCATAGTGTGTCGGATGTACATCACGCACCTCAAAACCAGCTCTTTCTCGCGTCAATCCACCAGGTCCCAGAGCTGAAATACGCCGCTTATGCGTAATTTCAGATAGCGGGTTGGTTTGATCCATAAATTGAGATAGTTGACTCGATCCAAAGAATTCACGCGCTGCAGCAGAAACCGGCTTTGCATTAATCAGGTCATGCGGCATTAGATTATCCGATTCGGCTTGGCTTAATCGTTCTTTCACAGCACGCTCGACACGCACCAATCCAGATCTGAACTGATTCTCAGCCAATTCACCTACTGATCGTACCCGTCGATTACCGAGATGATCAATATCGTCTATCTCTCCACGGCCATTTCGAAGTTCCACCAGGATTTTAATAACCGAAATAATATCTTCATTCGATAGCGTCTGAGATCCTGTCAATTCAGTTCTACCCATTCTGCGATTAAATTTCATTCTACCTACAACCGACAAATCATAGCGTTCTGGCGAATAAAACAATCCATTAAACAATGCCTTAACAGCTTCCTCAGTCGGTGGCTCGCCTGGTCGCATCATCCGATAAATCGCAACCTGCGCATTCAATTCATCGGTTGTCTCATCAATTTTTAGCGTCTGAGAAATAAAAGCACCATGATTAAGATCATTCACATAAAGTGTATTAATTTTCTTTATACCGGCTTTACGAAGCTTATCCAGTGTTTCTTCCGTAACTTCATCATTGGCTATCGCGACAACTTCACCCGTTTCTTTATCAACAATGTTCTGCGCAAGTATTCTTCCGAGTAAAAAATCTTCAGGCACTTCCAGTTGATCAATCTTAGCTTCCTGCATTTCACGGATATGTTTAGCTGTAATACGCTTATCTTTCTGGACAATAACCTTTTTCCCTTTGCCCAGAATATCAAAACTCGCTACTTCACCTCGCATACGTTCAGGAACAAGTTCAAACTGGATACTTGTATCTGAGAAATAAAAGCAATCAAATATAAAGAATTCTTTTAATATCTGCACTGAAGTACAACCAATTGCTTTTAATAGAGTCGTAACAGGCATTTTGCGGCGGCGATCTATCCTGAAATACAAGCAATCCTTTGGATCAAATTCAAAATCAAGCCAAGAACCGCGATAAGGAATAATGCGGGCAGAAAATAATAATTTACCGGATGAGTGAGTTTTACCACGATCGTGTTCAAAAAATACCCCAGGCGAACGATGTAATTGTGAAACAATCACACGTTCAGTGCCATTAATTACAAAAGATCCTGTGTCGGTCATTAAAGGAATTTCACCCATATAGACTTCTTGCTCTTTGACTTCCTTCACAGTCGGTTTGGATATTTCTTTATCCATAATCGTGAGCCTAACCCTAGCACGCAAAGGCGATGCATAGGTAAGCCCACGCTGTTGACATTCCTTAACATCAAATACAGGCGATCCAAGTTCATAACTGATAAAATCTAGCCGTGCATTTTTAGTATGACTCTCAATAGGAAATATTGAGTTAAAAGCAGCCTGCAGCCCTTGGTTCTGACGTTTATTGGGTGCTACTTTTTCCTGCAAGAAAGCCGCATATGATTCGAGCTGAGTAGCGAGAAGAAATGGAATTGGCAGTACGCTCGCACGTTTAGCAAAACTTTTACGAATACGTTTTTTCTCTGTGAACGAATAGCTCATGAATTTTCTCCGGAAGAAGAAGACAGAGGATTGAAGAGTTGAGACCAAATAACTATCAATTGTTTAAATACCGACAATGACACATCAAATGATCAAAATACCAAAGGCTGGCAGCCCTGAAATGCACACCAGCCCTGAAATTTTATATTTTTTTTACTTAATTTCGCAAGTAGCGCCAGCTTCTAGCAATTGTTTCTGGATTGCAGCAGCATCTTCTTTGGATACTCCTTCTTTAACAGGCTTAGGCGCGCCATCAACTAAGTCTTTAGCTTCCTTCAAGCCTAAGCCAGTCACTGCTCTTACTACTTTAATTACATTCACTTTACTATCACCGGCTGCGGTAAGAATCACAGTAAATTCGGTTTGTTCTGCTTCAGCAGGGGCACTGCTACCACCTGGCGCGGCAACTGCAACAGCTGCCGTGGCCGCCGCAGATACACCAAACTTTTCTTCCATTTCTTTAATCAATTTCGACAATTCAAGTACCGTCATATTTGAAATTGCATCTAATATCTCATCTTTTGTTACAGCCATCATTTTCTCCTGGTTATTTTCTGTATTTAGCTATCGCTATCGTATTAAATAGAAGTCTTTAGAATTATTTGCTATCACGTACCATGGCTAAACCACGCACAAATCGTGCTGGTACTTCATTAAGTGTTTGAACAAACTTGGCGATTGGTGCTTGCATTGTTCCCAACAATCTTGATAACAACTCTTCTCGACTTGGCAATGCGGCAAGCGCAGTAATCTCGTCACGCGACATTACATGTTCACCTATTGCACCAACCTTGATCACGAATTTTTCATTGTCCTTTGAAAATTCATGTAGCACTTTCGCTGCTGCTACAGGATCGGCACCAATGCCATAGATAAGCGGACCGATCATATGCTTAGCAAGCCCTTCATAAGGCGTATCAGCAACGGCACGGCGAACCAATGAATTTTTTATGACACGAAAATAAATTCCTGATTCACGAGTTTTTGCTCTCAGTTGTGTCATTTTACCAACTTCCATCCCGCGATACTCTGCAATAATAATAGCTTGAGCACTTGCTACTTGAGCACTCACTTCAGCTACTATAGCTTTTTTCTCTTCAAGACTAAGACTCAAGGTTCATCCTCCATCAGTAAAAATAGTATTTGGTATAAATAATATCTAATTTAGTTACTCTCTTCCAAACACCACAAACTGGCGACCTTAAACCAGGAAAAGAACTCCTGTTTTGGATTCACCATCTACGCTGGGTACTCAACTGAAATAAAAAAATAATCTTATAAATTAATTCTTTTTTTACAGTCGAATTTTTAAGTATCGTCAAGTAAACTAAACTTGCTTTCTCTCTATTTACCCCAGCGGTCTTTGACAATCCACTGAATATATATTGCATTCAGTGGCCCAAAGTTCTTTATTGCTGCGTAATACTCGTTTGATCTACCCGAACACCAATTCCCATTGTGCTTGAAATATATACTTTTCTCAGATAAACACCTTTTGACGAAGCTGGCTTAGATTTATTAAGCGCATCAATCAACGCCATCAAATTTTGTTTTAACGAATCTGCTGTAAATGATGCTCGCCCAATCGTGCAATGTATAATACCGGTTTTATCAGCTCTAAATTGCACTTGCCCGGCTTTAGCATTTTTAACAGCGCCAGCAATATCAACCGTTACCGTACCAACTTTCGGGTTTGGCATTAAGCTACGTGGTCCCAGAATCTGACCTAATTGACCGACTATGCGCATAGCATCCGGACTTGCGATAGCAACATCAAAATTGATGTTTCCAGCTTTAATATCAGCTGCTAAATCTTCAAAACCTACAATGTCCGCACCTGCTTCTTGGGCTTCTTTTGCCTTATCACCTTGTGCAAATACTGCGACACGTACTGTTTTCCCTGTTCCTGCCGGCAAAACTACCGATCCACGCACTGCCTGATCTGATTTCTTTGCATCAATTCCCAAATTAACCGCCACATCAATAGACTCATTAAACTTAGCTGTAGCTGCTTCTTTAACAAGCCCCAGTGCTTCATCAATCTGATATGCCTTATTACGGTCAACTTTCCCTGCTATAACTTTGTAGCGTTTTGATAATCGTGCCATTTTTATATGCCCTCTACTTCTATACCCATACTTCTTGCACTACCTGCAATAGTACGCACAGCAGCATCCAAGCTTGCTGCTGTTAAATCTGGCATCTTTGTTTTGGCAATTTCTTCTGCCTGACTACGACTTAGTTTTCCTACTTTATCCAAATGTGGTCTAGGACTCCCTTTGCCAACACCTGCAGCCTTCTTTATTAATACAGATGCCGGTGTCGTCTTCATTACAAACGTAAAGCTTTTATCGGCATACGCAGTAATTACTACCGGCACTGGCAATCCCGGTTCAATTTTCTGCGTTGCCGCGTTAAACGCTTTACAAAATTCCATGATATTTAATTGACGCTGACCTAATGCAGGTCCAATGGGTGGACTCGGATTAGCTTTACCAGCCGGTACTTGTAACTTGATATATCCAATTATTTTCTTTGCCACTATGCTCTCCTCTTGGGTACAAACGAGTGATTACTCACTCTCCCCTGTTATACAATTTTAAAAACCTATCGAACTATTAATCAGCTCTTTATTAGCTGTTAATAACCTATTAGGATTTTTCTACTTGATCGAAATCCAATTCAACCGGCGTTGGTCGCCCGAATATAGAAACCGAAACTCTAAGCTTGCTCTTATCGTAGTTCACATCTTCTACATTGCCATGAAAATCTGTGAATGGGCCATCTTTAACGCGCACAGCTTCCCCTACCTCAAATAGAATTTTTGGTTTTGGTTTCTCTACACCTTCCTGAATTTGATGAAGTATATTATCCACTTCCTTCTGACTTATCGGTGTCGGCTTCATAGCCGATCCACCAACAAAACCTGTTACTTTATCCGTATTCTTGACCAAGTGCCAGGAATCATCCGACATTTCCATTTCCACTAAAACATAACCAGGGAAAAATTTTCGTTCGCTGATATTCCTTTGGCCACTCTTCATCTCTATCACTTCCTCTACCGGCACCAGGATTTGACCAAATTTATCCTGCATATTCGCTCGTTCAATACGATCCTTTAACGCCCGTTGCACACTTTTCTCATACCCCGAATAGGCATGAACCACATACCATCTCTTACTCATTCTTTCCTCTGAGAAATTTTATCAAGCATCTTGATTCATCATAAGTTTCACGAGCGACATCAAGGCAGAATCAATAAACCACAAGAATAAAGCCATAGCAACCACAAAAGCAAATACCACTCCTGATGTTTGGAGTGTTTCCTTACGACTCGGCCATACTACTTTTTTTGTTTCTTCTGTGGATTCCTTGCAGAATACATAAAATTCTTGACCCTGAATTGTAAATCTTGCAGTAATTACTGCCAGCAAGAATCCCGCCAGTATAGACAACACACGCACGACCATAGGGCTTTCACTTAAGTAAATGAATCCCGCAACACCTGCTACGATAAATACAAATACGAGTCCAAACTTTAATTTATTCACGTCAAACGAGTCCTCTTATACCCTGATTATGGTATTTCATGCGTTAATCTGCTTCTAACACTTTCAGTTTCTATATAACTCTTCTGCCACACTCAAATCCGTCGATCTGTTAAAACTTTATTACTCGCTATACCCATAAATATCCAGATCATTCTTTAAATCTAATTTATACACTTAATCATTCTAGTTTCAATTCGTATGGCAGGCCAGGAGGGCATCGAACCCCCAACCTTCGGTTTTGGAGACCGACACTCTGCCAATTGAGCTACTGGCCTTTTATCTGTAACCTCTCCAACGTTGACATTACATAAAACAATTATCATCCAGAATTTTCTTTATTAATCACTCAATAATTTTAGCAACAACACCGGCACCAACCGTTCTTCCACCTTCTCGTATTGCAAAACGCAATCCATCTTCCATCGCTATGGGTGCTAT
>NZ_JAYUWI010000087.1:0-12401 GCF_043753625.1 Nitrosomonas sp.
ATCAATGGTGCCAATCTCGCCCGCCAACTCTGAAGCACAGATCACAGCGAACCCTGGAATACTGTCAATTAACTGCGCAGCTTGGGATTCTTGCATTAACATCTTGCAACGTAATTCCAATGCTTTTATGTCGTTTTTGAGCGCCAGGATACGCCGGGCATCTTCAATGATCATCTCGCCGACCCATTCCACTTCATGACTAAATGATGCATGCGATTGCCATGCGACAATACTATCGGCGTACTTGCGACCCACACCGGGAATCTTTAGCAAGGTAGATACGCGTAGACGCGATAGCTTGGTCAATTCGTCAACGCTGGTGATAAAGCGTAAGAACCAAAGATTATCTGCATCTTTGGTGATGTCCAGCAGGCCGGGGCACACTGCGTGAAGATCGCCCTGAAGACGACTTTGCAGGCGGCTCTTTTCATCCACCAAAGCACGACGACGGCGACTCAGCCGTTTGAGCATGTCGTTTTCCCGTGGGGTCGGCATAATTTCCTGAAGAACGTCTTTAGCCAATGGCAGGTAATCCCGCAGTTGGAATAGCTCCAGGCCTTTGCAAGCATCAATGCGGTCATTCTTGGCCGCAGCCGGAAAAGTTTCCTTAAAGCGAGCCAGCTTCAGATTGTTGATGTTGTAGAGTTCATAACCGCGTACTTTCACCAGCCTGTCCAAAGGGCGGGCATAGCCATTGTAGCCTTCCATTGCTACCGCTACCGCACCACCATGGCGTTGTCGATGATGTTCAATACGTTCAAAGAATTGTTTAAAACCTTCCGGGCGGTGGAGAATGGCAAACTCATCCAGTACATCGCCATTGGACAAGCCTATCGCCACACTATGCTGACGACAACCAATATCAACACTGACATAAATTTGTGG
Source organism: Nitrosomonas sp. (assembly GCF_043753625.1). GTDB lineage: Bacteria > Pseudomonadota > Gammaproteobacteria > Burkholderiales > Nitrosomonadaceae > Nitrosomonas. The sequence continues at coordinate 886 of NZ_JAYUWI010000087.1, forward strand.
AGAATTGTTCATGATCATGGGGCCTCCGTACTATTACAACTAAACCGATAAATCATCCGTCGGTCTCGTCTACATACAGAGCCACAATCTACTGATCGGCACCATCCCGAACGACACACCGGATGACGCAGGAGGACGGGGACGGCATTTCAAGTCTAGCGAACCAGAATCCCAGCCGCTGACCCCATGAGCCACACCCCCGTCCGTTTGCTATATTAAACTATGGTTCTGTGGCCTGGCATCCTGCAAAATACGATGGTAGACACCGTTTTTCTAAACAACTGCCCGCCAGACCGGATGAAATCAACAAAAAAGGCACCGCGCAAGCCTGGATACTGGCTCGCGCCGATGGTGCTTCACTGGCCATCGTGTCCGCAAAAGATGCCGCATCACTCGAAGCACTGATACGCCCATTACCGCATTACGGGCGGCAGAGTTATATTGCGTTTGATGGCCGGGGAGCGATTGAGAAAGGGATTTGGCCGATGCAGGTGCAGCAGGTGGTAGTTGAGTGATAACTTAGTGGGTGATTGTGAAGGAATTTATGTTTTGGGTAACTCGCGATTCGGTATCTGACTCTGGTTTTTACTGCGATTAGATATTCTTGATTCTAGACCTGACACTGTTTTTTGCTGTTTTTTGCTGTTTTTTGTTCTGAATTTTCGTTAGGTAACGTCGATTATTCTGTTTTCACGATAAAGTTGCTAAAAAAATTCTAATTTTAATCATTTTTTCAAGACTTAATAATCTTTATTGGCATATTCGCAGAGATCTATGGAAGCATAGGGCCAGGTCTCGAATTGAGAATATAGCCGATGAATTAAGTAGGGAGTGTAAATAATTTTGACTAAATGGTTATTTTGTAGGAAGTTGCTTGCAAAATATCCGGCGCATTTTAAAATGAAGTTGATACATATCCAGGTTTCCTTTTCTTAGGGAAGCTCTGAGTAACCCACCTTTGTCATTCCCAACGTAGCGAGGAATCTTCGGGAATCAACAGTATAGATTTCTCGCTATGCTCGAAATGACAGTTATCCAGAGACCCCATAGGTAGCACTGAGCCGACTCGAAGGGATATTCATAAATTTCTCAAATGTCCATTCCCCACATGATAAAATTCATCCTGATTTTTAATTGTTCATCTGGCTAACCTGAAATATCAATCCCAGCTTTATCATCAATGATACAACTCACCATTAATGGACAACCGCAGCAATTTGAGTCGCCGATTAACGTGACGCAGCTTATCGACCATCTTGCATTGCACGGCAAACGCATCGCCATCGAACGCAATGGCGAGATTATTCCGCGCAGCCAATTCTCGGAACAAATTCTGGTTCATGGGGATCAGTTGGAAGTTGTTGTCGCAGTGGGCGGCGGTTAAATCCCGCGCTATTTAACAAATATACCTTGGGTACAAAAAAAGAATTTCATGGATAACTTAGTGATTGCCGGCAAGACATACACGTCCCGCTTACTGGTCGGCACAGGGAAATACAAGGATTTCAACGAAACCCATGCAGCCGTTGAAGCCAGTGGCGCTGAAATCATTACGGTCGCGATCCGGCGGACGAATATCGGGCAGAATATCAACGAACCTAATCTGCTGGATGTTTTGCCGCCAGCGCAATATACCTTACTGCCCAACACGGCGGGCTGTTATACCGTCGAGGACGCGGTGCGCACACTGCGCCTGGCACGCGAATTACTGGATGGGCACAGTCTGGTCAAACTGGAAGTGCTGGGTGATCCTAAAACACTTTATCCGAACATGGTAGAAACGCTTAAAGCGGCGGAAATCCTGATCAAGGAGGATTTTCAGGTAATGGTGTACACCTCGGATGACCCGATTATTGCCAAACAACTGGAAGAAATGGGTTGTGTTGCCGTCATGCCGCTGGCTTCGTTGATTGGCTCTGGCATGGGCATTTTGAATCCGTGGAATCTGCAGATTATCATCGACAATGCCAAAATCCCGGTATTGGTCGATGCGGGTGTCGGCACGGCATCCGATGCAACCATTGCGATGGAACTGGGTTGCGATGGCGTGCTGATGAACACGGCCATTGCTGCAGCCAGAAATCCGGTATTGATGGCATCCGCGATGCGCAAAGCCGTTGAAGCCGGACGCGAAGCGTATCTGGCCGGACGCATGGCGAAGAAACTCTACAGTGCCAGTCCCAGCTCACCCACGGATGGCGTCATCGCCCACTCGGACACCGTTACAAAAAAATCTGCAACAGGTAAACCGTCCTAATTAACCGTACGCACACCGCCAATTTTATCCGTCGATGCAAAAAACCATCCGCAGCTTCGTTCTTCGTCAAGGGCGCTTATCCAATGCACAACGCCGCGCCTGTGAAACATTACTGCCCCGGTTTGGTATTCCATTTAGCGAGAACCGGCTAGATCTGGATCAAGTTTTTGGCCGCCCGGCACCAAAAATTCTGGAAATCGGATTCGGCATGGGCGAGAGCACCGCGACTATCGCAAAGGCGCATCCTGAAAATAATTATCTGGGAATTGAAGTGCATACGCCCGGAGTCGGCAGTCTGCTCAATCAAATCGAGCATCTCGAATTGACAAATTTACGCATCATCCAACATGATGCCGTCCAAGTACTGGAACACATGCTGCCCGCAGAATGTCTGCAGGGTATCCATATCTTTTTCCCCGATCCCTGGCCCAAAGCCAGACACCACAAACGCCGATTGATCCAATCGGCTCTGGTTACTCACTTGTGTGAACATTTAAAAACAGGTGGGTATATCCATGTGGCTACCGATTGGGAAGACTATGCCATACAAATTCTGCAGGCTTTAAGTCAGGAACCGCAACTCGCCAACACCGCAGCAAATTATGCGCCCCGACCGGAATATCGGCCATTGACCAAGTTTGAGCAGAGAGGACTCAAGCTCGGGCATGGCGTGTGGGATTTGATCTTTCAGAAAAATTGAATTACCGGTGTTTTATAGCAGATAGTTTTTTAACGGCTTGTAAAGCGCAGAGAGTTGAACCACTCATATTCCTTGTATCTTATTAATATCAAAACTCCATTTAATCGAGTCTTCAATATTTTCAATACTGTCTGTTCCTTTTGATAAATCTAAAATTTCTACTGGAATATGCGCATTCGCTCGCGTAGAAAAGAAAATCTTAATAATGGGTGCTGTCAATTTCTTTTGGGATTGTTCAATCACCACGCCCAATCGCCCGGATTTAAGCTTTACCAAAGTACTGGTCGGATAAATACCAATTGTTTTAACAAAAGCCTGGAAAACCTTTTCATCAAAATGTCCGGCCCATGTCGCCATTTTGTGGATTGATTCAGCAGGCGACCAAGCGGGCTTGTAACAGCGGCTTGAAGAAACAGCGTCATAGACATCACAAACCGCCCCCATACGTGCAAACAAAGTAAGCGCATCACCGGATACTTTTTTCGGATAGCCTTTTCCATCCACACGTTCATGATGATGCAAGCAAACATCCAAAGCTGTTTCATGCACTTGATAACAGGACTTAAGTATTTTCCAGCCGAGTTGTGGATGGCTTTTGATAATTGTAAACTCTTCATCCGTCAATCTTCCTGGCTTATCCAGTACTTCACTGGGAATCGCCATTTTCCCGATATCATGGAGTAACCCGGCAACGCCAGCTTGTCTAAGCTGCTCACCACTTAACCCCAATTGTCTTCCCACTGCAACCATCAGCATACAAACCGCAACGGAATGTAAGTAAGTATACTCATTGACAGTTTTTAGCCGAATCAGACTGAGTAGCGCGTTAGAGTTCCGCTCCATGGATTGATTAATCTCATCAACCAATGATACTGCTTCTTCGATTTCAAGCGCTTTACCCATACGAGCATCACTGAACATGGTCATAACCGCTTCTTTTGTCTTTTTATGTATTTTTTTAGCGATGCCCAGTTCCTCATCAACCGAAACTTTCTTAGGCGGACGTGGTGTTTCAGTTTTTGGTTCGTCTGAATCAGGATTAACAACATTTGCAGTTTGCGTTTGTTCGCTTATGGCAATATCGAGGCCTTTACTGGTATCAATCCATATTTGATCGAGGGTACAACTCAGGAGCTTATCCAAGTCTTTCTGTTGATCCAGCAGGAATGATTTTCTCCAAAACGGATGCTCTAACCAATTCCCCTTAATTTCATGAATATACATTCCCAGTCGAAAGTCACCAGCTTGCACTTTTTTTATCATAAAACTCAATATCGAAAGTAGAGAAGAAACGGCGGATTCAGGAATCTACCACCCCAGCTTATGCTGACAAATTAAATCAAAATACTTCAACGGATCCTGAGTTTTAAAATGGTCTCATTAGTAACGGTCAATCCAAGAATTTATAAAGTAATATAATGACTCCATGCCATTTTTGCTTTAAATTTCAGAGATGAATCATGCGGCTTTAGTGTTTCTTTTGTTCAGTCCGATGAACTTCCGTTTCCTCAATAATTTGCGCATCTTCGATGATAATCGTTTGATCCGATTTAGCTTTCCGGTCTATATCATCGGGTTGTTGCATGGCATTCTCAATTTTTCTGCGCAGCCACCAGAAGCGTATTCCAACCACCACGACAGCCACTGCAAGTAAAGCAAGGAAAGCCGCAAAAAAGAAAACGCCCAATACAACCATAAGCGCAACAACCGGGATGAGTATTGCAATGGTAATCCAGCGGTTAACCGGAGAAATCGGCACACGGTGAAATTCTCCTGATTCATTCTGACGGTATTCAGAAACCTGGCTGATAATTATTTTCCTTTCTTCATCGTTCATTGCATCAGCTCCTCTATTTCGGCTATGGTTTTGGGTGCTGCAAACGTCAAAAGTTCATGGCCGGTTTGTGTGACAATCACATCGTCTTCGATGCGTATCCCGATATTCCAGAAATGTTGCGGAACATTATCCGCCGGGCGGATATAACATCCCGGTTCAACAGTCAGCACCATGCCGGGTTGCAGCAATCGCCAATCGCCCTTTTGTTTGTATTCACCGGCATCATGCACATCCATTCCCAGCCAGTGCCCGGTCCGGTGCATATAAAAACGTTTGTAATCTCCTGATTCCAGCACAGCATTCACGCTGCCCTGACATAATCCCAGATCAATAAAGCCTTGCGCCAGTACATGCAATGCAGCTTTATGCGGGTCGTTCCAGTTATTTTCCGGTTTCACTTGAGAAATTGCCGCAGCCTGTGCAGCCAAAACCAGTTGATAAACGTCCTTCTGCACAGCACTAAACTTTCCGTTGACCGGGAATGTTCGCGTAATGTCCGATGCATAGCCGTCCAATTCACAACCGGCATCAATCAGTAATAAATCACCTGATTTCAACTCGGCATTGTTCTCAACATAATGTAACACGCAGGCGTTGGCGCCGCCGGCAACAATGGACGTGTAAGCTGGCGCTTGCGCACCGTGCCGGTAGAAGGTGTAAAGCAATTCCGCTTCAATCTCATACTCACGCATTCCCGGACGGGTTGTCTGCATCGCACGCTGATGCGCCTGGGTCGAGATATCTGCCGCCCGCTGCATTATTTGTAATTCATCCGTCCCTTTAATCAGACGCATTTCATCCAGTACTGCACGGCAATCATGAATTTCACCCGGCGCAACCATACCTGTGCGCGATTGTTCTCGCACCCGGTTTAACCAGCCGACGATGCGTTGATCCCAGTTATAATCCTGCCCTAATGCGGTATAAACAGCAGGCTGATCCGCCAACAGTTTGGGGAGCAGTTCATCCAGTTTGTCAATCGAATACGCTTCATCAAAACCAAAAACCTCTTTGGCAGCTTCCGGACCATAGCGAAAACCATCCCATATCTCTCGTTCCATGTCTTTTTCGCGGCAAAACAAAACATGCTTTGCCGGTGTTTTTTCTGTCGAAGCGATGATCACCAGCACAGACTCAGGCTCGCGAAAACCGGTCAAATAATAAAAATAGCTATCAAACCGGTAAGAATAATGTGCATCCCGATTACGTACCCGTTCCGGAGCCGTTGGGACAATAGCGACACCGCCATGCATTCTGGATGCCAAAAGCTGCCGGCGCGCGATAAAAGGTTGAATGTGTGTCATAGCTAGATACTTTGAATTTTTAGACTGCGTCCGTTGTTGGTCATTCTAATTGAGACTTGAGTTGCTGATCCAGTAATTCAAGCCGCTCCGGTGTTCCCACATCAACCCATTGCCCGGAAAAATATTCCCCGCTTACTTTCCCCGCTTGCATTGCCTGCCGCAGCAGTGGCGCCAGTTTTGCCGGCAAACCTGGTTTTATTTCGTTAAAAAACTGTGGTTGATAAATACCGATACCGCTAAAAGTCAGTCTGCTGTCCCCAGTCAGTATCACCTGATCGCTCTGCAACGCAAAATCACCTTCAGCATGATGCGGTGGATTGTCGATCAACACAAGGTGCGCAAGCTGCTGGTTAGCGTTTGATTGCATCGTACGCATTGTCGGTAATAGCGATACATAATCCATTTCACAATAAATATCCGCATTAACAACCAGAAAAGGCAAGCTACCGGATTGACCCGTCAAGAATGGCAAAGCATTAGCAATCCCGCCTGCGGTTTCCAATACAACTTTCTCAGACGAATACTGAATGTTAACACCATAGTGTTCACCATTACCCAAAGCATTTTCGATCATTTCACCAAGATACGCATGGTTGATCACGATATCGATAAAACCTGCACGTGCCAGATTTTTTAACTGATATTCGATTAATGCGTGCCCCCCCGCCTTTAACAAAGGCTTCGGCAACGAATCGGTGAGCGGACGCATGCGCTCTCCGCGTCCTGCCGCGAGAATCATGGCTTTATAGAAAAAACTATTAGAAGGTGTAGCCAATTTTCTGGTCTGATTCAGCCGGGTTCAGCTCATCCAACAAGTTAAGCAACAGATGAAGTTCCCGATAACGCTTACAAGTTTTACGCAAATATTCCATCACCAGTGGCATATCATTTAGATAATTCTCTTTACCATCGCGGTAATACAGGCGGGAAAAAACCCCCAAAATCTTAATATGCCGCTGCACGCCCATCCATTCAAAATCTCGGTAAAATTCCGCAAAATCAGTGGACACAGGTAATCCGGCTTTGCGGGCTTTTTCCCAATAACGAATCATCCAATCCAGAATTCGCTCCTCATCCCACCGGATATAGGCATCCTTAAATAACGATACCAAATCATAGGTAATCGGGCCAACCACGGCATCCTGAAAATCGATAATACCTGGATTGGGAGATGTCACCATCAGATTACGCGAATGAAAATCGCGGTGTACCAATACTCTGGGTTGTGCAATATTGTTTTGTATAATTCGCGTAAAAATTGACTGCAGAACGACCTGCTGTTTTTCCGTTATAGCTACCCGCAAATGTTTCGCGACATACCAATCCGGAAACAAGTTGAGTTCTTTCAGCAATAATGCCTCATCGTAACCGGGTAAACCTTCCATCTGTTGCGACAACTGCAACTTAATCAGCGCATCAATCGCATCGGCATAAAGCTGATCAGCGCTATCCATTTGATTATTGAGTGCTTGCAAGAAAGTCGTATTACCCAAATCAGACAGTAATAAAAAACCCTGACCCAGATTTTGCGCCACTATTTTTGGCACGTGCACGCCGGTCGCAGCCAGAATCTCCGCCACTTGTAAGAATGGCGTGCAATCCTCCTGTTGCGGCGGTGCGTCCATAGCAATCAGCGTTTGATCCTTAAAGGAAACACGGAAATATCGCCTGAAACTGGCATCAGTAGAGGCAGGTTGCAAAGTAAACGGCTTATCCGGAAATTGCTCCTTCAGCCAATTTTCAAGTAATTGTATACGTTCCATTTATGTATCCGGACAATTAACCGTTAATCAAAAAGACAATTCTCCAATGCATCATTGATCAGAGGGAGTAGCATGGCAAAATAACCCTTGCTTCTTAATACTGGAACCCTTCTCAATAACAGTGGATAATCAGATCTTGTAAAGCTTTATCACATTCCGAGATTTTATCACGTCACTATCATCAGCTGATCAGGTGCTGGATCAGTCAACAAGGAGAACAACGATGCTTAATAAAAACGTAATCGACGAAATCAATGCCAAAGTCAGCGAAGTACTGCACAACAGTCCGGCCAAAGACATCGAGAAAAATGTCCGGATGCTGTTAGCAGGTGCTTTTACACGGCTTGATTTAGTCACACGTGATGAGTTTGATGTACAACAGGAAGTTTTACAACGCACCCGAGAAAAATTAATGGTCCTCGAAGGTAAAGTTTCCGAATTGGAAACATTGTTGAAGAAATCTACCCGCCTATCAGGCGATCATCATGCGTCCTCTCATGCGGCAGAAGCAAAGCAGGATAATGAAGATATGCATGAAAAGTAAGTTTATTTAACTTATCTTTTGTTATCTTTAAGTTAATTCCTGTTCGTTCCAGCACACCCAGGATTACTAATTCTCAAATGTCACTTGCTGTCCTGTATAGCCGCGCACTTTCAGGGATACAAGCGCCGTTGGTGACGGTGGAAACGCATATCGCCAACGGCTTACCCAGCTTCACTATTGTCGGACTCCCTGATACGGAAGTTAAAGAAAGCAAAGACCGCGTCAGGGCCGCATTGCAAAATGCACAATTCAAAATTCCCGCACAGCGCATCACCATCAATCTGGCGCCTGCCGATCTGCCCAAAGAAAGCGGGCGTTTTGATTTACCCATCGCACTGGGAATTCTGGCAGCTACCGGACAAATTCCAAAAGACAAATTGGATCAATATGAATGGGCTGGCGAGCTCGCTTTAACCGGGGAATTGCGCCCGATCCATGGCGCACTGGCGATGACATATCATGCATCCCAATCCGGCCGAAGTTTTGTGTTACCCCAGCAAAATGCCGCGGAAGCTGCACTGGTAAAAAACGCCACCATTTATGCAGCCAGATCACTGTTACAGATCTGCGCGCATCTGAGTGGACGCGAGCCCTTACAGATTTACAAAAATCAAATAGAAAATAATATTGAAACAGGCGATTCAGCTTACCCTGATTTTGATGAAATCAAAGGCCAAACCCATGCAAAACGTGCACTGGAAATAGCCGCTTCCGGTGGTCATAGCCTTCTGATGATCGGCCCGCCTGGCACCGGAAAATCCATGCTGGCCGCACGCTTTCCCAGCATTCTTCCACCCATGACCGAAGCGGAGGCACTGGAATCTGCAGCCATACAATCGCTCAGTTACGGCAGTTTCAATACCAACAATTGGAAACGCCGCCCTTTCCGTTCCCCGCACCACACCGCATCCGGCGTGGCACTAGTGGGCGGCGGCAGCCACCCTCGCCCAGGCGAAATTTCACTAGCGATGCACGGCGTATTATTTTTGGATGAATTGGCAGAGTTTGACCGCAAAGTACTTGAGGTACTGCGCGAGCCGCTGGAATCTGGAAAAATCACCATTTCCCGTGCAGCACGCCAAGCCGAATTTCCAGCACAATTCCAACTGATTGCGGCAATAAATCCATGTCCCTGTGGCTATTTAGGCCATCCCTCCGGTAAATGTCATTGCACTCCCGACCAAGTTGCCCGCTACCGCGGAAGGATTTCTGGTCCATTGCTGGACCGTATCGATATGCAAATTGAAGTTCCCGCAGTACCGCAGGAAGAATTGATGCGTCAACGCATAACCGGTGAAAAAAGCAGCGTGATCAGAGCACGTGTAACAGAATCACACCAACGACAACTTGATCGGCAAGGAAAAACCAACAGCCGCTTGAGCGTCAAAGAAATCGACCAATATTGCGCTTTGGACACCGCTAGCGAAAATCTGTTGAAACAGGCAATTAGTCGTTTAGACCTGTCCGCCCGGGCGTATCATCGCATTCTGAAAGTAGCGCGAACGATTGCGGATTTATCGGGTGCCAAGAAAATCAATAATCAGCATATTGCTGAAGCGATTCAGTACCGTAGGTTAGATCGACAATAGGTTTCATTTTGCATCATCTTTTAAAACTAAATTAGAAAACCTGATATTGGTCTTGATTCTTCATTCTGGACCTGATACCGAGATACATATACTGAATCGCTCTGGCCTAACCATTTAATGTTAATAGTAGGCAACTTCGTCACAGGCAAAAATTATTTTGAGCACTATGTTACCGAGCGCACAGAAGCACAATCACTTCCTCAGTAGAATAAAACGCATCACAGGTAGATTAGTAATGTGACTCGTAGCACGCGAACCGATGCCGGTTCGTTTTTAGATGTTTCAACTGATATGAGGAGTTCACCATGAATAAAGATCAAGTAAAGGGCGGAGCAAAAGACATCGCCGGAAAAATTCAGGAAGAAGCTGGTAAACTGGTTGGTAGCAAAGAGCAGCAAGCCAAAGGGCTGGAAAAACAGGTCGAAGGCAAAATACAGCAAGGTATTGGTGATTTAAAAGAAACCGTCAAGAAAGTTTAGCAATACCAGCCGCGCAAACATCAAGATCGTTTTTTTAGTGTGCGCGGCACAATTACATAAAGTATCGATAGTACATTTCTGCTTCGTTTTCAGGGGGAAATTTACAAACGATTCCTCCGATGTCGAGTTGTATATCTTGGCAGATGACCGCTCCCAAGCATTCATTACCACACACTGTAAGTACCATCATCCTAACCAATAATCACTTTGCTCCTAACATCATGCTGATCTGTCAGCCCGGGGCTATGAGTAATTTATTCAATTCTGGAGAAAAAATCATGAATATCAAAAATAAATTCATTGTTCTGACTATCACGCTTGCCGGCAGCTTGTCTCATGCAGCGTATGGAGAGGACAAAAACCAAGGATATCAGGCTAAGCCTGACACTACGGTTGGAACACAAATCAATGACAGTGTCATCACTACAAAAGTAAAATCTGCACTGCTTAAAGACACCGGTCTGGAAAGTTTGGATATCAAAGTCGAAACACGTAAAGGCGAAGTTCAGCTGAGCGGTTTTGTGCACAGCCAGAGCCAAATTGATCGTGCCGTCATGATTACCCAGAAGGTGGAAGGTGTCAAACAAGTCGATAACAAAATGGACATAGAGACTAAAGATACCAGCGTAGGTGACAAGATCAATGACGGCGTCATTACGACTAAAGTAAAAGCCTCGTTCTTCAGCGATTCGATTATCGAGAGTTCCGATATCAGTGTAGTAACACGAGATGGGGAAGTCCAACTCAGTGGATTTGTAGAAAACCAAGCGCAAATGGACCGGGCGATCGAACTCACAGGAAAAATTGCTGGCGTAAAAAAAGTCCTCAACGAAATGAGCATCAAGAAGTAAGCATGCTCCTCCCTTTTTGCTCAGATCGCTTTATCGTTTCTGAATTTTGATAAGAGGCAGATAAACAATCCTGCAGCAAGCTGATGGGGAGTTTATCTAGGGCCTGTTGACATTTTAAGATAACTATTTAATAAATAGAAACAAACTTGTAATATAGGTATTCCTATAACACCAATAAAACAAGTTTGCGAT
>NZ_JAYUWI010000088.1:0-4122 GCF_043753625.1 Nitrosomonas sp.
AGTTTATTCAGGAAAACAATGTCATACCCTTAAAAAAGGTTTTGCTCAGAGAGAAGAAGCTAAAACCCTTCTCTAATAGAGCATGACTCTCGAATCACAATGTTAACGTTCAGACAACAGGAGTTCCGTAATGAATTCATCAAGCATTTTTCCTTTTTCAGCAAAGCCTCTCGCTGAATCAAAAGTGCATTGGGTAAAAAGCTCGCAGCAATGGCTATTTAGAATTAGCTTATGCTGCTTGGGAATGACGTGCCTGGCTTTTCAGGTACAGGCGCAGACGCAAGTTCCGGCAAATACAAATCCACCGGCAGCAGCAACCACTGCAGCTGCTCCAGCTGGAACCAGTGCGCCCAGTGGGGACTATGACAGGTCAAAAGTGCCGCCCGTCACACCAATGCCGCGTCCCGGTTCATTTATTATGCCCCCAACCAGTCCCGGCTATTATTCACTCTGGGAAATGATCAACGGCAACAAGCGTGAGAAACCTCCTGTTGCCCCTTATGCGCCATTTGCACTGCTACCGACATCAGCATACGACATTGACTTTCGGTATCTGGATACCGCAGGGTATGAAAAAGATTTCTTTGATCCAATCAAGAGAATGGATCTCGGCAACGACTGGTTGCTTTCTTTAGGTGGTAATTTCTGGTACCGCTACACGCATGAGACGGATAGCCGTTTAAATGCAGCCGGTACAAATAATGACTTCCATATGTTACGCACGCGATTCCACGCGGACTTATGGTACAAAGACAAAGTACGTTTGTTTGCAGAAGGTATTGATGCGCGTACTTTCGGCTCTGAATTGCCTCCGCTCGCAACGGATAGAAATCATGCCGACATACTCAATCTGTTTACCGATATCAAGGTCGCCAGTGTTAATAATGGTCCTGTTTATGTGCGTGTAGGACGGCAAGAATTATTATACGGCTCACAAAGATTGGTTTCGACTTTGGATTGGGTGAATACACGAAGAACTTTCCAGGGTGTAAAAGCCTTCTGGCGCACACCGGGATGGGATGTTGATGCATTCTGGATGCGTCCAATGGTTATCGAAAAAGGCAATGTTGATAATTGGGATACACAGCAAAACTTTTATGGGCTTTGGGCCACTCACCGGCCTAAACCTGGTCACTTAATTGATCTCTATTTCCTTAGCCTGGATAACAACCGCAATCTTAGTTCACCCAATGTGTTAGCGGGTAATATTCTGCAAGGAAACTCAAACCTCCACACCTTGGGTGGTCGATTTGTTGGAAATATCGACAGTTTCTTGTATGAACTGGAAGGCATGTATCAGTTTGGTCAACGGTCCAATCTGGATGTTTCCGCCTTTGCAGTAGCGAGCGGCGTGGGTTATCGTTTACCCTTGCCGATGAATCCACAGGCCTGGATACGCTATGATTTTGCATCTGGCGATAGTAAATCCAATGATGGCAGAAGCAATACATTTAATCAGCTCTTTCCTTTTGGCCATTACTATATGGGCTTCCTGGACCGAGTAGGGCGTCAAAACATCCATGATATCAATGCACAATTTACCTTGCATCCAATGCCATGGTTTACGTTTATTACCCAGTACCATAGATTCTATCTGGCGAATAACACTGATTATTTATATAACGCTTCTGGCTTAGCCACCATGAGAGACCCAACAGGTCAATCTGGCAGTCATGTCGGGGACGAGATAGATTTTCGTGCGAACTTCCATGTCAGCCGCCATCAAGATGTGTTGATTGGCTATTCAAAACTGTTTAGCGGTAATTATCTAGAAAAACAACGGCCAGGAATCTCCGCCGACCTTTTCTATGTTCAGTACAATATCCGTTTCTAAGTTTTATTTAAGCTAAAACGGCAACGGCAACCGGTTAGGTTGCCGTTGCCGTTTAAAGTCCTCAGAACCTCAACGAATTACACATCGAATTTTATACAGAATTGCGTTCCATTTAACATCATTCCAATTAATTGGAATTGCATGCTAATTTTGATTGATCCGATTGAGTGTATGATATCTGTTACATCGTTACCTTTACCGGCGTTTCGATATTGGCAGCCGATTCACGAGCAAACTAAGAAGCTTGATTTGAAACGAGATCCGTGGATTTGGGCTAATACCCCGCAGTCTTCTGCGGGGTTGTTTATTGTCTAAACTTCAGTTAGTGCGATTCAATACTAGTCAATGCAGGTAGTATAGTTTTCGGGGCAGGCCGAGCGCAGTCCTCCGGAAGGGGTGCTGTTTTGTTTGCTCCAACTCAATACTTCCAGCACTTTTGGATAATGATCTAGATCTCGTACCCAGAAAATGTAGTTGACTTTAAGCTGATACCGTGCAAAATTAAGCAGCTCCGAGACAGTTGGCTGATAGCCTGTATTATCCCACCGAGTATTCTCATAATTCGAACCCTCCACCTGAATTACCAGAGGCATTAGCCCAGAATTTTCAGGATAGTATGGATAGATACCTTGTGGAGACCATTTACTCCCTAGAAAGTTTAATCCTGGGTCTTCAATGAAAACATCCGGACAACCCAGTGCTGATCCCATCCCTTTGAGTTCGCCTACTAATAATGGCAGAAACGAACGCGGGTGGTTTGCGAACTGGAATGTCATAGTATTGGGGAAGGATGCGCGCATCTTTTTGTTTACTGCGAGCAGGTTGCTGTAATAATCATCTTTCTGAGTGCTGGTTAGCGGTTTTATAGGAAACCCCAAAGAGGTTTCTGTCAAGCCGATACCTTCAAAGTACTCATGCGAATTAAAGCGTTTTCCCAATTCGCTAATTAATGCAGCCAGACGATCTCGTACCATGGGATTCCACAGTTTAATGTTATTCCCTGTGATGGTGGAACTGCCATCTCTACTAAAAGCGAATATGCCATTTTCGTAGATTGGATTATTGATCACGTAGTCTGGCACTAAATCTGTGTCAGCACCCCATGATTTTAGTTCTAATAAAATCATAAGCCGTTTATTTTGCGCGGCAAGCTCAGAAAGTCTCTTTTCAATAAATGAGAAATCATATACCCCAAAAGATTTTTCTAGCTCTACCCAACTATAACGTACTTGTATTCCGCGCAGAGCTGGCGTGTCATTCAGTTCACTATATACTTGTTCCAGATATGCAGGATTATTTTTACCCGAACCTACAAGCGTATAGTAATGGCCTGGATGCCATTTGACTGATCCAGGAGGGGCATTGACGACGGCCTGCGCTGTTCCGAAGGGAATCCAAATCATGCTTATGATGAATAATATTGCAACCAATATGCTTTGCATTGATCTCTTTGCTAGGGAGAGACTCGTGCTATCCTTGTATCTTATGGGGCTAATAATTTCCATACAAAATACTCCTTTCAATTTTTATATTAAAGACGAATCCTTCAATTTCCTGTTAAAAATGAAGAGTTCTTTTGCTGTTACGGAATAAATGAATCTATTCTTGACAAAAAAGAATCACTACTCATTATTGCTTACATCAAGAATTTCAAAATCCAAAAGAAAGTGGCAAAGACCCTTCGTTTAGAGTTAACTAATTTTTTAATTCTGTTAATTTAATTTAAAATTATAGAGTTATAATAAATATTGCCTATATAGATTCGGTTTCTTACGTGCCTTACTTGCCCACATTCATAGCAGCTTTGCATTCTAGAGATAGGCAAATACTCTGAGGATGTGCCAAATCGGCACACTTTGGAAAACCTGACAGGAAGGGGAAAAATTATTACAATTGCATTCGGCTTTCAGTGTAGCCAGAACGCGCGTTAAAGAAAGATCGAACATTAGTATTTCTGAGTGTAAGCTTTGCAGAAAGGGAGTCTTGTATCAGCCATAGGAGATAAGTAGTCGACCCTGAAAAAGTATCAAACAACAGTTGTTCTGGAAAAGCTACCTGAGAAAATTGTTGCACTACTAAAGTGCATGCCCCGGTAGTTTAAATTTCCATCAAGGAATCCGATAAATTTGCAGTTTTTGCCACGGGGAAAAGAGCCAAGAAATGGCTAGCAGCCATTATTTTAGATTCCAGGCGGCGGCAGCCATCAGCAGGTTGATGCGATCACCGATAGCGCCTTTCAGATAGTTCCTTGCCATTCGATAATCCGACTTCAGGTGGCCGATAATGGG
>NZ_JAYUWI010000089.1:0-12328 GCF_043753625.1 Nitrosomonas sp.
AATCGGAAATCGCATTCCTTTTACAACCAGCATGTAGCCTCACCATTTTTTCGATGTCAACAGTCTACACGAAGGTATCGATGATCTCGCTTAATGCGACAGAACCTGCGATGGTCTGCAATGGTTCCATGTTTGGTTTTTCCAATCGCAAGTATTGGATTGTCGCTATTTTCATCATGACATGCCGTACACTTACTATCTCCTTTCAGTACTAGATCTTGAGGAGGATCTTCTTCATCGAGATCTTCCGCGAAAACATACTGAGGAAGTATCAAAATACCAATAACGAAAGAAATAACTAATAGCCAAGACAGAATAATCTGTGCAGTCTTTAAATTACTTAACATTCTTACTCACTCACTAAATTGATTATTAGAAATAAATCATCTGAGAGCGCATTATTGATGACATCAAAAAAATTCTAAGTGAGTTTCCACACACTAAAAGTGAGATAAAATTTTGTCAGGTAGAAAGCTGCCGGGCGGCGTTTGATGGTGGAGTACTGCTGGTTGTTATCTAGTAAGTATGTGAATCCCCCGGTGATTCTGCTTGTTAGTTCTGATACAACTTTATCTTTTATAGCAAACTTCTTGGTGTTATAATTTAAAGCTTTTGTTGCGTCCCGTTGCAGGGTGCGGGGCAAAATAGAGTTCCATTGTATTTTTTATATAACTAACCAAAGGGTTTTTGCCTATTTATGACGACTATCAAGCTTAAGGAAAACGAGCCATTTGAAGTTGCTATGCGACGTTTTAAACGTTCCATTGAGAAAACAGGAATACTGACAGAATTACGCGCACGCGAGTTTTATGAAAAACCGACGGCGGAACGTAAGCGGAAACTGGCGGCGGCTGTAAAACGTAACTACAAGCGTTTGCGTAGTCAATTGTTACCTCCTAAGCTTTATTAAGTCGTAATAAATAGAAATAAGATAAATTTGAGTGTAGCGTAATGCTATTTCCGAGCATTCTCGGAATAATCATCAAAGCTAATCAACTAACAATTCGTTGCATGGTGTACGATGAGTCTGAAACAGAGAGTTACTGAAGACATGAAAACAGCTATGCGTTCGGGTGACACCAAGCAGCGGGATACCATACGCTTGTTACAGGCTGCCATTAAACAGCGCGAAGTCGATGAACGCATCGTGCTTGATGATGCCGCAGTGATCGCGGTTATTGAAAAAATGCTCAAGCAACGGAAGGACTCTATTACGCAGTATGAAGCTGCGCAGCGGTTGGATCTGGCTAATATTGAGAAAGATGAGGTCATTGTATTAAGTGCATATATGCCGCAAGCGCTTGATGATCCTGAAATTGATGCGTTGATTGCTGATGCAATTTCTGAAACAGGAGCAAAAGGTATGCAGGATATGGGTAAAGTTATGGCCATATTGAAGCCGAGACTTGCCGGGCGTGCGGATATGGCTAAAGTGTCAATGCTGATTAAAGGAAAAATATCAGCCTGAGATTACCCAACTACTTTGGGATTGTTTTTTTAAACGACACCATAGTTGATGTAATTTATTTATACTTGAAGCTGGATGTTATTGATTGCTTTCGGTAAATGATTCCTCAGCCTTTTATTTATGACCTGCTCAATCGTGTAGATATTGTTGATGCGATTGATCGTCACGTTCCACTAAAAAAAGCAGGCGCTAACTTTATTGCTTGCTGCCCGTTTCATAGTGAAAAAACGCCTTCATTTACTGTCAGCCAGACTAAACAATTTTATCATTGCTTTGGTTGCGGCGCGCACGGGAACGCAATTAGTTTTTTAATGGAATATAGCGGATTGAGCTTTGTTGAAGCTGTGCATGATCTGGCAGCTTATGTTGGGATGCAGGTACCTGAGCAACAGACGGATACTTTTTTCAAACAGACTGTTCCAGATGATTTATCGCAATATCCAGTAAATGGCCTGGGCAGCAATAATCCAGAAATATCACCACAGGATCTGTTAAGTGTGCTGCAAGCTGCTACCCGTTTCTATCGAGAGCAGCTCAAGATTTCAGAAAAAGCCATTGCCTATCTCAAGAAACGCGGCTTGTCCGGGAAGATAGCAGCACGATTTGCAATTGGTTATGCCCCGGCTGGCTGGCAAAATCTCGAAGCCGTTTTTACTGATTATAAATCTGATAGAACCCGGAAAATATTACTGCAAGCCGGATTGATAATAATCAGTGACGAAGCCAAGCAATATGATCGATTCAGGGATCGTATTGTGTTTCCGATTCTGAACCAGAAAGGCCAAATAATTGGCTTTGGTGGTCGCGTATTAGAGCAGGAAGAGCCGAAATATCTGAATTCTCCGGAAACAATTTTATTTGAGAAGGGACGGGAATTATATAATTTCTTCTCGGCGCGCCGCGCGATACGTGAAGCCAATCGTGTGATTGTTGTAGAAGGTTATATGGATGTCATCGCTCTCTCACAGCACGGGATTGATTATGTAGTGGCAGCATTGGGTACGGCTACTACTAGCTTTCATATACAAAAACTTTTGCGTCAGACCGAAAATATTATTTTTTGTTTCGACGGAGACAAAGCGGGCAGGAAAGCCGCGTGGCGGGCGCTTGAGAATAGTTTGGCATTGCTTTCAGATGGAAAGTATCTGAGTTTTCTTTTTTTGCCCGAGGGAGCTGATCCAGATAGTTACGTGAACCAGTATGGAAAGGAATCCTTTGAACAGCAACTTAAGCAAGCAATACCCTTGTCAGAATTTCTATTCAAGGAATTATGTGCAGGGACAAATCTCCAGGCCAGTGAAGGTCGTGCCAAGTTAGTCAGTGATGCAAAGCCGCTATTGCAGCAAGTGGTAGCGCCAGCATTATCTGTGATGCTGGTAAGACGCTTGGGGGAATTGAGCGGGATTAGTCAAGGTGAGCTAGAAGAGTTGTTGCAAATAAAGCGTGTGCCCAGGGCGCATAAGATCAAGAATGCGGCGAGAAAACAACCAATTACTCCTTATCGTCGGTTAGCAAGGATGCTATTGTATAGCCCGAATTATATCGCTAAACTAGACAAATATTTGCTTGTCCAATGTAACGAAAATAGTGAAGAAGTTGCTGCGTTAAAAGCGCTTGTTGATTTTCTTGATACGCACCCTCAGCTGATAGCAAGTAAATCTGCGCATTCAATACTGACTTATTTGCAAAATAGCCCATATAGAGCATTACTGGAAGATATTGAAAGTGAAACCTTGGAATGGGGTAGTGCAATTGATTTGGAGGAAGAGTTTTTAGAAGTATTAGAGAAATTACAGCAAACGCAACGGAATAAACGTATGACTGAATTACATAGCAAATCCTTGGATAGGTTAACCGACGAAGAAAAGCGAGAACTCCAACGATTGGCTATGAAATGAAATCAGCTACAGGTGTCAGTGTTATCGAATTTTGATACAATCTAATACTTTTAGCTTTTAATTTATCCAATATTATTGGGAATCCAATATGCCAAAGACAAAAGCGGTCGAGTCAAAAGGTAATGAAGTTACCAAGAAATCAGTAACTAAAAAAATAAAAAATATCAATACCGAAGCAGTTGAGAAAGAAAAGTCTAATAAATTAGTAGTCAAAACTGAAAAAAAGGTAAAAATAACTGCTAAAAAAATAAAAGAAGAAACAATAAGCGTAGGTGCCGCTGATATAAAAGTATCCGCTAGAGCGGCTTACGCTGCTACTGAGATTTCACAATCAATCATTGGAGAAGATGACATCGAATCCACTGATGGCAAGAAAACCAGAGGTAGAACACCTAAGAAAAATAAAGCAACGGCTGGAATTGACCAAGTGATTGTTGTGGGAGCAATTTCTGTTATCGATGGCGGTAACTCACTGCCACAAGATCTCGAAGCGCGTCGCATGCGCCTGAAAATGCTGATTGGGTTGGGCAAAGAGCGCGGGTACCTGACTTATGCTGAAATCAATGATCATCTGCCTGATGACATGCTGGATGCGGAGCAGATAGAAGGCATTATCAGTATGATCAATGATATGGGTATATCGGTGCATGATGAGGCACCGGATGCCGAAACATTGCTGATGTCGGATGCAGCAACAACTGTCGCTGATGAAGATGTGGCAGAAGAAGCAGAAGCGGCACTTTCTACTGTAGACTCTGAGTTTGGACGCACCACCGATCCCGTGCGCATGTATATGCGGGAAATGGGGTCAGTGGGTTTGTTAACGCGTGAAAGTGAAATTGAGATTGCAAAACGTATTGAAGGTGGTCTGCGTCACATGATTCAAGCAATTTCTGCCTGCCCCCCGATCATTGCAAGAATTGTCGATCTGGCTAATGAAGTTGAGAAGGATATCCTACGCATCGATGAAGTTGTCGATGGGCTACTGGATGCAAACGCTCAAGATATTATTAATGAAGAGTTTTCTGAAGAATCATTAGAGCAAGAATTAGCTGCCAACGATCTTGGCAATGAAGATGAAGATGAGGATGGAGACAGCGCTGCTATCGCCAGTGCAGATTTATTGAAATTAAAAGCTGATGCACTGGAACGTTTCTCGGTTATTCGTGAAATCTATACCGAGATGCAGAACCTTCTTGAAAAGGACGGACCGTATCATCAGGAATATATTGAGTTACAAGATAAAATATCTTCTGAACTAATGGCTATTCGCTTCTCAGCAAAAATGGTAGAGAAGCTTTGCGATACGCAGCGCGAATTAGTCGGCGATGTACGTAATTACGAACGCAAAATAATGGATCTATGTGTATCCAAAGCAAAAATGCCAAGAAACCATTTCATTAAGACTTTTCCTGGGAATGAAACAAATCTTGAGTGGATAAAGCAAGAAATCGAAGCTGGAAAGCCCTATAGTCAAGCACTCGAGCACTATAGGCCTTCGGTTCTGGAAGAGCAACAAAATTTACTAGCGCTCAAAGATAAGATTGGCATTCCAATCAAAGATTTGAAGGAAATCAATCGTAAGATGTCGACAGGTGAAGCTAAAGCGCGCCGGGCCAAGCGCGAGATGACCGAAGCAAATTTACGTTTAGTAATCTCTATTGCCAAGAAATATACCAATCGTGGATTGCAATTCCTCGATCTGATTCAGGAAGGCAATATTGGCTTAATGAAAGCGGTCGATAAATTCGAATATCGGCGCGGTTATAAGTTCTCAACTTACGCAACTTGGTGGATTCGTCAGGCGATTACCCGGTCTATTGCCGATCAGGCACGCACTATCCGGATACCGGTTCACATGATTGAAACAATCAATAAAATGAACCGCATCTCACGCCAGATCCTGCAGGAAACCGGACAAGAACCGGAACCAGCCGTTCTAGCGCAGAAAATGGAAATGCCAGAAGAGAAGATTCGTAAAATTCTTAAAATCTCCAAAGAGCCAATTTCTATGGAAACGCCGATTGGGGATGATGAAGATTCGCATCTCGGCGACTTTATTGAAGATGCGGCAACGATGGCGCCAGCCGATGCAGCAGTTTATGCTAGCTTACGTGGCGTGACAAAGGATATACTTGACTCTTTGACGCCGCGGGAAGCCAAAGTGCTACGTATGCGTTTTGGCATTGAAATGAATACCGATCATACTTTAGAAGAAGTCGGAAAACAGTTCGATGTTACCCGTGAACGCATTCGTCAGATTGAAGCCAAGGCATTACGCAAATTACGTCATCCTGCGCGTTCTGAGCGTTTACGCAGTTTCCTAGATACTGGTAATAATTAAAATAATAATTTAGGGGTCTGTAGCTCAGTTGGTTAGAGCAGGGGACTCATAATCCCTTGGTCGCTGGTTCGAGTCCAGCCAGACCCACCAATAAATCAAGCGCTTAGAGATATATTTTCTAAGCGCTTTTTTCTTTTCTGATAATTGTAACCGTTTTGTAACCACGATTTATCAACATTAAACAACAAAAACCCGCCATAAAGACGGGCTGGTAAACGTGATCCTGGTGGATTGATTAAATCGAATCTGATTCGCTGCTTGACCGCCTGATGTTGTTTGCGAATCTATTTTCCGTATCCCAAGGCTTGCGGCCTGTTGAATGATTGGCGATTGCACGCCCTGCGGTGGCGGGATGATCCACTGCTTGCCGTGTAATCCGTAATCTTGTCGCCAAAGAAGAAGCCGCCCGACTCTCTCTTTCAGCAATCCTTAATAATGTATCGTAACGTTTCAAACCCTCATCATCAGCCAGCGATGCCCGGTTGAAATTAACCAGCTCATCAGCAATGATTCTGTTGTTCACCACATGACGGCAATACATTTCAAGCATGGGCGCGTGCGTTGTGGTAAATGACGTAGCTGGCTGATCGTTTACAATTTCTGACCAAACCGCCATTTCTGCATCGCTTAGATGTAATGGTGCTTCTAGTCTTTTAGCTGCACCTATATCAAACTTCGCAACGGTTAATGACGCGCTAGATTTTCTGCCACGAGTAGCCATTTTTAAATCTCCTTTAAAACTTTTTTTCTTCACGTTTATGAAGGTTTGGTCATAGAGCGGTACTTTAAAATGAGAGCTCTAGAGATTTTTCCCGCCCCGTGGCATACCTGCGGCGGCTTCATGCTTTCTTTAGTATCTCTTATATAACAGACAGTTAATTCAGAAACTTGTTCACTTTTTCTTAATTTCCACATTTGCCAAAGCGACGGATTAAAACCGATAAAACCGACAAAACCGATAAACAAGCGAATAAATCACTCTCAAACACTCCCGCCCATCCCCTCAACAAACGTATCAATAAACGATTTAATCTTATCAGCCACCCGCTCAATGATCGGTTTGCGCTCCAATATCTTGGGTTTAAAGTTAAGCGTGTCGACAATTTCCTGATCACGCGGTAAGCGATTGGCGAAGGTGTAGTGGTTCAGTATTTTTTCCAGTTCTTGCTGTGACAGGTTTTCTTCTGCGCATAGCTTCATGAGCGCTTCTTTTTTGCTTGCCGTCCAATACTTCTCAAATGCTTGGATCACATTCTCATTCGGTTTGAGTTTGGGTAGGTTTTCTTCAATGAATGCTTCAATCAAGGCGCGTTTGCTGCGCAGTTGCACTTCACCGGCCACCAGATCAATGATTTCTTTCTGGCGTTTTTTGGCCTCAATTGGGTCAAGTATATTCAGGTTTACCAGCAGATTGAGGATATAAGCGACATTGATTTCATCACGGTGGATCAGACTCAGTTCAAAATCGATATCTTCCAGAATAGAGACTTTCTCGGGATCAGTCTGTTTTTTAACCTTGTCATGAATATCCAGATATTTGCTTTTATAGTCTTCAAACTGCTGCGATTCCAGGTTCAAGTTGGCGTCATCAAAATCAGCGAAGGTCGTGAGGATGTTCTTAATACGCAGCAGCTCTCTAAACTTGGTGACAAAAGCCAGCTCTGCCTTTTCATCGGGCAAAACATCCACACTGGCAACCGTAGGCGCTATCTTCAACAATTCTTCAGTGGCCTTATTAAATTTCTCCACATAATCTTCATACGGTTCCAGCAATACCGTTTCCTTGGCATCCTTGTTTGAGAATAGCGCAATGGCCTCATCGGTAGCGGCTTTCAGGTTTCTGAAACAAACGATATTACCCTGTGATTTCTTTTCATTCTGGATGCGATTGGTGCGTGAGAATGCCTGCACCAATCCATGAAACTTGAGATTCTTGTCGACATACAGCGTATTGAGTCTTGGGCTGTCAAAGCCGGTCAGAAACATATTCACTACCAACAGGATATCAATTTCACCGCTGCGCACGCGCTTGGCAATATCCTGATAATAGTTATAGAACGATTGATTATCATTGGTACTGTATTTCGTGCCAAACATCACATTGTAATCACCGATAAACTCATCCAGTTTATCCCTGCTGCTTTGGTTCACCCGTGCATCACTGGGCACATCGGGCGCTTCTTCCGGGATCATGCCATTGGCCAGCGGGTTGGGTTCATTCGCGGCATAACTGAATATCGTGGCGATTTTAAGCGGGCGTGCTATTCCAGCCTGTTTTTGTTTGAATAGCGCGTAATACTGGATCAAGTTGTCGATGCTGCTGACACAAAACATGGCGGTAAAGCTGGTCGCCTTGGTTTTTTGTGCATGGTGGGCCAGAATGTAATCAGTGATCTTTTCCAAGCGGTACGGGCTGTCGAGTAATTCCTGTTTGTTGATGGCCTCGACCTCAATATCCAGTTGATTGGCGCTGTCCTTATATTGGTATTTACCGACATATTCCACTGCAAAGCGCAATACGTTTTCATCCTTGATGGCATCGACAATTACATATTTGTGCAGACACTCACCAAACAAATCCTTGGTGGTTCTGATCTGCCCTATGCCATTGTTGGCGTTATCCGCAAAAATCGGCGTGCCGGTAAAGCCAAACATCTGTGCATTGTTAAAGAATCGCTTGATGTTCTGATGCGTTTCACCAAATTGGCTGCGGTGGCATTCATCAAAAATAAACACAAACTTGTGATCTTGCAGGTGTGCAATCTTATCGAAGTAATAGGGTTTGATCAGTGCGTTATTGAGTTTTTGGATGGTCGTGACAATCAGCTTAGTACTGTCATCGGTGAGTTGTTTCACCAGATTGTGCGTGTCGGTGGTGGCATCCACGCTGCCTTTGGCGAATGCATTGAATTCGCGCGTGGTTTGATAATCCAGGTCTTTGCGGTCGACCACAAACAACACCTTATGCACCTTGGGCAGGCGCATGATGATCTGGCTGGCTTTGAAGGAAGTCAGTGTCTTGCCTGATCCAGTGGTATGCCAGATATACGCATTGTCATTACTGTTCTTGACCCGATCCACCAGCGCTTCTGTGGCATAAAACTGATAAGGGCGTAATATCTTCAACACGCCTTCTTCAGTAATCACGGTGTAATGCGTGATCATCTTGGCAATATGGCAAGGCTTTAAAAATTCTTTAGCAAATTCACACAAATCGGATAAGCGGTTGTTCTCTTTATCTGTCCAGAAAAAGGTTTGCAGAACCGATTGCGTTTTGTTATTCGAGAAATACTTGGTATTCACGCCATTGCTGATGATGAAGAGCTGCACATACTGAAACAATCCCGCCCCGGCATCATAGGATTCATGCTGATAGCGGTTAACTTGGTTAAACGCCACTTTCAGCTCAGCACCGCGGCGCTTGAGTTCGATCTGTACCAACGGCAAGCCATTGATCAGGATCGTCACGTCATAGCGGCTGTTGCGCTTGGCTGACATGCTGACTTGATTCGTCACCTGAAACTCATTCATGCACCAGTCATCACAATTGAGAAAACTGATATAAAGCGTTTCAGCCGGTTGACCATTGGCGGCTTCACGTTTCAGCGCAAACTTATCGCGCAGTATTTTGGCACGCTCCACGATGGTGCCGGTGTTCAAATGATTCAGCACCCGGTCAAATTCTGGCTGGGTCAGTTGGATATTGTCGTTGTGGACTTCCAGTTGGCGCTTGAGATTGGCCAGCATCGCGGCTTCATCATCAATGCGCACGCGCGCATATTCCATACGCTCAAGCTGATCGATAAGATTCTGTTCCAGAGCGTATTCGGATTGGGTGGTCATGTTGGCTTTCTTGATTTAATACTTTCTTCTAATTGCTCAAGCTCATTCAAATCCTGTTCATCGGCTTCTATGGCTTCCAATGTTTTGCGCTTGCCATCAAACGCTTCATACATCGCTTCAACCATTTTTTTCATCTGCGCATTACTGACAGTGCCTTTATGGCTCAGCAGTTTTTTATCGTTAAATTCAATAATACGGTCGATATTTTCACGCCAAAAATCCATAGTAATATCCTGGCGGTTTTTGGCGCGCAATTCTGCTGTTTCTAAAAACACCGTGACAAAACGATTCAAGCTATCCAGTTCATCTTCAGTAAGGTAATTTTTTGCGATGTAAATATCCTGTTTCCTTACAACAGAACCTTTCCAGCTCTTTAGCGCCATATTGGGTTGGTTTTCATTGGCACGGCTTACAATCAGTTCCGCAGCGGTTTTATGGGTAATTGCGAACAGTAATTTATTTTGAGCATCGGCAAAAAACATTTGTGTGGCTTTGTCAGTCGCATCGTAATCGCTACTGAGCGCAAACAAATCTCTCACCTTTTGGTAAAACCGCTTCTCAGAAGCGCGTATATCCCGGATTCTGGCTAACAGCTCATCAAAATAGTCGGGTCTGCCATCCGGATTTCTCAGGCGCTCGTCATCCATCACAAAGCCTTTAACCATGTACTCTTTTAGATTGCGATTTGCCCATTGTCTAAACTGAGTGCCGCGTTTGCTGCGCACCCGGAAACCAATCGCCAAAATCATTTCCAGCGCATAAAAAGTAACCGAATACTTTTTGCCATCGGCGGCAGTTGTTAAATAATCCTTAACAACTGAATCTTCAATTAATTCTTTATCCTCCAGTATGTTAGATACATGAGTGCTAATATTGGGCACTGAGGTGGCAAAAAGTTCAGCAAGCTGGCTTTGATTCATCCATACCGTGCCATCTTTGGTTAAAAGCGATACCGATGTTTTGCCATCTTGGGTGTTATAAATGATGATGTTTTTTTCTTCCATTCTTCAATCCTTTACACAAACATCTGCTGTAGCAAGCCTTTCTTGTAAAGCTTTACGGCATCAAGCTGGGTTTTGGTGTGGGTGATTTTGTCGTCGATGGCGGTGAGGAAGTTGGCGATTCTTGTTTGTTCCACTAAGCACGGCAGCTTAATTGGCATTTTCTGGAACATTGGCAATCGTAATGATTTTACGGTTGAACCGACAGCCTGTGATAAAAAGTAACTTCTATAATGATGAATATAGTAAAACAGGTATTTACCATAACTTTCATCTTTAAAATTCATGATGGTATATGTTCTTTGGTGTAGATCAAACTTACCAATAAAATATTTTGGTAAAAACTCTTGACCCTCACCTGCAACAATTATCGCTTCGCAATCGAATAGATAAATATCGCTAGTTCTAATATCTTGCGAACGATCAAAGAATGTATATTCTCCTGTTAACGTCGAATCTATCCGATTGGATTGGCCTGTAGTTATATTGCTAATCTCACATAAAAGCCTCTCTTCCCACTCAGGAAACTCCCGCCCATCCTCATCTTTAAACCGCAGATTCTGGCTAAAAATCTGCTGCATGACACCTTTTTTGTATTGCGCCAATAAATCGTTTTTTTGCGTGAGCTGGGTGATTTTTTCATCAATCGCCGTGAGGAAGTTGGCGATTTTGGTTTGTTCGGGTAGAGAGGGCATAATAACTGGAATTGAATTGCAGTTATCTTTGTTCATATAAGGAACTGCTGTTTTTGTAGCAACTTTCTCCATATATGGTTTTTGTGTAGTCAGTGCATAAAGGAGGAATTTAAAATAAATATTCTCCTTTGGAAGGAAAGCATGTAATTGCTGGTTGATTATTAGATCAATGCCAGAAATAGCTATTAATCCCAAATCCCCTACACATGAAATAAGAATCGAATTTTTAGGGACTATCTTGGAGCCAATAATTTTTGCTTCTTCGATTGTTATGTTCAGATTCTTTTTTGAAGCAGTAACGATTCCATTTTGCTCGATATCAGGTGTAGTAATCCAAGGAATATCTCCTCTAAATTCTGTTGGTTTATTTCTCCCTGGCACTATAAAATCACAAATACTCCCAACTTTATTTAATATCCACTCATCGCTAAAACCTTCGAATCTGAGATTAGGCACATTCATGCTTATTTCCCAGCCACCGCAAATGGTGGCGCAATCCCTAATTCCTGACAAAACACCGCAATAGTCTCATCGGTCTGTTGGCTTTGCTGATCCAGTGCCTTGAGCTGTTCCACAATCGTATTCAAGTCAATCGCATCCTCGGCCTCAAACGTGTCAACATACCGCGGAATATTCAGATTGTAGTCATTGGACTTGATTGCTTCAAGACTTGCGACGGCGCTGTATTTATCTTCATTCGTGCGTGCCAGATAAGCATCGACAATCTTCTGGATATGCGTCGGGCGTATGATGTTTTGCGTTTTGACTTTATCAAAGTGCTGGCTGGCGTCGATGAATAAAATGTCATTGGGGTTTCTGCGGCATTTTTTGAACACCAGCACGCAGGTGGGAATGCTGGTGCCATAGAAGATATTGGCAGGTAAACCAATCACCGCATCCAGGCAATTCATTTGCTCAATCAGATACTGGCGGATATGACCTTCCGCTGCGCCCCGGAATAGCACGCCATGCGGCAATACCACTGCCATCGTCCCATCATCAGCCAGTTGATAAACCATGTGCTGCACAAACGCCATATCTGCTTTGCTGCTGGGTGCCAGTTTGCCGTACACGCTGAA
>NZ_JAYUWI010000090.1:0-4087 GCF_043753625.1 Nitrosomonas sp.
TTCACCCGTAAAATTCTTTCGCTTTATTCCCGTCATTTCCTGCTCCTTCTTAGCAGGATACCATCTTAATTTACTGTCCTGAAAGGAGGGTCCACTATAGGGGGAGGGGGTTTTGCCACCCCCAGTGACACTGGATTGGCAGGTTATGTTCATTGCAACAGGGATCCATTTTGGCCTTTCAATTACCTATGCGATAGTGCTTTCCTGGCTGATTCACCGTCTTGAAATAAAAAACTCACTGATCGCAGGTGGTTTATATGGTTTGGGATTATTCCTAATTAATATGTACGGTTTTGTCATCATTTTCCCGTGGTTTGTTGAAACGCGGGATTGGATTACAGTGACTGCTCACGTAGTGTTCGGTGTTTCTGCCGCAGGTGTGTTTAAGGTTTTATCCAAGCGATAGTGCAATAACGCTATTTAGTCGTTCTCTGAAAGACATACAAGTATTTCAGGAACGACTATTTATATAAATAAGACTTAATCAATGACTCAAAAGTATCTAAGTTTTTTGTGATTACCTCTGACAATTCTGAGTGTGTTCTGTACGATAACGAACAGAAAGTCAAATGCTTTTATTTTAGTATATTAAAAATACAAATATAGGATATGTAAATATTCAATTACCAAGCTTTGGCATTGACCGTGAAATATGAAGTGTATCCATCAGATGTTTGCCGGGGTATCTTTAACCAGGATGTTTCACGAATTGCGTAGGCACTCACTGGCTTCTTGATTCTATAAAGGATTTGTTTTAATCGATGTATGAATCACTACATCACTTCCTGGAAAATACCTTCTTAAACCAATATCAAACGCGAGCATTCTGCATATTTAAATATCCCTCTGTTTGAATTCGTACTGAGCTGCTGCCCTTAATAGGCTAGTGAAAAACGCATTCGAGGCAGCCGATGCAAGGCAGAAACAGGCAAAAAAGCGCAGTTTGTGCTTAATAAATGAGCATTTTGAGTCTGTTTTTAACACTGCAGCGGCAACGCAGATAGCTTTTAAGGACCTGTTAAACCTTCAGGAGAATCGTATGGGTTGTACCGTCGCCGAACAATTGGTTGAAATGCTCAAGGCTGCTGGTATTCGTCGCATTTATGGAGTCACTGGCGATAGCCTTAATTTCTTCAACGACGCTCTGCGTCGAGATGGCAGTATTGACTGGATTCACGTCCGTCATGAAGAAGTCGGCGCCTATGCAGCGATGGCTGAAGGCGTGCTTGGTGGGATGGGTTGCTGCGCTGGCAGCTCCGGGCCGGGCCATGTTCACTTGATCAACGGTCTCTATGATGCCCATCGCTGGGGGGCTCCGGTACTAGCATTGGCTTCGACTATCACCTCTGAGGATTACGGTACTGAGAGCTTTCAATCCACCGATCTGAACATGTTCGACGGATGCAGTCATTACAATGAGGTGGCGACGACACCGCAGCAATTGCCGCGAATGCTGCAGCAGGCGCTTCAGCATGCCTGGAATCGCATGGGTGTGGGGGTGTGCGCTTTCCCCGGTGACCTGATGACGTGCAACGCCGAAGATGACGCGCTTTGTGCTGATTTGTATCGGCCCCAGCCGGTTATGACCCCTTCCGATGCTGAGATTCAGCTATTGGCGGAATTGATTAATAGTTCTGAGGACATTGGTATTTATGGAGGCATTGGCTGTGCTGATGCTCGCGCAGAGGTGATTGAATTGGCTCGCCTTCTCAAGGCTCCGATGGCCTATACCCTGAAGGCCAAGATGGCGTTGGAATACGACAATCCTTACGCTGTCGGGCTGACGGGTTTGCTCGGCAACAAAGCCGGCGCCCGTGCCATTACCGGCGGCAAATTGTTGCTCATGCTCGGCAGCGATTTTCCGTGGAAGGAATTTCTCGACAGCTCGATCAAAATTGTACAGATCGACACCAAGCCAGAGCGGCTTGGACGACGAGTTGCATTGCACATGGGTCTGTGCGGCGACATCGGTCCAACGTTACGGACGTTACTACCGCTAATTACACCCAAAACTGATGACCGCTTTCTCAATGCCTGTTTGGCTGACTACGCCGAAGTGGAGGAAGAACTTCACGTGCATGCCGCAGATCACGGCGAGGAAAACTTGATCAAACCCGAATTTGTCGCCGCTATGATTGATAGATTAGCCGATAACGATGCCATCTTCACTGCGGATACCGGCATGAGCACGGTGTGGGCTGCACGCTATCTGCACGGCAGCGGAAAGCGCACGCTGATGGGTAGTTTCTCGCATGGATCCATGGCCAATGCGATGCCGCAATCTATCGGCGCCGCGCTGCACTCACCCGAGCGTCAAGTCATCGCATTTTGTGGTGACGGAGGTATTTCGATGCTTATGGGTGATCTGATGACGATTGCCCAATATAAGCTGCCGATAAAACTGATTGTTTTTAACAATCATAGTCTGGGAATGGTCGAGCTGGAAATGCAGGTAGCAGGTTTGCCCGACTGGCAGACTAAGATGACCAATCCCGATTTTGCGATGGTGGCTGAGGCTTGCGGTATCCGAGGTTATTTGGTCACTGATCCAGACAAGCTGGAAAATACTCTCCAAGAAGCGTTGTTACACAATGGCCCGGCTTTAGTCGATGTGTTTACCAATCCGCATGTACCGACTCTGCCACCCCATACATCAATCGGGGTAATGTCCCGTTATATACAGTCACAGGCCAAGCTGGCGCTGGGAGGCCGGATGGACGAAGCCTGGGATGCGTTTAGGACCAATATCAAATATATCCGAGATCTGTGATATGCCAATTAAGTAACTCTCAATGCTGCGCAGAATTCATTTGGCCGATTGGCTTTAATCCAGCAGCGGCAACGCAGATAGTTTAGGTTGCTAAGACGAGATGTAAATTAATTCCATATTAAAGTTGAAATCTTGGGACACGATTAGATTAATACAACCAATCGATCCGAAAATAGGAGCCAGAAATGAGTGAGAAAATCTCAAACGAAGTGTTCCGAAAAGAAAGCTGTCCATGGGGCAAGAAAGCGGTCAAATTACTTGATGAGCATGGCGTAGATTTCAATGATCATGTCTTTAACTCTGTGAAGGAAGAAGAAGACTTCAAAACAAAGTGGGGAATTGATACCACTCCGCAAATATTTTTAAATGGTGAACGAATTGGCGGATATTCAGAGTTGGCAAACCACTATGATGTAAAAGCTGATCACGAGCCGGAAGAGACGTCATACGTTCCTGTCATCGCACTTTTTAGTGTTGCCTTGCTCATGGCAATATTCACTCAAAACATCATGTATAGTTTTATGGGGTATTCCTTGTGTCTATTGGCGTGTCTTAAGTTGATGGATCTGGATAGTTTTGTAGAAGGCTTTAAAAAATATGATTTAATCACCAAATCCTTGCCGTTTTATGGAAAAGTCTATCCCTTTGCCGAATTAATTGCCGGGCTTGGTTTTTTAGCGCCGCAGTATTTGTATATTACAGGGTGGTTATCCTTATTCGTCGGTATCACAGGTGGTGTTTCAATTTTTAAAGCTGTTTATATCGATAAAACCGATTTAAACTGCGCCTGCATTGGCGGTAACTCTAAAGTACCACTTGGAGCAGTCAGTTTCTCTGAAAATGCGATGATGGCATTTATGGGGGCGTGGGTATTGACAGTTCAGATTTAGAAAAAGAGATATTAAGGAAGCTCTGGATAACTCGCATTTGTCATTCCGAATGCAGTGAGGAATCTTTGGCAATCAACAGCATAGATTTCTCGCTATGCTCGAAATGACAGTTCAGAGGTTCCTTAAAGTTAGTATAAATGTAGAAAACTAATCAATTTTTAGACAATGGTGAAGTTTGTACTAATGCAATTGGACATCTTGAACAAGATCCAATTTATTTCCCCGAGTAATTGTCCTCCCAGTTATCGCTTTTGCCTCGCTAGCGTTTACGATAACTGGACTTTGTCAATTTAACCGGCTGTTGAAAAACTATCTGCGTTACCGCTGCGGTGTTAAAAACAGACTCAAAATGCTCATTTATTAAGCATAAACTGCGCTTTTTCGCCTGTTTTTGCCTTGCATCGGCTACCTCGAAAACGTTTTTCAA
>NZ_JAYUWI010000091.1:0-12174 GCF_043753625.1 Nitrosomonas sp.
TTTGATTGTAATAAAGACATCTGTGCCGCAATATCGATAGGAAGTGCCGAGCAAGCGTCATTTCGAGCAAGAGCGAGAAATCTATTGCATTGATTTTAACAGGCTGTTAAAGATTTCTCACGCCGTTCGAAATGACAAATGCGAGTTATTCAAAGATTCTTTAAACAAATTGATCGAAACATTTGATTAAAACAGGATATTAAATGGATTCTAGCGAAACAGAGGTTAAGCCTACACTCGAAATCAGTTCTTCCCGTCAGTTGTTGTCTTGGTTGGCTGAGCAGCAGCTGAGTATTGCATTGACAACCTATCAGGTTGGCAAATTGTATTTTATCGGGCTCAAGCCGGATAATGGACTTTCGGTATTCGAACGCAGTTTTAACCGTTGCATGGGGTTGTGCGCTACTCCGAATGGTTTGTATATGAGCAGCCTGTATCAGGTTTGGCGCTTTGAGAATGTATTTGAGCCGGAACAGAATCAGGATGGTTTTGACCGGTTATATGTGCCGCAAGTGGGTTATACCACCGGTGATCTGGATATTCATGACATGGCGGTGGATCGAGATGGTCGTTTGGTGTTCGTGAATACCTTATTTGGGTGTTTGGCAACACTGAGTGAAACGCATAGCTTCAAACCGCTGTGGCAACCTCCGTTTATCAGTAAACTGGCGGCAGAAGACCGCTGCCACTTAAACGGCTTGGCGATGAAGGACGGTCAGCCGGGGTATGTGACCGCGGTCAGTCAATCCGATGTTGCCGATGGTTGGCGTGAGCATCGTACTAACGGGGGTATTGTCATTGATGCCATTCGCAATGATATTGTGTGTACTGGGCTGTCGATGCCGCATTCGCCGCGTTGGTACAATGATAAATTGTGGCTGCTCAATTCCGGAACAGGAGATTTTGGCTACGTTGATCTTGCAACAGGGCGCTTTGAATCGGTGTGCTTCTGCCCGGGTTATATGCGTGGTTTAAGCTTTCACGGACATTTTGCCTTAATAGGCTTGTCCAAACCACGTCACAATAAAACCTTTAGTGGACTGGCACTGGATGATAATCTTAAATCACGCAATGCCGAAGCGCGTTGCGGGGTGCAAATCATCGATTTGCGTACCGGCGATATTGTGCATTGGCTACGCATGGAAGGCGTGATTGATGAGTTGTATGACGTGATTACCTTGCCGCATGCGCGCCGCCCGATGGCGCTGGGATTCAAGACGGATGAGATTCGCCGTGTGCTGAGTATTGAAATCTAGGAGTCTGTCGGACTTAAGGAAATTCTGAATATTCAACTTTGTCATTCCGAACGCAGTGTGGAGTCTTTTCGAATCAACAGGATAGATTTCTCGTTCTGCTCGAAATGACAGCTATTCAGTGGCTTGTTAAAGCGCACGCGAAATTGTGAGCTTATCCACTTCCCTATCATCCCGTCCAAATTCAAACACCATGAGGGCTCTCAGCGCATTTTATCGGCGTGTTTGACATCAATACGCGATGTGTGGGATTCTCACCCCATTCCTGTTCGATGGGAACAACACGGCTATTTCCCCTACTCAAATGAAATGTGATCGCCACTGGCTTCGAATATTATTGTTGCTCCCCGGTTTGCTGCTAACGGCTTGCGCCATGGGGCCTGACTATTTACGCCCGCAAGTCGATACTGCTGAGAAATTTCGCATGTCCCAAATGGAAGGAGAATCGGTCGCCAATCTGCGCTGGTGGGAACTGTTGCAGGATGAAACGCTGCAGCAGTTGATTCATCAAGCTTTAAAGGAAAATAAGGATCTCAAGCAGGCGGTAGCGAGTGTCGAGGAATTTGAAGCGCGATTGGGCGGATCGCGCATGGATTTCCTTCCGAATTTAGGATTCGATGCCAATGCGCCGGCTTTCGGCAGAATGGGTGGGTTCCGCTTTCCCGGGTTTCCGACACCGTTTAATTATTACAGCCAGGCGACTTTGAATTGGGAGTTGGATATTTGGGGCAAAATCCGCCGCTCCAACGAGGCGGCACGTGCCGATCTGCTCGAGCGCGAGGAAAACCGTCATGCCGTGATTTTAACCTTGGTGAGTGCCGTCGCTCAGGCTTATTTTGATTTGCTACAGCTGGATAGGCAATTCGAGATTACGCAGCAGACATTGGTTTCGTGGCAGGAATCGCTTGATCTGTCACAAGCACAATTGGATGCCGGCATCATTTCCCGCATCGAATTTGATCAGATCAATGCGGCGCGTGCCAATGCCGTGCAGCAGGTTGCCGGACTGGAGCGACAACTACGGCAAAAGGAAAATGAACTGAGTGTGCTGCTCGGCAGAAATCCGGCGCCGGTTGCACGCGGCCTTTCATTGGCCGAGCAACAGATGCCGCCGGAAGTACCCGCCGGTTTGCCGTCGGAATTGTTACAACGGCGTCCGGATATATTGCGCTCCGAACAAGCGCTCGCGGCAGCTACCGCGCGCATCGGTGTGGCGAAAGCCGCGCGTTTCCCGCGGCTATCAATTACCGGTTTTCTGGGCGTAGCCAGTCCGGCGCTGTCCAATTTGCTACTATCCAACAGTCAGTTTGGTGCCAGCGGTCTCGGCTTGGCCGGGCCGTTGCTGAACGCGCAAAGCCTCGGCTTTGAGCAACGCGCGGCAGAAGCGCAAGCGCGCCAGGTATTGGCGCAATACGAGCAAACCATTTTAGTCGCTTTCAAGGAAGTTGAAGATGCATTGACTGCAGTCCATACCGCGAATATCCAGCGCAAAGCGCGGCAGGAACAAGTTGAAGCACTACGTTCCGCATTGCAATTGGCGAATCTGCGCTTTCAGAGTGGCATCACCAGCTATATCGACGTATTGCTGGCCAAACGCACCCTATTGGAAGCCGAATCTGCGTTGATGGCGACACATCGCTTGCATCTGGTATCGATCGTGCAACTATACAAAGCATTGGGTGGTGGCTGGGTGTTGAACGCAGTACCAACGCAGAAAGGCATCTCGGGGTAGGTTCGCAAGCGCTTGCGGGACTGGAACTTATTGGTTAGTTCGTTCCTCCCATCACTTTTTTGGGATCAATCCTCCTATTTCAATCAGAAGTGCCCAGAATACTTTGAGGAACTTATGCAGCAAACATTTGAATGGATTATTTCATCAACTTCCCGAATCCGATCCGCCATGTTGATCGCAGGCATTGGATTTTTGTTAATTCTGCTCAGCGCTTGCGCGGGACAGCCGCCGGAGACCCCGCCGATGCCGCAAGTGGAAGTGGTTATCGTAAGTACACAAACCATCGCCGACGAGCCTGAATTTATCGGACAAACGGAAGCTTTCCGCCCAGTAGAAATTCGCCCGCAGATCAGCGGAATTATCAAGCAGGTTTATTTCACCGAAGGACGCAATGTGAAAAAAGGCGATCGGTTGTATCTGATCGATCCGGTGCCATTCAAAGCGATTCATCTCAGCAACAAGGCAAAAGTAGCGCAAATGCAGGCCCGCTTGCAACAGGCCCAGCAAGATTTAGCACGGATCAAACCGCTACTGGAAAAACAGGCGGTCAGTAAGAAAAATGTCGACGATGCCGAAGCCGAAGTGCGGGCAACCAAAGCAGCGTTGGAAGCGGCGCAAAACGATTTGATCAAAGCCAAGTTTGATCTGGACAATACGCTGATTACCGCACCGGTCAATGGCAGGATCGGACGCAGCCAATTTTACGAAGGCCGCTTGGTCTCCGCGCAGGAGGCGCTATTAACGACTATCGCACAGCTTGATCCGCTGTATGTCAGCGTCAATGTGCCGGAAAACTATCTGTTGCGCCGCCGCCGGGAATTGACGGAACAAACCGTGGAAAGCCCGGATATTTTTCAATTGCGCGGCGTGCTGACGTTTTCCGATGGCAGCGTGTATCCCCACGAAGGGATATTGGATTTTGCCGAAGCCACAATACGGCCGCAAACCGGTACCTTGCAGGGACGGTTTAAGTTTCCGCATCCGGAAGGCAATCTTGCACCGGGGCATGCTTACCTGTATCCGGGCCAATTTGTCAAAGTTCGCGTCAAAGGCTATGTTCGTCACAATGCCGTTTTAATCCCGCAACGCGCAGTGCAGCAAGGACCGGCCGGTTCCTTTGTGTTTGTCATCGACGCCGAAGAACAGGTGGAAATGCGCCCGGTGCTAGCAAGCGCGTGGCATGGCAAAGAATGGTTGATCGAAAGTGGCTTACAGCCCGGAGATCGCGTGGTGGCGGAAGGATTCTTCCGCATCATGCCGGGCGTTAAAGTACAGACAATTCCATATCAATCCGGCAAAACTCCCGTGGCGGTCATTTCTCCGCCTTCCGAGGTATCCACCGGGCAGATTGCGCCATGAACTCGCATTTTTTTATTGACCGGCCTATTTTCGCGTCGGTGCTATCGATCATCATTGTCGTCCTCGGTCTGGTGGCATTACAGAAACTGCCAATCGCGCAATTTCCGCAAATTACGCCGCCAATGGTGCAAATCGACGCCGACTATCCGGGCGCCAGTGCGGAAGTCGTCGCAGAAGCGGTGGCACGCCCAATCGAAGTGCAATTGCCCGGCATCGATAATCTGCTGTATTACGAATCGGTCAGCACCAATGATGGTCACATGATGCTGCGGCTGACGTTCGAGATCGGTACCGATATCGATATTGCGCAAGTACAGACGCAAAACCGGCAACGTCTGGCCGAACCGCAACTGCCCAGCGAAGTGATACGTCAAGGCGTTACCGTGAAAAAAACTTCGCCCAGTTTGCTGGCCGTCGTGGCGCTGAGCTCCACCGATCCCAAGCATGATGATGTGTATCTCTCGAATTACGCATTGCTACGCGTTCTCGATAATATCAAGCGCTTGCCGGGGGTTGGTGATGCCATGATTTTCGGCGGACAAAACTATTCGATGCGCCTAATTCTAGATCCCATTCGCATGGCGCAATTGAATCTGACACCGACTGATATTGTCGCGGTCGTGCGCGAGCAAAACCGCGATTTCCCGGCAGGAAGAATCGGTCGAGAACCGACACCGAACGGCACCGAATTGACGATTCCGGTGATTACCCGCGGCCGCATGAGCGAAGTCAAAGAATTCGAAGACATCATCGTACGCGCTTTTCCTGATGGTTCGATGATACGGTTGCAGGATGTTGCGCGTATT
This sequence comes from Nitrosomonas sp., assembly GCF_043753625.1. GTDB lineage: Bacteria > Pseudomonadota > Gammaproteobacteria > Burkholderiales > Nitrosomonadaceae > Nitrosomonas. The sequence goes on from NZ_JAYUWI010000091.1 coordinate 5,151, forward strand.
GAACTGGGTGCACAGTCGTACGATTTGGAAGGCCGCTGGAATAGCAAACCGAATACGTTTTTGCTCACGTTTCTAGCGCCTGGCGCGAATGCACTCGATACCGTGCGAAGCGTACGCGCCGAAATGGATCAATTGGCGAAGAGTTTTCCTGCCGGTGTGTCGCACAATATTCCCTACGATACCACCACGTTTGTCGAAGTTTCGATCAAGGAAGTGTTGAGAACACTGGCTGAGGCGACATTGCTGGTGATTATAGTGGTGTTCATATTTTTGCAAAGCTGGCGTGCCACGCTAATTCCGGCCATCGCCGTTCCAGTTTCGCTGATCGGCACGTTGGCCGGTTTGGAAGTGTTGGGATTTTCCATCAATACGCTGACCTTATTCGGCATGGTGCTGGCGATCGGTATCGTCGTCGACGACGCCATTGTGGTAGTAGAAAATGTCGAACGGCATATCAACAAAGGCGGGCTTGCGCCCAGGGATGCGGCCAAAAAAGCCATGGACGAAGTATCCGGACCGGTGGTTGCGATCGTGCTGGTGCTGGCTGCGGTATTCGTGCCGGTGGCTTTTTTGGGCGGCATTACCGGCGAATTGTACAAACAGTTTGCAATCACTATCGCGCTGTCGGTAGCGATATCCGGATTTGTTGCGTTAACGCTTAGTCCGGCGTTGTGCGCTTTGGTACTGAAGCCTGGCCATGGCGAGCCGAAGGGATTCTGGAAGCTGTTTAACCGCTCATTTGATTGGGTGCAGACCCGCTATGCCGACACGGTTGTCACTATCATGAAACGTTCGGCGATTGCGCTGACGCTCTTCTTGCTACTGCTTGTTGCCATTATTGGCCTGTTCAGGATCGTACAGGAAAGTTTCCTCCCGGAAGAGGACCAAGGTTATTTCATCACCGTGGTTCAATTGCCGGACGGTGCGTCGATGACGCGCACCAAAGAAGTGCTCGACCGCATCGAAAGTTATTTCCAAGCAAATCCCGTCGTGCATTCTACCGATACGCTGGCTGGCCAGAATTTTGTTTTTGGCACGCGTGGCGCTAATCAAGCTACTATGTTTGTGCCGTTGCATCATTGGGATACGCGCACCAAACCGGAAGATCAAATTCAAGCCATCATCGGCGCAGCTTACCAGGAATTCGCCAAAATTCCGGAAGCGTTGATTCTGGCGTTTAATGCACCATCGATTGAAGGATTAGGCGCTACCGGCGGTTTCTCGGTGCAATTACAAGATCCCAGCGGCGGCGATTTTTTCGCATTCGCCGCAGTGGCGCAGGAATTTACCGCCAAAGCCATGGAGCATCCGGCGATTGCTGTCGCCAGTACCAATTTCCGCGTCAGCGCGCCGCGGCTCTTTGCCACGGTAGACCGCGAACGCGCTAAAGCTTTGGGTGTGCCGATTTCGGAAGTTTTCGACACCATGCAGGCGTATTTCGGCAATCTGTACATCAACGATTTCGTCAAATTCGGCCGCATTTACCGCGTGCAAACGGAAGCGATGGCAGAATACCGGTCAAATCCGGGCGATATCAGCAAAATCTTTGTACGCGCGCAAAACGGCGGCATATCAACAATGATCCCGCTGGATTCCGTCGTCACTACGGAATTCAACAGCGGCCCCGATCCGGTTACGCACTTCAATGGCTTTAATTCTGCAATGGTGCTCGGCGGCGCGGCGCCCGGATATAGTTCCGGACAAGCGCTGGCGGCGTTGGAGCAAGTAGCGGATGAAATACTGACGCCACGCGGGTATACACTCGACTGGAGTGGCATATCGCTCCAGGAACGCAAAGCCGGGGGACAATCGGTCATGGTATTTTCGTTTGCTATTCTAATGGTGTTTCTAGTACTGGCCGCTTTATATGAAAGCTGGCTGATTCCATTTGCTGTGATTCTTGCAATTCCTTTCGGGATACTCGGAGCACTGCTGGCAATCTGGACGCTGGATTTGAGCAATGACATTTATTTCCAGATCGGATTAGTGACTTTGATCGGATTGGCTGCTAAAAATGCGATTCTGATCGTCGAGTTTGCTAACCAACGTTATGCCGCAGGCGTATCGCTTACCGATGCAGCACTGGAAGCAGCGCGGCTGCGCTTCCGGCCGATCATCATGACATCCCTGGCTTTTATTCTGGGCGTGTTTCCGCTGGTCATCGCGTCCGGTGCCGGTGCTGCGAGCCGGCATTCTATCGGCACGGGGGTATTCGGCGGCATGCTAGCGGCTACATTCCTAGCCATCTTCTTTGTCCCGCTTTTCTTCGTCGTGATTGGTAAGATTGGCCGCCGCGTCAAACATCCCGTCGCTGAAACCCAACCAATTGAAGCAAAAAACGCTATGCTGCAAAAGGAAGATCAGGCGATCCATCCAAAAAACAGCGATCAGGAGTAAACAATAAAAATGGGTTTCTTTTTAATTAGCAGGCCGTTGAAAAACGTTTTCGAGACAGCTGATGCAAGGCAAAAACAGGCGAAAAAGCGCAGTTTATACTTAATAAATGAGCATTCTGAGTCTGTTTTTAACACCGCAGCGGCACCGCAGATAGTTTTTCAACGGCCTGTTAGGCGCGAAACATCGAAACAAAATATGGGCTATGACCCAATAAAAGCTTTGCTGCAACGAAGCATAATGGCGCTTCTATGTCTACTGACTGCCGTCAGCGTGATGGCTCAGGAAGGCCCGCAACCGCGCTTGCCGGTGATCGAGTTAACGGCGGGCATGTATGTCATCCAAGCGGAAGTGGCGCAGACCATGGACGAGCAAAGCATGGGATTAATGTACCGCCGGAGTATGGGCGTCAACGAAGGCATGCTGTTCATATACGACAATCCTCAGATACGCTGCTTTTGGATGCGCAACACGCCGCTGCCACTGACGATAGCCTTCATCGCCGACGACGGCAGCATCGTGAACCTTAAGGACATGCAGCCTGAGACTGAGAAATCGCACTGTGCCGCCAAACCGGTACGCTACGCACTGGAGATGAATCAGGGTTGGTTCGAGAAACGCGGCTTTAAGCCCGGCTTTAAGCTGCGCGGGATTCCACTCACACCGGCAATCGCGCAATAATTTCGCAGAATCTTTCCTACTTTCAGATACCGTGTCAGCGTCCCCCCCGTCCCCCAGCACGGCGTGGTTCAGCGAAGTGATGCGTCGCTGGACGCGCAAAGCCAGCACCCGCAGGTTTCTTTGTGGCCGGTTTTTTGTTGTTGGTCTGGTTTTTGGGTGGATTGCGCGAATGGGTTGCACCACGCGGTTCGCCGCCACGGCCATTTTTTATCGGTTCAGCTTTAATGCGTGGATCCGGTTCAAAACCGGCAATTACCTGACTGGGTAACTCGCGCTTAATGAGTTTCTCGATCCCTGTCAGCAGCTTGATTTCATCGACACAAACCAACGATACCGCATCTCCTTCTGAACCGGCACGGCCTGTGCGGCCAATTCGGTGCACATAATCCTCAGCCACATTGGGCAGCTCAAAGTTAACAACATGTGGCAGCTCACTGATATCAATACCGCGTGCGGCAATATCGGTTGCCACCAACACTTGCAGATCGCCTGCCTTGAATTTTGCCAGTGCCTGAGTGCGTGCAGACTGACTTTTGTTCCCGTGGATGGCCAGTGCAGGAATGCTATTTGCCAACAAAAACTCAGCCAGTTTATTGGCGCCATGTTTGGTGCGAGTAAATACCAATACCTGTGACCAGCGGTGTTGCTTAATCAAATGCGCCAGCAGCTCTTTTTTGCGCTCACGATCCACCGGATGCACTACATGCGTCACCTTGTCAGCAGTCGCATTACGCCGCGCAACCTCAATCATTACCGGCTTGTTGAGTAAATTGTCCGCCAATGCCTGGATTTCATCCGAGAAAGTAGCCGAGAATAATAAATTCTGCCGCTGCTTGGGCAGTAATGCGAGAATTTTTTTAATATCGCGGATAAATCCCATGTCCAGCATGCGATCGGCTTCATCCAGCACGAGAATCTCAATGTGCGCCAGGCTCAGCGTTTTTTGTTGCACATGATCGAGTAACCGCCCCGGCGTTGCGACCAAAATATCCACTCGGCTTTTCAGGCGGGTAATTTGCGGATTAATATTCACGCCGCCGATCATGATCATCGAGCTTAATTTCAGGTATTTGCCATAATCACGCACACTTTCTTCCACCTGCGCGGCCAATTCACGCGTCGGAACAAGAATCAGCGCTCGTATCGGTGGCCGCCCGCTGGATGGTCCTTTAACACTTTTGTCGGAAAGACGATGCAAAATAGGCAAGGTAAAACCGGCGGTTTTGCCAGTACCGGTTTGTGCCCCGGCCAATAAATCGCCGCCAGCCAATACGGCTGGAATGGCTTGTGTTTGAATGGGAGTAGGAACCGTGTAGCCACGTTCAGTGACAGCACGGATAATTTCATCGGACAAGCCGAAAGTAGAGAAAGACATAAAACTCCAGGAGGGTTAACGGTCTGTCATTGCGGTTATCGCATGACAATCAAGGTAAGCGGATGCAGAGTACTGCCATAAATCCAGATCTTATCAAGAGTATAATATGGGTTGAACTTAAAATCTCAACTATAAACAATAAATTTCTCATACGCCAGCATGTATTTATACGCCTATTTCGTAGCCCCAGTATCCTGCCACAATTATCACCATGCGTGATTTTCCCGTCATTCGATGGAATGAAGCAGACGAAGAAAAATCAGCACGCTGGTGTTCGGAAAAAAACCTGCCGCCACCCAAGCGTGTCCAAGTCATCGATGATCGCATGACGGCCGATACGGCTTACCGTCTCGCCTGTGAAGGCACTGTACTGCTATGGCGGGGTGATTTTCAAAACGCCCGCCAATTACTGCAAGCCCTGGCGCGGCGTCAAGATAAAAAACGGACGGAACGTAAAAACCAACAAGTAACTTTATCCCCGGCTGAAATCTTTCATCTGCATCGCCAGGCGCAATCACAACGCGCCCGAACTTTGGGTCAGTTGCTGGTTCCTTTCAATGCCGATCATAGTATTCCGTTACGTCGCGCGCCCGATGTGCGTTCGGCGTGTCTGGAAGCGTATGGGCCACGCACAGAAGATTACATCGCCTCACTACGCGAGTTACAGGGACTGATCGGCGCCTACGAATGGCGTAAAAAAGGCATAGAGATTCCCGCATTGCAGGCGCGTATTCATCCGCATTACGGTGTTTTCGCACCGATTCGCAGCGAGTACGTGGAATTGGTCGCAGCAGCTCCGTTACCCAAACTAGCCGCAACACAATCGCTCGCATTCGATATCGGCACTGGTACTGGCGTGCTGGCTGCCATTCTGGCACGCCGGGGCATCCAGCGAATCATCGCGACGGATCAGGATTTGCGTGCATTGGACTGCGCGCGCGAAAATTTGACACGTCTGGGTCTCGCCGAGCAGATTGATGTGGTGCAGGCAGACCTCTTTCCCGAAGGACAAGCCGCGCTGATCGTATGCAACCCGCCGTGGATTCCGGCACGGCCCAGCTCGCCGCTGGAACACGCGATCTTCGACCCGGATGGCCGTATGTTGCGGGGATTTTTGCACGGCCTCAAATACCATCTGGCGCCCGGCGGCGAAGGCTGGCTGATTTTGTCTGATTTTGCCGAACACTTGGGATTGCGAACACGCGCAGAATTACTGGAAATGATTGATGCAGCAGGCTTGAAAGTATTGAGTCAAGCGGATATCAAACCGCACCATCCGCGTGTCTCGGATACCAGCGATCCGCTCCACGCCGCCCGCAGCGCGGAACTCACCACCTTATGGCGATTGACAGCCCGGTAGCTGGGAATGTTATCTACAAAATATCCTCACAACTCGGTATATTTTTTGGCAATCCCTCGGGCTTTTTCCACCGGATACTTTTGCGCATTCTGTTCCATCTTTTCCAACACAATCTGTTTCACGTCCAAATCGTATTTTTCAGCCAGCAGAAAAGCAAACGCAAACACATCGGCAAGTTCCTCTTTCACCTTGCCGACGTCTGCTTGCTCAGAAGATTTCCACAGAAAAGCTTCCAGCAGCTCACCTGCTTCAATATTCAGCGCCAGTGCGAGATCCTTGGCATTGTGAAATTGCGCCCAATCCCGTTCATTACGGAATTTCAGTAAAATTTCGGTAATTTCTTTAATGTCATTCATTGGGATTAAGTTTCCATCGTTGAAAAGAAAAAGCCCGGAAAAATTGGCTGGGAATGAACCTTTAAACAAACATTCTTAGCTTTTAATTGCAAAGCAGAATAGCACTATTTTGTTCTAAGATATTTGGGCATGCTCAAGATAGATATTCTCAGTTATTTTCGTAAAACTTACCCGGATTACTGCACGCAATGATGATCAAGGCCTATTCGTGCATAATCCGTGTCTATTAAACACACATCAACGAATATGGATTGGCAGGATAAATTAGGCGATTTGTTCCTTGGCGGATTGGCCGGAACATTGGGCAGTGCACTACCGCCGCATTGGCGGCGGCGCGTGCGCGAACGGTTGGGTGACTTTAATCCATACAACGTCATTGCCGGTAATCATGATCTGATGCGTGCCGTACGCCTGGCGTGGGTGCGCGCTGCATTCGATGTGCTGGAAGCCGGTAAAAAAGTGCTGAAGCCTTTCCTGCCGCAGCGCGCGGCGAATTTAATCAATCGGCTATTGTGCGCTTTGAAGCGCTTGCACGTAAAAATCTGAAAAAAATCCGTTCTGATGTGATTGTATATAGTAGATTAGCTCCCAATATATTGGAGCGGTTAAAAGATCTTAATCCAAGGTTAAAGAATGGATATAGAAAACATAAGCATCACTCATTCTTAACAGAAGCTCACGGCGTGCCTGAATTAAAGGATCATATAATTAAAGTTATGGGCTTAATAGATGCTTCTACAAATTGCAAGGAATTCGAGAGGTTAATTAGAGCATACTCAGAAATTCAGCGGTCAGATATGCGCTGCCAAGTAAGAATTCTGGTTTCAGATGAATTGGCAGGCATGCGCAAACCCAATT
>NZ_JAYUWI010000092.1:0-12063 GCF_043753625.1 Nitrosomonas sp.
CAGAGAAATTCCGTTTGCGCGTGCCTGCCAATTCATCTCAAACCAGAATTCTTACTTGGCAGCGCATATCTGACCGCTGAATTTCTGAGTATGCTCTAGGAGTCTGTCGGATTTAAGCAAGCGTAGCGAGTCGAGTGGGAGAATGAGTGCCTATTTTCTCTATTTTGAGGTGCATAGTCGATCTATGCAACGAGAGATTGAGGAAATATGGATCGTTATCCCACTGGCGCAGTAGATTGACCTTAAGTCCGACAGACTCCTAGGTAAACTTAAAGGTGTTGGCTCCAAAGTTGTCACGCCAGAACAAATGGATTTATCCCGATTAAGTGCTGAGAATGCAAGGCTGAAACGGGAATTCCCCTCGCCGAGATACGTACGATATTAGAAAGCTCTGCACAACCGCGTAAATCTTACCCTGATACTGGAGAAGAATACCAAGAAATGACACTTGTTACGCGTCATTTTGGTAAAGGATGAAGTTTTTTCCATTTTTTAATAGAGTTTTCCCCCTTATGCAGCATTTTGACGGACTCTCTCCTTGTGTGGCTTTCCAACTCACAAAGTCACCTAGCCCCTTGATTACGATTGGTGTGGCAAATATTCCAGTGGATCTACCGGCTTGCCATGTTTGCGTATCTCGAAATGTAATTGAATTGTATCGGTGTCTGTATTACCCATTTCTGCAATTTTCTGGCCTTTGGCTACTACTTCCCCTTCTTTGACCAGAAGTTTACTATTGTGCGCATATGCACTGAGGAATGTATTGTCATGCTTGATAATAATCAGATTCCCATAGCCGCGTAAACCATGTCCACTATAAACCACCTCGCCCGCAGCGGATGCTAGAACCGGTTGTCCTGCCTGCCCCAATATCTTTACGCCTTTGGAATTTTTTGAAAAAGATGATAGCAATTTTCCCGTTGTCGGCCATATCCACTCAGTATTAGAATGATCGGAAGCCTTATCAAGTGTAGATGGATCAGGTTGAGGAGCCCCCTCAATTTTCGTATTTTTCTCTGCTGTCGTTGATAGGGCGGGAGAAGATTGTGCCGTCGGCAATGGGCTTTTTACTGGGTATTGCAATCGAGCCACATTCTGCTCTGAGAAAGGTAATTTAAGCGCTTTAGGGCTTGTTTTCACTTTACCCGCATTGACAATATTATTGCTTTCCTGAGGAATTGCATTCTTTGCATCCGATGGATGTATGGCCGGATCAATCGTCGTTGCTATGGGTTGCTGAGGTAAAGCAAACAATTCAGGTTGCGAATCTTTCGCTAGCATTGACAAACTAATCCTTTGTCCCGGCCGGATAGACTTTGGATCAGAAATACCATTCCACTCTGCCAATTTCTTAGAATCGATGCCATGACTCAATGCAATACCGTACAACGTATCCCCTTTTTGAACGATATAAAACTGATTGCCTGGAGTACTTGATTCAATTGGTTTTGTTGATCTCGATGAACCGCTCTTTACACTATCGACTACGGACACTGGCGGCTGTGTTGTACTGCATCCAATCAGCAGAAAAAAAGCTAGCAGCAAATAAAAATTAAAAGGTAATGATTGTAGCCGCCTTGATAACCCAATAAATATCTTAACGAGATATTTATAGATATCAATATCGCTCAGCCTGATCGTTGCAACATTTTTCATTTTAATATTCCCTGCGCCGCTATTTTTTTACAACCCCTGCTAGTAAGGGTACAAAATTCACCTCTTCCAATACAGTTTCAGTATAACTTTGGGAATTCCGTTCAATAATACACAAATTCTGTTTCTGAGTTCCTTTGGGGAAAACCATCCTACCGCCCACCACCAGTTGCTCCAATAATGAAGCAGGAACATGGGTTGTCACAGCTGTCATGATAATACCATCAAACGGCCCTGCTTCCGCGAGCCCTAACAAACCATCCGCATGCTTCAAATAAACATTCTTGATCTGCAATTCCTGCAATCGAATTCTGGTACGTGTTAATAATGGCCCTATACGTTCTATCGAGTAAACTTTTTGCGCAATCTGTGCCAGTACGGCAGTCTGATAGCCACAACCTGTTCCAATTTCCAGCACTTTTCCTAAAATAGAATTTGCACGTAATAGCTCACTCATACGCGCAACAATCCATGGGCTGGATATCGTCTGTCCATAATTTATGGGTAAAGAAACATCTTCATAAGCCCGGCTTGCCAGCGCTTCTTCAACAAAAATATGACGAGGAATTGTACCGATAGCTGATAAAATCACTTCATCAGAAATTCCTTGTGCACGTAAGCGTTCAATCATTCGCATACGTGTGCGCTGAGAAGTCATACCAATTCCAGAATGACGAACATTCACCAATTAGTATCCATAAAATTCAAATCATTCAAACATAACAAGTACCTACCTAGATATCAAGCCAACTTGTTATGAGATCCAACTGATCATATCGTGTTAGATCAATCTGTAGCGGGGTTACCGAAACTCGATTATGCTGAACTGTATAAAAATCCGTACCTTTTCCTGCATCTTGTGCAGCACCAGCTGCACCAACCCAGTATAGGATTTCTCCACGGGGACTTTTCGACTTGATCACCGGTTCTGCTTTATGGCGTCGTCCGAGACGAGTAACTTCAATCCCTTCAAGTTTCTGATACTCAATATCAGGTACATTAATATTCAACAAAACCGGACTCTGAATACCATTTTCTCTAAACCGTTTTACCATATCAGCGGCTACACGCGCAGCTGTTAAGTAATTTTCATTCGATGAACCAACCAAAGAAACAGCCAGCGAAGGAATTCCAAGTAGAAACCCTTCTGTAGCGGCAGCAACAGTTCCTGAATAAATCGTGTCATCGCCCATGTTAGCACCACTATTTACACCAGAAATGATCATATCCGGCATTACATCAAGCATACCAGTCACTGCCAGATGAACACAGTCTGTTGGTGTTCCATTGACATAATAAAAACCATTATGGGATTTATGTAAGCTTAGCGGACGATCCAGCGTTAACGAATTACTGGATCCACTGCGATCCCTTTCGGGTGCGACAACTATGATTTCTGCAATTTCTGAAAGTACATCAGCAAGACATGCAAGACCAGGCGCAAAATATCCATCATCATTACTAAGCAATATGCGCATTTTTATAAGTTTATGTTAGCCACCGGATGGTCAAACGGACTTTCCTACACATTAAACTCAGCATCAATCATATTTAAAAAGATGAGTACTTATCAAATGGTCGGGGCGAGAGGATTCGAACCTCCGACCACTTGCACCCCATGCAAGTACGCTACCAGGCTGCGCTACGCCCCGAACAGTAAATTATAACAAACAAAACACCCAAACTTTATAGACTATTACTGAAAAATCATTTCTTTAAGAAAGCAATTGCGACACAATACTTCTAATTTCACGCCGAACATAGCCTAAATCTGCTGCTGTGGATATCGGACTAACAATAACTTCTTCTATTGGAGGCAGCTTATTGTCGCTATGGTCCAAACGATTACGCGCCCCATTGATCGTAAAACCTTGATCGTAAAGCAATTCTCTGATACGTCGTATCAATAATACTTCTTGATGCTGATAATAACGACGATTACCACGGCGCTTGACAGGTTTTAGCTGCGTAAACTCTTGTTCCCAGTAACGTAATACATGCGGCTTAACGCCACAAAGAATACCCACTTCTCCAATTGTGAAATACCGTTTGGCTGGAATTGGAAGCGGGGGGTTATTTACTTTTTTGTTTTCCATGATAATTCTTCTCAACCAAAGCTTTTAACTTCTGACTGACATGAAATGTTACTACACGACGCGCAGTAATCGGGATTTCTTCCCCTGTTTTTGGGTTTCTGCCTGGACGTTGCGGTTTAGCGCGCAGTTGAAAATTACCAAAGCCTGACAGTTTCACTCCCTCTCCATTTTGCAACGCTGTACGCACTTCTTCATAAAAAGACTCAACCATATCCTTTGCTTCACGTTTATTAAGTCCCACATTCTCAAACAATAAATCCGCTAATTCAGCTTTTGTTAATGCCATACTTTACTCCATCACGTTATTAATTTTATAGCTCTAACTCAACAATATTTAGATTCATTAAACAATGGCGCTTTTATAAGACAGATTAGTAACTTATCTCATAAGTAAAACCACAAAGAATAAATCCAATTAACTATTCAAATTCCAACAACAATCAATCGATGTAAATGCTGAAGCAAGCATCAATCGCGTAAAGTTGCACCAAATTTATTTTTTAAAACTTCAACTAAGTTTGCCACAGCAAAATCAATCTCTTTATCCATCAATGTTTTCTCAGTATCTTGTAACAACACACGGAATGCAAGACTTTTTTTGGTATTCTCCATACCCTTGCCACGATAAATATCAAATAATGAAATATCCGATACAATAGCCGATTTTTCTGCAAACAAACAGGTCAAAAGTGAATGTACGCTAATATCACTTTCAACAATTATTGCGATATCACGCCGCACCGGTGGAAACTTAGAAACCTCCCTAGCAATAGATAAGGACTTAAATATTAGACTCTCTAAACTTATTTCGAATAACATCGTATTTTTTTGCAACCCATATTTCTTTTGCCAACGGGGATGCAACTCGCCCAACCACCCGATCGATTTGTCTTCGATACAAATTTGTGCGGATCTACCCGGGTGCAATGCCGGATGGAGAAATTTCTTAAAATGAATAGTCCGTCCCCTGCATAAAACTTCTACATCTGCTTTGACATCATAAAAATCTACATTTCTCGCCGGTACTCCCCATTGCTCAGATACGACATCCCCATAACTAAGTCCTGCAATTCTTTCTACTTGCTTGCATTCACTTTTGCCATCTCTTACAAAGCAACAACCTATTTCAAATAAGCGTACTCTGGTTTGTTTCCGGTTTAAATTAAATTGCAAATTGGATATCAAACCACCTATCAATGTACTCCGCATTACACTCATTTGACTCGCAATCGGATTCTTTAACGTAACTGGTGTGCTGTTATTGACAAAATCAAGCTCCCAATCCGCATCCACAAAAGCATAGTTAATAACTTCCTGATAATCGCGAGCTACTAATAATTGCTTTATCTCCATTGGAGAACGCTCTGTTTCGGATGCTGGCAGCATCGCCATATTTGCATGCGGGAAATGGGCAGGTATATGATCATAACCATAAATGCGCGCCAGCTCTTCTATAAAATCTTCTTCTATCGACAAATCGAAACGATAGGACGGTGGCTTTACATTAAAAGTATCCGCTTTCACTGAAAATTCAAATCCCAAGCGCTTAAAATAATCACTTACTTGCTGCTTGTTGACGTCGATACCCAATATTCGTTTTATCCGATTGATACGCACATTAACAACAGATCGCTGCGGCAATTTATGTTTTACTTCAGTCACTGGGCCTGCTTGACCACCGCAAACAGTTTGTATTAGGTAAGTAGCGCGTTCCAATGCATCTCTGGTCGCAGCAAAGTCTACACCACGTTCAAAACGATAAGCAGAATCAGAACTGAACCCAAGTTGAAATGATTTACCACTGATCGCATTCGGATTGAAAAACGCGCTCTCGAGAAAAATATCTGTCGCACCTTGCGTCACGCCACTATCCAGTCCACCCATAATCCCAGCTAACGCTAGCGGTCTATGCTCATCTGCAATCAACAGCATTTCTGGATCTAAATTGACTTGACTGCCGTTTAACAATTCTATGCTTTCATGAGAAAACGCGTAGCGAACTTGAATAGCACCGGTAATCTTGGCCAGATTAAAAGCATGCATGGGCTGTCCGGTTTCCAGTAATACATAGTTAGTGATATCGACTACTGGATTAATAGACCGGATCCCGCTACGTTCCAGTCGTTGTATCACCCATAAGGGCGTTAACACATCGAGATTAATGCCACGCAATATCCGTCCGCAATACAGCGGACAAGCATCAGAGGAAATTACCTGCACTGCTAGCATATCTTCAGTTTGGCTAGAAACAGAATTTATCTCTGGTAAAAGCAGTTCGACTGCTGCTATAGCCGAAACCTCGCGTGCCACACCGAGCACGCCAAGACAATCAGCGCGATTAGGTGTTAGTTTTAATGTAAAAATGCGATCATCAAGTCCATAGTAACCACGAAAATCTGCGCCTACCGGCGCTTCATCGGGAAGTAATAACAAACCATCAGCCACTTCACTGATACCTAATTCTTTAGCCGAACACAACATGCCAGCTGAGTCGATGCCACGCAGCTTCGTTTTTTTGATCGTAAAACCCGGCAAATTTGCGCCAATTAATGCACAGGGCACTTTCACGCCAGCGCTCACATTGGATGCGCCGCAAACAATTTGCAATGCCTCTTCCGCTGTTTTTCCTATCTTGACATTGCAAACTTTTAGCCGGTCTGCTGTTGGATGTTCCTCGACTGAAAGAACTTCAGCTACAACGACTTTATCAAAGGCCGCTGCTACCGGTTCAACGCTTTCAACCTCGATTCCTGCCATCGTTAGTACATGGGCAAGCTCCTCACTCGAGTGAGAAGGATTAACAAAGCTGCGTAGCCAGTTTTCAGAGAATTTCATGAGAATCTGCTGCTCTTAATAAAATAGGTAAGATAATCAGTTTCAATTAAATTGTTTAAGAAAGCGCAAATCGTTTTCAAAAAACAACCTCAAATCATTTACACCATATCTGAGCATTGTCAAACGTTCCACCCCCATCCCGAAAGCGAATCCAATATATTGTTCACTATCAATTGCTACGTGACTTAATACATTTGGGTGGACCATCCCACATCCGAGCACTTCCAACCAACCTGTATGACTACAGATGCGACAACCTTTACCATTGCACATGACACAGCCGATATCCATCTCAGCAGAAGGCTCAGTAAATGGGAAAAAAGATGGCCGGAATCTTACAGGCAGGTCATCACGCTCAAAAAAATGAGCCATAAAATTAGCCAGAATGCCTTTTAATGCAGAAAAATTGGCATTTTCATCAATCCATAAGCCTTCAACCTGATGAAACATTGGCGTGTGAGTCACGTCAGAATCGCATCGATAAACCCGTCCAGGTGCAATTACTTTTATTGGCGGTTGATTATTCTGCATATAGTGAATTTGGACCGGCGATGTATGTGTGCGAAGCAAGTTGCCATTATCAATATAGAATGTATCATGCATTGCCCGTGCAGGATGGTTTTCTGGAATATTTAGAGCAGTAAAATTATAAAAATCAGTCTCTATTTCAGGCCCCGAAACCACATTAAAACCGATCGAATGAAATAGTGCTTCAATTCGCATTAAAGTTTGCGTTACTGGATGTAAGCCACTGATTCCCGTCCCTCTACCAGGCAAAGTAACATCCAAAGCCTCCTCGGTTAATTTAGCTTCCAGCTCCTTTGCTTGAATCGCATTCCGTCGGCTTTTAAGTGTTTCTTCTAATCGATTTTTTGCTTCATTTATTTGGCTTCCCATGGCAGGGCGCTCTTCGACAGGAAGCTTTCCTAGTCCTTTGAGTAATTCAGTAAGAACACCACTCTTACCGAGATAACGCGCTTTCACATTCTCCAATTCAACAGGGTCTTCGATGCCATCCATCAGGCTTGCTGCTTCACTAATAATTTCTTCCAAATTTCTCATGTAAATTCAATATCTCAGATTAAAGAACTGGTGCTATATCGATTAATTTCACAAGAAAAAGGGAGGCCAAGGTTTTACCCGGCCTCCCAGTATCTCTTTTTTTACAACAAATTATGTGGCTAGACTGGCTTTTGCTTGTTGCACGATTTTTTCAAAAGCACCCTTATCAAATACAGCCAAATCAGCCAGAACTTTTCTATCAACTTCAATACTTGCTTTCTTGAGGCCATTCATAAATACACTATACGACAGTCCGCATTCACGAGCAGCCGCATTGATACGTGCAATCCACAAAGCTCGGAATTGTCTTTTACGTTGCCGGCGATCTCGATACGCATATTGACCAGCCTTCATAACGGCTTGCTTGGCTATGCGATAAACATTCTTACGACGTCCACGATAGCCCTTGGCCAGATCTAATATTTTCTTGTGCCGCGCATGAGCGGTTACACCACGTTTAACTCTTGGCATGATTGTTCTCCCTTATGCGTACGGCATCATAGCGCGAATAGATGCTGCATTGGTGGAGTGAACAGCCGCAATACCGCGTAATTGACGCTTATTTTTAGTTGTTTTCTTAGTCAGTATATGACGTTTGAAAGCTTGCGAGCGTTTGATACTCCCACTCGCTCTAAACTTAAAGCGCTTTGCTGCGCCACTTTTAGTTTTCATTTTGGGCATAACTACTCCTCATTTAACATGAAACCAGGTGTTTTCATCATTGAAAAACTTCCAAAACCTGGTGATCACTTATTTTTCACATAATTTACAACAAGAAACCTTGTAAGCAACAAGTACTGACTATGATGCTACTGATGAATCTTCCTCTGCCGCTTTTGATTTATCGGCTTTAACGTCTTTCTTTTTAGGCGACAACACCATAACCATCTGCCGCCCTTCCATTTTTGGAAATTGCTCCACTACTGCAAAAGATTCTAAATCATCTCTCACGCGTTCTAACAAACGCATACCAAATTCTTGATGTGCCATTTCACGTCCACGGAAACGCAATGTTACCTTAACTTTATCACCTTCATTGAGGAAATTAGTTAAGTTTCTTAATTTAATATTGTAATCACCTTCATCTGTATTAGGTCTGAATTTAATCTCTTTTATCTGAACTTGTTTCTGTTTTAATTTCGCATCATGTTTTTTTTTGCTTTCCTGATAGCGAAACTTACCATAATCCATCAAACGGCAAACAGGTGGCTGCGCTGTCGGTGCGATTTCAACCAGATCTACCCCTGCTTCATCCGCTAAGGTTATTGCACCAGCAAGTGTAACAATACCAACTTGCTCTCCATTCACACCAATTAAACGTACCTCTGGCACATCAATCTCTTCATTGATGCGCACTGATTTTTCCTGAGCTATGGCAAATTCTCCAAGATTAGTTTACTAAAGAAATTAATTATATTTTTAAATAGATCTCTTCTTTAAGACGTTCCAGCAAAGCTTGACATGTCATTTGACCAAGATTCTCACCTGAACGATTACGAACAGCAATCATATTTGTTCGTACTTCTTCATCCCCGACTATAATTTGATAAGGAAGCTTCTGCAAGCTATGCTCCCGAATTTTATAGGTTATCTTCTCATTTCTCAAGTCTAAACTGGCTCTAATACCATGTTGCTTTAATTGAACGGTCACTTCCTGTGCATAATCAATCTGTGTACGAGAAATATTCAATACCACAACCTGCTCAGGCGATAACCACAAAGGTAATGCCCCCGCATAGTTTTCTATTAATATGCCAATAAATCTTTCTAGAGATCCAAGAATAGCTCTATGCAGCATAACTGGCACCCGTCGTGAATTATCTTCTGCTACATATTCAGCACCCAAACGTTCCGGCATAGAAAAATCCAGTTGTAGTGTACCGCATTGCCACACCCGTCCAATGCAATCCTTTAATGAAAATTCAATTTTAGGTCCATAAAACGCACCTTCTCCAGGCTGCAGCTCCCATCCAAGCTTAGCTTCATTTAGTGCGGCATCAAGTGCTGCTTCTGATTTATCCCACTGTGCTTCTGACCCGACACGCTTTTGTGGTCGTGTTGAAAGTTTAACCAAAAGCTCTTTAAAACCAAAATCAGAATAGACAACTTTCAATAAATCGATAAACTTAACAACCTCATCCTGTATTTGATCTTCTGTGCAAAAAATATGTGCATCGTCCTGAGTAAATGCACGTACTCGCATAATACCGTGCAACGCCCCCGATGCTTCATTTCGATGACATGAACCAAATTCAGCCAATCTGATAGGCAGCTCACGATAACTTCGCAATCCCTGATTAAATATCTGTACGTGACCGGGACAATTCATTGGTTTTATTGCGAAATCGTGCTCAGCTGAATTGGTAGTAAACATATTCTCACGAAAATTCTCCCAATGGCCTGACCGTACCCACAAATCCTTGTCCAAAATCTGTGGTGTTCGTATTTCCTGATAGCCATTTTGATGCAGTATATTCCTCATATACTGCTCTATCTGTTGCCATAATATCCACCCTTTTGGGTGCCAGAACACCATACCAGGCGCTTCATCTTGTGTATGAAATAAATTGAGCAGTTTTCCAAGCTTTCGATGATCTCTTTTTTCAGCTTCTTCTAAACGATGCAAGTAGTTTTTCTGATCATCCTTATTTATCCAGGCTGTTCCATAGATACGCTGAAGCATTTCATTATTTGAATCGCCTCGCCAATAAGCTCCTGCCACCTTCATGAGCTTGAAAATTTTTATCTTTGAAGTTGTTGGAACATGTGGTCCTCTACAAAGATCGGTAAAATCCCCTTGCGAATACAGTGATAGATCTTGATCACCCGGTATCGATTCAATTAACTGCGCCTTATAGTGCTCACCTTGCTGCTTAAAATAATTAATTGCTTCAGTGCGCTCCAGTATTTTTCGTTCTACCTTTAAATCTCGTTTACTAATTTCAAGCATGCGTTTCTCAATCGCAGTCAAGTCTTCTGGAGTAAATGGCCGCTTATAAGAAAAATCATAGTAGAATCCATCATCGATAACCGGCCCAATTGTAACCTGTGCTTCAGGAAAAAGTTCTTTTACTGCATGGGCCAACAAATGTGCACATGAATGCCGGATAATTTCCAATGCCTCGGTATCTTTCTCTGTAATGATAGAGAGATCGCTATCGCTCTCAATTTGACTGGATACATCAGTCAGTTTTCCATTAATTTTTCCAGCGATTGCCGCACGAGCAAGCCCTGGGCCAATCGCCGTAGCAACATCTAGCACAGTTACGGGGTAATCAAAAATACGCTCAGATCCATCTGGTAAACGAACAACAGCCACAGACATTCCTTCCAAGTAATTATGTTTAACAAAAAATAAAACTTTTATAAGTTATCTCATACTTTCTAGAATCTATTTGGTAAATAATCATTTACTCAGTGATGTTTTATACCAGTTATTCATTTTTTGCAAACCGTTTAAAATTTTTGGTGAAAAACCAATGGCTACTGCATCAACCAAGCAATACCATGCAGCGACACCACTGGGCGGATTTCCTTGAGTCCAGTTAAAAATAGGTTCAATTGACGCCCACTTCCAAGTTCCAGCCGCTGTACCAATAATTTCCAGCCAAGTGCAAATAAAAAAGGCGCCCAGATAGACCATCGGAGATCGACCTTTGAATAAGCAAATTACAAAAATACAAAATAAAAATGCACCTACCTGATCACCTTGTTCAGATATGCCACTAATACCCCACAGTGACCACAAACCACCAATAACAATAACAGAAATAGCTAGCTTCCTAGCATTCATTAAGAAAAGTCTCGACCGCGCAAGCGCTACAGCTGTCAAATATACCATTCCATGGCCAGGCGGGACATAAGCAGGTACGTTTCCAAATCGATAGGTATACCCTTCCATATAAATCGAAGCAAAGTGCTCTCCTGCGGTAGCAAATGCCACAGCAACAATAACTTGCATTCTTACTTCTTTATTTTCCCCAACTAATAATCCAATTAAAAAGATCCAAGCTATAACACCTAACTGTTTTTGGATTTCAGTGCCTGCACTACCATCAATTACCAAGCTCACCGCAACACAGAAGAAAGTAAAACCTGCTATAAAATAATCTCTATTTCTATGTGGGTAATCAACATCAATCTTTGGAAAATGATTCAGCATATTGCACGCATAAAACTTCAATGTAATAAAAAACCCGCCATAGGCGGGCTTACTCAATTATATTAGAAAATTCCGGCATTAATCTAGCTAAAAAGTAATGCGAAAATATCACAATAAATTTAATCTACTATTAATTTAGTAAATTTCAGGATAACTAATCCTCATCCTCATCCTCATCCTCATCACTCTGAGCTTCATCCTCTCCACTACCACCAACATCCTCTTCTTTCTGTAGTACCAACTTACCTGCTGCCA
>NZ_JAYUWI010000093.1:0-11970 GCF_043753625.1 Nitrosomonas sp.
AAGCCAAAGCGAGTGAGGCTGCGTTATCTGTTGGCGGCAAGGTTTTGATGATACCGCCAACGCCCGGTATGGACTGGAATGACGTTGTGGTAAGCCGTGAAGAGGCTCGCCATGAGTGCTAATATCGCCGCCGTAATTGATCTTAATGAAGCGGTTGACCCAGAAGATTGCGGTTTCGATTTTGATCAATTCAACCTTAACAATGAGGTTAGTAATATGGAATCTCAAATGAAAGATGACCGTTTTGTACTGAACGGCTTAGCCTTACGGGGACAAATGACGGTAATTTATGCCAAGCCAAACGCGGGGAAAACTCTGCTGGTTATATGGCTGTTATCAAGAGCTACGCGATCGGGTGAAATTGACGGTTCAACGGTTTATTACATTAACGCTGACGACCATCACAAGGGATTAATCGAAAAGATAAAAATCGCCAATGAAGCAGGATTCAAAATGCTGGCACCAGGCCATCTTGATTTTAAAACCCCGTTGCTCGAGGTCATCTTGAAAGATAAAATCAGGAAGGACACATGCGGCGGCGTTGTTGTTATTTTGGACACAGTTAAGAAATTCACAGATTTAATGAATAAATCAACGTCGAGCGGATTCTTTGAGGTTCTGCGCGGCTTTGTGAGTAAAGGCGGGACAGTCATATTATTGGCGCATGTCAACAAAAGACGTGATGAGGACAAGAAGGTTATTTTTGGCGGAACTTCTGACCTTGTTGATGATGCTGATTGCGCTTATACGCTTGACGAAATTTCTTTCGACCCACAAACCCTCACCAAAACAGTTCAATTCGATAACTTTAAGGCGCGCGGCAATGTTGAATTAAAGGCCGCGTTTAGCTACAGCGGGGATACCGTTAAAAACAGCTACAAGGATCTGATGTTGTCCGTTAAAAAACTATCTGAAGATGACTGTTTTGAAGCCGACAGGGTCAAGGCCGCGCAAGCTTTAACCATCGCCAATATGGAAGCGATTGAAGCCATCAAAGACATTCTAAAATCCGGCACCATGATTCAATCGGACATAGTCGAAGCAGCCAAGGACATGGGAGTTTCAAAGCGCAAAATTCTGAAGGCCTTGAAAGACCATGACGCCAATAATAAGAGTTTGCCCGCTGAATCTAGATATTGGAAGTCGACCACTACAGCGAATAAAAATAGCAAGGAATACACGCTACAAAGTTGCTGGGAAAAGTTGGGTGATTAAACGGCATATTTGACTGGAAAACTGAGAAAACTGAGAAAACTGAGAAAACTCGAATAACTGGGAAAACTGGGAAAACTCAATATCCATGAGAATATAGCAAGAATGGCTTGTGTTTATGTGGCGTAAATTTAGTGGTAAAACATGAAAATTGAACAAATCAAAATTCAGTTTTCCCAGTTTTCCCACACCCCAGCCTTAACACTGAAAAAAACCGGTTTTTCACAAGTAACAGTTTTATATTTTGGCGATTACGATCCTTTCCTGATATGGATTTATTGAACGGAGCTAAACATGACAAATGAGCTTAATTTGCAAAGCATGAGCAAGGATGAATTGCATAATATTGCCAAACTGGCGATCCAATTCAAAGCCCAGCGGAAAGGGTTGAAAGTAAATCAACTGGAGAAGCTGCGTCGTTATGAAACGAAACTGGATCGCAAATTTGAGCGCACATAGCCAGGCTTCTGAAACTAAAATAGCTTCGCAATGCATGAAAGCGGATATTATGAAAACTTGCTTAAAGCGAGACAGGGCAAGTCTTTCGGATAGATTGGCAAATAATACCTGACAAACTTGCCAAATGATTTAGGCAAAATCGGAGCAAAAAATGGGCGGCATCGGAAGTGGGAGACAGTATCAGGGCGGAAAAGAGATAACAAGCAACATGAAATCGTTGGATATACGGAAGTTGCAGCGGCACGGCTTGCTTTTACAGGACATGGATTGCACTTGGCATTGGACCCGTAATGGCGAGAAAGTGCGATCACTTCACATTTATACGGATGCTGATCGTATGATTATCAGTTATAAGGATTTTACCAGAGGTGGAGAATGGCGATTCATGGAATACACCGTCTATCTCGAATGGACGGACTGCAATCTTGGGGGACGGCGTCCTTGGTTTCACTGTCCAGTGCAGGAATGTGGGCAGCGCGTGGTAATTCTTTACAGCGATTCAATCCTGGCATGCCGCCGCTGTCACAAGCTGGTTTATGCCTGTCAGCGGGAAAGCGATAATCATGGGTCAATTCGACGTGCAGATGGAATCCGGAGTCGGTTAGGCTGGAAACCTGGCATAGCAAACCCTGAAGGCGGTAAACCCAAGGGTATGCATCGGCGTACTTTTGAGCGATTGAAAGCTCGGCATGATGCCTCTGCAGATACGTCATGGGACTGGATGGCGCAACGGCTTGAGGTGTTGGAGCGACGGCTGTCGGATCGGGGCATTGATCTTGATAATCTGGACGGTGACGATTGAAATGTAGTAGTTCAGATTTGATCTGACATTAAGGTCTTGCCAAGAGGTGGGATTACCCGGTTTGATAGAGGTGCGAAACTTTATCAACCAAGCGCGGAAGCGCAAAGGAGTAATCCCATGAGTAGTGTTCAACAGAAAGTCATCAAACACAAGATTGGTCTGCTTAATTTGGCAGCCGAGCTTGGCAATGTCTCTCGCGCCTGCAAGGTGATGGTTTTTTCACGTGATACTTTCTATCGCTATCAGGCAGCGGTGGAAACAGGTGGTGTTGAGGCTCTGATCGATGCAAACCGACGCAAGCCCAACATCAAGAATCGTGTAGAAGAAACGACGGAGGCGGCGGTCACCGCTTTTGCCCTGGAGCAAACGGCTTTTGGTCAAGTTCGAGTTTCCAACGAACTACGCAAACACGGAATCTTTGTTTCTCCGTCTGGTGTCCGTTCGGTGTGGTTGCGCCAGAATCTGGAGTCGTTTAAGAAGCGTCTGTCAGCTTTGGAAAAGCATGTCGCTGAGACCGGGGCGGTTCTGACCGAGGCGCAGGTGCAAGCACTGGAGAAGAAACAGGACGATGATGTTACCCACGGCGAGATCGAGACCGCTCATCCCGGGTACCTCGGTAGCCAGGATACCTTTTACGTCGGCACCCTCAAGGGCGTCGGGTGGATTTACCAACAAACCTTCGTCGATACCTATTCCAAGTGGGTAGCAGCGAAGTTGTATACCACCAAAACGCCGATCACAGCGGCTGATTTGCTCAATGATCGGGTACTTCCATTCTTTACTGAGCAGGATATGGGCGTCATCCGTATCCTGACCGACCGCGGTACCGAATATTGCGGCAAGCCGGAGAATCACGATTACCAGCTTTACTTGGCACTAAACGATATTGAGCATTCCAGAACCAAGGCCAATCATCCACAGACCAACGGTATTTGCGAACGTTTCCACAAAACCATCCTGCAGGAGTTCTACCAGGTGGCATTCCGGCGCAAGATTTACCGGTCCATTGAAGAGTTACAAGTCGATCTGGAGACTGGATGATGTATTACAACAACGCGCGAACTCACCAAGGTGGTGATGTGTTGTGGACGCACCCCAATGCAAACATTAATTGACGCAAAGGAGGTATGGGACGATAAAATCACCGCATTGAATAACTGAATTTGATCTAACAGGTACTTCGTCAAATCGGGTAAATGTCAGATCAGATCGCGACTACTACAATTGAAACTGCTTGGCAAATTGAATGCATCTAGAATGCTTCTTTGTTCTTGGCACATCCGAGGCAGACCGTACATTTTTTTGAATCTCACACTCCCATTTCAGCCTTACGTTCTCAGCATGTAACCGGGATAGATCCGTTTGCTCCGGTGTAACAACCTTGGTACCTGCAACGGTAAGTTTGCTGGCCGTTGCCTATGCCACCAGTTGCGCAACGTTTGCTCAACCAGACCCACTTCCTTCGCTATCAAACCAATCGACTTCTCCATCTCCACTTGCTTCACCGCATTTTTTTTGAACTCGATCGTGTATACCTACTTCGGTATTTTCTTCATCGTCTTCTTCACAAATGTAACGTTAATTGTACGTCACCCTTGGAAGACTATTTGGGGGATGCTCACTTTCGTGAAAATAGTTATTTGATTTCAAAATCTATGGGTTTAAATTTAAAATTATTTGATTGCCCAGCAGAACATGCAGTTAATCCGATCAAAAGATCCATTTTAGCTTCAAATGTAATTTTATCTCCTGCGCGACTCAGTGGAGGCAAGACCGCTATTTCTCCTGAAAAGGCATCTACACTGACATTCATGAAAATATTAAACGCAATTGGTATTTGATCTGGAATTATACCGAATGGTTCAAGAACATCTTCAAGATTGCCTTGACAGCCTGGCAGAGGATTTTTATCACCATAAATAATACGAAAAGTATCTTTAGAACATGGCGTTAATGTGAAGTCGTGACGCCCGACATCGTCATTAATAATTTCTAGCATTGGATTACTACGGTTGCTATAAAGCAAATCCCCAGTCGTCAGAAAAAGCTTACTTGCATAGTCAATGGATCTTCCTGATGAAATATACTCACGAATGTCAATTTTGTTATAGGCAACAAGGTCACCAACCTGTTGTCCTTCTGGATCAACTACTGTTAGAAATTGACCTTTTTTCAGGTCAAAAGCTTTCGCTGAGCACGGTTCAATTCTGGTCATCTATTTTTTATATTCTCTTTGTGCTGCAATGGGCATTCCCAATTTTCATCAACCTTTCTACCACTATACTGCGGCGCTTCCGAATCATTCCCAAAATCATCAAGCATAGGATTAGGTCCTCCAGAAAATTCAGTATCCCTTTTCCTCACAATTCCTTTTATGCGCTCATATTTATTTTTTTCCCTTAAGACTTCAAACTGCGCGTGAAGATTAAACACAAGTGCTGGGTAGCAAAAACGTCTTGCAAGTCTAGAAGCATGTGGATGTAGTCCTACTATAAAGAAAGAATGGCCGCCTATGCTCATAGAGAAATGTGATGAGTTTGCATCGCTGTCGACATTTTCATCCCAACTTTGACCACGAACTGCATCAAAATTGTGTAAATTTTGTAAGCGATCCCACAATGCTTGTTCAAATTCTACTTCGCTTAAATCTGTAGGTTGCCGATAGATGTTAATTAATGTTTTAAATGAAATATTATCAATTGTATCTAAAGTAAGGTTTTTTCCAAAATCCAAAAGCGCAGAATAAAGCTCTACATCATTCATAGGCTGAGTGATGTTATCTCCTACTAATAATTCTATATTATCGCGATTATTTGCAGACTTAGCTGGTACGCAAGGATAATCCTCTCTTGATAGAAACTCATCCAACAGCCCTCTGAGTGCTTTTCTATCTAATGAGTCACTAATTAAATATTTATTGTCTTCGTTCATGAGCTATTCTAAATTTCAGCCGATTTATGTTCATTAAAATTGTGAGTGAGGTGTTTTGCTTTGAAGAAATCTCCTGACCATCAAAAACTGTACTCCAGGTCGTTGTATTAACTCAGCGATTAGCATTAATACATGGTTTCTTGAATCAACAGGCTATTTGCCTTTGTGTGAAAATAAATGAAATTAAGTGATGTCCAAGCTCAAGAAAACCGATGCCGACTTTCAAGTTCTAAAAATCGGCTTCAGCTAATAGGAAATTATAAATTCTTCTAGAGATGGCATTATGCTTCCAACGTTGATTATTTAGAAAAACAACTAGATTAAATATAAATATATAACTTTTATTAAATAGACTCTGTGCGGAGACACACAGAAATCTATTTATTGGTAAGCGCCTAGCGCTACCATCTAAAACATATCTAGAATTTTGGATTTTGTCGCAATAATTGAAAAATGCATATTTTTGGCAAGCAGATATGCCAACTTCTGTTATTAGACGAATTTATTTGCATTCCTTGCGCAGTTTGACACAGTGAGGTCATGCGCGGATTGCATTGGAAGCATACGTTGACCAAAGGATTCAGCTGTCCAGGGGCTACGGCAACGTGAACTACTACTTGCTTAAGGGTAGGAAACACAAGAACTTCCAATACAAGTGCTGCGGGTTGCAGACATCTCAGATCGCAGGCACTTTGTTCCAAAGTATCCACTTGTCGCAAAACATTTAGTTCTTAGCAATTTATTTGATCAGCCAAGCCAAGACCGGCTTGTTGGCGATCGACCTTAAGGGGCAGCTGGGTGTAAGCTACCCCACCGGCTTGGTTGATTCAGCAGAAGCTGATGCAGGCAAGGGTCGAACGGGGAGATGCCAAGTATGCGCTGCGTGGTAATGTCCAGGCCCGATGACACTTACCTTTGCGGAGAACTGGCTAGCAGGCAACAAGGCAGACCGGGTTCCGAGAACAAGGTGCCTTTTGTGGCGGCCATCTCGCTCAGTGCCGCAGGCCGTCCCCTGTATATTAAAATGGCACCGGTTCCTGGTTTTACGCGCAAAGCGGGTTTCCGACTGGGCTAGCGCTGATCTCGCGTCAGGTTGTATAGTCACTTCTGATGGATTGGGTTGTTTTTCCGGGGTTACTGATGCAGGCTGCCAGCACCGGGCAGTCGTCGCGGACGATCGCAAGCCTAAGGATTTGCCAGAATTCAACTGGATCAATACGATTTTGGGCAACCTCAAAACCAGCCTGGGTGGTGCTTATCATGTATTCGATTTCGCCAAATATGGAACGCGCTACCCCGGTGCGTTTGTTTACCGCTTTAACCGACGCTTCCATCTTGAAGCGTTCCCTCTACGTCTGTTCGTCGCCGCAGCCAACATGGGGGCTCGCCCAGCACGTTGGCTTCGGCAAGTTGAAGAATCTTTCTAATCCGGATTAACTTTTCAGGGGATCAAGCAGAATGCGCCTTGATTCACTAAATACCATATTTAACTATAGCTCTGTACGCAACCGTACGGATTGTATTGGTTCTTGCGTGTATTGTTATTTACGAGGTGTAGAAAAAATCATACACGCTCTATCATCAGGACCTAATGATCACGGATATGATTAAAGGATCCTTTACCAAAATCTTTTTTGCAGGGGTTTTATATGAATTACGAAGATCGCGATACACATGGTATTGATAACAACGCATCGGGGGTTCCCATGATGGGTGCGGGAACACTTATTGGAAACGATGTTTGCAACCAAAATGGTGATGACCTAGGTGACATTAAAGAAATCATGCTAGATACAGCAACTGGTAAAGTGTGTTATGCGGTACTGGCTTTCGGCGGCGTCTTGGGGATAGGAAGCAAGCTGTTTGCGGTACCGTGGAATGCGCTAAAGCTAGACACAGAAGAAAAACACTTTGTGCTCAACGTAGATAAAGAACGTCTTGAAAATGCACCGGGATTCGATAAGGACAACTGGCCGGATATGGCAGATAAATCTTGGGAAAATGAAATTCATTCTTATTATGGAACCACCAAGCAATAAGTCGTTAGTCCGCGAATTTAAATGATGCGAAGAAGCAAAAGCAGCCAAATCGCAGGCAGTAACGATGCCAAGATTCAGATGAAACATTAGAATTCGTTTCTTTCACAAGAATAAAACCGGTAACTTAGCAAATGTCTTCCACCCAAAAGCCGTGCATAACGCACGATTTAAATCAAAATCATGAGGCATTACGATGAAAAATGTAGACACAGTTGTAGATACAGTATCTGATTTTGCACAGGAAACTGTTGATAAGGCCACCAATGCAACCTACCACGTTGCGAATAAGATTGTTGATAAAGGTGATGAGCTGAATGCTTTAGCGCATGAAGCTATTGATAAGGCCACCAATGCAACCAATCAGGTTGCAGATAAGATTGGTGAAAAAGGAGTTCAACTGAAACATGCAGAGCAGCGATTGACGAAAGAATGCTCTATTTATATTCGCGATAACCCACTAACGTCGGTAGGTATCGCCATGGGGGTAGGTTTTATACTGAGCAAATTGCTCAGCAATCGTTAAACATTAAGGTTGAAAAGCCAATAAAAAGTGAGATACCAGGGCAAACTGACCGACGTGACCATTCTGGAGATGATCCCAGCGTAGCTGATGATGTGAAGTCATCATGGCACGAATTGCATGAACTTAACCTCATGCAATTCAGCTCGTAGCACTTGAAGCACAACAAGCGGGCAAAAGTTTGGTTAATATGATGATGGCAGGTGTAATCGCTGCTGTCTTGCTAAGCGTTGCATGGCTTGGATTCCTAGCCACTGCATTGCTGGCGCTAAGCCGGTATGGTATTTTGACGGATAACATCCTGCAAATACTATTTGCCGTTACTTTTAATTTACTGCTTGTGCTGGTTCTGGGGGTAATACGTAACAAAGATTATTATTTGCGATTTCCTGCAACTATTCGCAGTCTTCAATCCATGTTGTCTGCGTTCCAAGCTAGGGGGGAAATGTGATGTTAGGCTTCACTGGGAATGGCACCGAATTTAAATCTTTAGCAGCTCAAATTATCGAAGCGGAATTGCAGAAATTGGAACGTCAACGGATAGTTATTACTTGCACTAATTCGCTCATTCAAAAGACCCAACAACAAATGACCGCTCCGTCAAGTCTATTGTTAGCAGGCGGTATCGGATTTGTCCTTGGTGAGCTCACTAAAAGTAAATCCTTCGAATCTGAATCTCATAGCAGTACCGATAAGCCACGCTCTGTTGAAACGACGAACATCATTACGATTTTGATGAGCGCGCTAAATCACCTGACCACGATAAATGCGTTATATACGACATTTCGTGCTTCATTGAGACAAACGGAAACTTAAATCACTTTGTTTGTATCAGGAATAAATCCCTTTGTTCCTGTGGACAATCTAGGAATTCTTAACCATAGGTATGCCTTCCGCTGCCAACTTACTCAGTTACACAGCTTTTGTTCCCGCACCCCCAATTCCTTCCCTGAAACTAATCGATTTATCCCTCTTCGCTACTTAACCGATTTTTTCTTAACTTTAACCGTGTAATTACTACTTCGGTAATTTCTTCATCGTCTTCTCCCAAATGTAACGCTAATCTACGTCACCATTGGAAGAATATTTTTTGGGGGAAGCACAATATTTTTTACTTTGAAAGTCCTCTAATATAACTGAAAGCTCAACTCATTCCGGATTTCCAGAGCAGAAAATATTTGAAACATCGTACTAGTGCACAAATAACGCTATTAGAATGATAATAGGAATGGGGACGCCTATAAGAAATAAAAGTATTGAACGCATTTTTGTTTGTCTCCTTAATAAGTTAGTTGTGTAATTACATGTCCCGCTGCCGACCGCCGTACGTGGCCGAAATACTGGCAACGAATGCGCCGATAAGTAGTGAGATAAACAACCACAGCGATGCATAAGCGGAAGCTTTACGTGCTTGATCAGCCGCCTCTTTTGAGATTCTCTCAGCATCTTGTAGTTTTTCCTGGATACGGGTAAATGTATCTTTTACCCGCTTCTCAGCATTTTGTTGAGTCAAATCGGTGTGCTGTGCCACCACTTGACCAACATAGCGAATGTCTTCTTCGGGTAGGTTTTTCGTTTGTATGGAATTTATGAAAATCCGGGCAACTTCGAGTGTGCCGGTTATGGGTATTTCCGCCTTTGAATCTATGCTCGCATTTTTCCTGAATAGTGAATCAATGAAGTAATCCATTGAGCTACTCTCAGAGTTGGTATTCACCATCCCAGACCCTGCAGTGGTAGCAACACTTACAGTTGCAGCCGCCGCAGTGGTGGCAACGCCTCCCGCCATAGTAGCTCCAGCGCGAACTCCACCGCTAATGATCGATCCTATTACCGTAGTTAGTATCGCTGCAGTTACAAGCGTAGCGACGGCCCAAGCTAAGAAACCGTGCGCGGTATCCCGAAAGTAAACCTCGTCCGAATGAACTGCAATCCACTTTGTCCTCAGTCTGCCGGAAAGATAACCACCGATTCCGGAAGAAAAAAGTTGTGTAAAGGTCAGCCAAAGAATGGTGGATACACCGAAAGTCATAGCACTTACCCCGTTGTGCGCCCATGGCGATACCGAAGATAGTCCCAAACCTGTTCCCAAAATAAGAAGGATAAGCGATAGAGCAGCTATTGCTGCTGCCCCCGCCACGATAGCACCCCACGAAACTGCACTTGCCTGCGTTGGTAAAGGAACAGTAGAGTTGCTTGTTTTCTCTTGTTTTAGGTCATATATTGTAGTAGTAGAAGTAGTCATAAGATATCTTCCCGAAGTGTGTAAAATAGTATTTTCGCCCGATTATTCGCACGCGTCTGTTCGTCGTCGCACATTGTTCCATTTCCATTTGCTCATAATTGGACTACCAATCGTAGTTGGAATTTTGAGGGTATACTTTTTTGAAAGACTGCCTAAAAAAGTGTCTGGTTTTAGTTGACCATTACAAAGTTCCCTTTGTTTTCTTCAGTTCTTCCTTTTAAATCAGCATCACTTTCTAAATCATTAGTTCGTCCCGATTCCAATTTTGGGATCTTCTGTTTTTCAGAAGTATCTGTATTAATGCCCAATTCATAGAGTGCATCAGTACTTGGCAAAAGGAATATAGTAAAAATAAATACCATAATTAATAAATTCTTTTTAGAATACATATTGATTCTCCAAAAAATTAATGGAATCTAATACTGATTAATTTCAAATGAAGAGTCTGTTCGTAACCTAACTTTGGTAAAACTATTTATGGTATGAATTGAGGGCTAAGCAAACTTTCAGTATCTTGAAATTCCCGGAGACTTATTGAGCTACGAGGAGTTAAAAAGGTAAAACTGAAGAATTAATGGATTCAAAATATTCTTTTGATAACTCTTCAGAAATTAAGTTTTTATATTTTTGTTTTTCATCAAGTAATTCTTTAACTTCGCCGATGGGATCTATGATTCGAATGAGTTCTGCCTCATCTGTTTTAATATTAGATTGATTTATTACCATAATTATTCCGGCTAAAAAATAACAGATTTATCTCTTTCGGGTCTAATTTAATCCAGGTATAAAAGAAACATACAATCCTATTCTTAAACAAGATCTGGATTTTCACGGGCTTCATCACGGAGTTCACGGACGCGCTCGTGATTTCTTTTTGCTCCTTCGTACTGTTGGTTTACAACTTCTCTTAGACTGTCAGGCATTTCTTCCTGCAATGCTTTTTCATAAGCAATTACAGCGGCATCTTCGCCTCGTTCGCACTCTTCAAGTACCGTAAGATTATCCACGTTCGTGAGTGCCGTTTTAATATCTATCCAAGTGCGATGTACTACTGCAGCCGTAGTTCCGCTTGTCTCAGGATTGCCTCCATAACCCAAAATCTCTTCACTTAAAGATTGTATTGCTTCATCGCAACTAAGTGCGCGATCTTCGAAGTACAATTTCAATGATGGATCGTTTGCATCGTTCGCGCATGTCCTAAATCCTTCTGCTCCATCGCGAGAAATTTCGAGAAGCCCATTTAACATGCTGATAATTTTTTCATTGCTCATTTAATATCCTAATAGTAAAACACTTTATTAACAAAAATAATGGTAAAAAAATCTGATAAAGCTGACAATGTTCGTCAATTAACAATTATTCGGATGGAATATCCTCTACAATTTCAATATGTAATTATCGATTTGACTGCAACTACTAAAATTTCATTAACAACATTTACACGCTTCTTCGTAATAATCTTTGGTCAGATACATCAAGACTCACTATCACTATGGGATATCCAGCAATTCTTCGGTCTGAAGATTTTCAGTTATTTGGATGTTTTTCAACATCTCAGATTAATATAACAATTTAGGTTTATGGAAAACTGATGAAAGTGTTAAAGGGGCGGAGTACGTTTACCTGTTATAAAGAAGAAAATAGCCATGATGATACCGACTACAAATGCAATCCATGCTATTTCCGTAGCAGTACCTGCGATTCCACTAAACCCTAAAACAGCTGCAATTAATGCGATAACTAAAAATGTAAGAGCCCAATT
>NZ_JAYUWI010000094.1:0-11961 GCF_043753625.1 Nitrosomonas sp.
TGCACAAAAACTAGCCAAAGCATGTGGTGCTTAGGGTTATCACTTGCCAATTTTATTTGTTTGCTGTGGATTTTGTTGTTGCCGGTCACGGTTGCACAAGCGGAAGGCATTCAAATAAAGTCTGTCAGTATGGCAGCAGTTGAACAGGGGTATGAAATCAGCATTGATTCTGAGATTGCTCTTAATGCCACTTTGGAGCAAGCGCTTGAGAAAGGCATCGTGCTTTACTTTGTGACCAAATTCAGTTTGATTGACTCGCGTTGGTATTGGCTTTACGACGAAGTTGCGCGTGGTAAATTAAGAATTGGGTTACGATATTACGCGTTGACGCGTCAATATCATTTGAATCATGCAGCATTTTCACAAAGCTTTAACACGTTAACTGAAGCATTGCAAGCTTTGGGTCAATTGCGTAATTATTCATTGACTGTAAAATATGATTTAAAACAAGATGTTGACTATATCGCATCATTGCGCATCTGGCTTGATTTGACACGGATGCCCAAACCATTCCAGGTTGAAGCTTTGGGTTCCAGTAAGTGGGACCTGAGTTCGGATAAACTGGAATGGCGTATGAAGTTACCAACACCAGAACAATCTTTCCAGATGAAAGGCCATTAATGAAATATGTACTCATTATTGGTGCCGGTGTGGGAGCGGTGATGCTTTTCTTGCTCGCAACAGCGGGTGCCAATACTGAGTTCTTTGAAAGAAAATACCGGCTATTGCTGGGTATCAACATTGTTTTTGTATTGTTTCTCATGGTTATTGTGGGATTTTTGTTGTGGCGATTTCGGCGCAGACTCAAGTCGGGTGTGTTCGGATCCAGGCTGGCGTTACGTTTAATGTTAGTTTTCTCATTGATGGCGATTCTTCCTGGTGTTTTGGTGTATGCCGTATCGGTTCAATTTCTTGAGAAGAGTATTGAGTCCTGGTTTGATGTTAAAGTGGACCGTGCGCTTGAAGGTGGTTTGAGTCTAGGACAAACCATGCTGGAGAACTTGCTGGGAGAATTACAAAAGAAAGCACAAGCGACTGCATTGATATTATCTGAACCTTCCAGCCAGCCATTGCTAGTGCTTAATGAGTTATTGCTGCAATCGCAAATTGAGGAAGCAACTTTGTTTAATCGGGATGGCAAAGTGATTGCATTTTCCAGTGAAAGTAACTTGGCGCTATTTCCTGAAATGCCCAATGCAATGGTGTTGCGACACATTAGAATTCAGAAAGCTTACAGTGCAGTTGAATCCATCGCGGGCAAGGGTTTGTATTTGCGCGTGGTTGCGCCTGTTAATGTATTGAGTCTGAAGGAAGATATCCGGGTGCTTCAATTTTTGCAGCCGGTTCCTGTGCAATTGGCAAGAGATGCTGAGCGGGTGCAAGCAGGATACCGGGATTACCAGGAGCTTTCTTTATCTCGCCAGGGATTAACTCGGTTGTATAGCGTTACATTGACACTGGCATTGCTTTTATCATTGTTTTCAGCATTGGCGGCTGCTTCATTGCTCAGTGAAAAATTGAGCGCTCCGCTCGGCATGCTTGCGGAAGGTACGCGTGCTATTGCACAAGGCGATTACAGTCGGCGCCATTTGGTTCAGAGTAGTGACGAGTTAGGTGTATTGACAGAATCTTTTAATTTGATGACGCAACAACTGGAGGAAGCGCAAGCGGCAGCGCAACATAATCAGCAGGAGGTAGAGAGTGCGCGTGCGCATCTGGAGAGTATTCTGGCAAATCTCTCATCTGGCGTGTTGGTGTTTGACGATCCATTGGTTTTATCCAAGGCAAATCGCAGCGCAGAACAAATACTGCAAATTCCTATGATTAGTCTGGATGGTTCAATCATTGAGGGTTGTGTGAGTAATGAACCGCAACTGGATACTTTGATTGCTGAGATCAGAGAAGGTTTTAATTCTGGAGAGACAGGTGTTTGGCAGCGCCAATTAACACGCTCAGGGGATGGTAAAAATCAAGTTTTACTTTTACGGGGAACACGTTTGCCCAAGATATCGGGGGGGGGCGGGGTGGTGGTTTTTGACGATATTACGAATTTATTGCAAGTGCAGCGTGCAGTTGCTTGGGGAGAAGTTGCGCGCCGCCTTGCGCATGAAATTAAAAACCCATTGACGCCAATTCAACTCTCTGCTGAGCGGGTGCAGCACAAATTGATTAATAAATTGGATGTGGAAGATGCAAAAATACTGCGTCGCTCTACAGAGACAATTGTCAATCAGGTTGAAGCGCTAAAAAGGATGGTCAATGAATTCAATCAATATGCGCGTGTTCCAGAATTGGAATTAAGTCAGCTCGATTTTAATCGATTGGTGCGAGAAGTATTGTCACTGTATGAAACAGCGAGTATGGCAATCGAAAATAGTAAACACATACAAGTCAAACCGTCATTGGCAGACGATTTGCCAGTGGTCAGGGGCGATGCTGCACAGTTACGTCAGGTGCTGCATAATTTGTTGCAGAATGCGCAGGATGCCTTGGTAGATACACCAGAGCCTGTGATTGAAGTGAGAACCGAGATGGTGCATGGAGGTGTGCAACTGAGTGTGCGCGATAATGGCTGCGGTTTTTCGGACGAGATCAGGGCGCGGGTTTTTGAGCCTTATGTCACGACCAAGTCGAAAGGGACCGGATTGGGGTTGCCCATCGTCAAGAAAATTGTTGAAGAACATGAAGGCTTGATTCACATTGAAAATATTAAACCCCATGGCGCACAAATTTCAATTATCCTGCCTACGGTAGAGAAAAATAGCTCTGTGGGAAATAACAAACTGGCGTTAAGTTAAATTAATGAATCAGTAATTAAAGAAAAGATAAACAAAATCTTTCATACTCAGGCACTCGTCAATCCAAAAAACTTGGAATCCATTGTGATCGTGAAATTTGACAGTTGTAGATAAGCTGATTAGATTTCGTTAGTGGAGAGAATTCTAAATGATAACAAACAATACAATACTTGTTGTTGATGACGAAATTGGCATACGCGAATTGCTGTCTGAAATTTTGCGTGATGAAGGATATCGTGTGGCGTTGGCAGAGAATGCTGAGCAAGCGCGAATCTGGCGAAGCCAGACGCGTCCGGATCTGGTGTTATTGGATATCTGGATGCCTGATACCGATGGCATTACACTGCTGAAAGATTGGGCCAGTAACGGAATGCTGACGATGCCGGTGATCATGATGTCCGGGCATGGCACTATCGACACAGCGGTCGAAGCGACGCGTATTGGTGCATTTGGTTATTTGGAGAAACCAATACCGCTACAAAAGTTGCTGAGTACTGTCAGTAAGGCTTTGCGAGGAGGGCAAAGTAAGCAGCAATCAACACTTTCTCTCGCCAGTTTGGGTAAAGGCATTTTAATTGCAGATCTCAGGAAAAGATTAGAGCAAGTCACAAATCTGAAAACGCCTTTACTTCTGATGGGAGAGCCGGGTGCTGGTGCGGAAATGTGCGCGCGTTTTATGCATCGCCCTAATACACCCTGGGTGGAACCAGAGACATTGGTGTCGCTAGCTGAATCACCACTCGATTTGCTGGAACTTGCGCGTGGTGGCCTGTTATTTCTAAAGGATGTGGGTGAAATCAGTAAATTGGCGCAGAAGGGTTTGTTGTTATTGTTGAGCAAGCTGGATAAATATAACGTGCGGTTGGTTTGTGCGACATCTCAACCTTTGGCAGAGTTAACAGCGCAAGGCGTTTATCATCCCAAATTATACGAAGTGCTGAGTAGTTTAAGTATCGGTATTCCAGCATTGAGAGCGCATCGGGAGGATATTCCTGATTTGGCCAGTCAAATTTTGTCACGTTTTGTTGAATCGGGTGAGGCTTCATCAATCTTGCAGTTCAGCACAGCGGCACTTAACTGCTTACGGAATTATGATTGGCCTGGCAATCTTACACAGTTAACAGGTGTCGTGCATTCTTTGGCATTGACATGTACCGGTGATGAAATTTCGGCTGAGGCCGTTCAACAGACAATGGTTTTTCCAGAATCGGCATCTACATCTGTCGCTCCTGAAATCCCGTTGGATCTTTCACTGCGCGAAGCACGTGATTTATTTGAAAAAACTTACTTCGAAAGATTAATCGATCAAGAGAGTGGCAATATGACGCGTGTGGCTGACAGGGCTGGATTGGAGCGCACACATCTTTATCGTAAAATAAAATTACTGGGAATTAAACTGCGGGGAAACTGATTTTGTAAGAAAATTTTGATGCTACTGGATTGGTTTTGTGCGCAAAATAATAGATAATACTAACTTTTCAGCCGATGTGTAGCATATAAACATGCAGACCGGCCATTTCTATTTGTTGAAAATATAAGGGAGTTAGTGTCGATGGGTACATTTAAGGATTTTGACGCGCCGGTGTTTAAAGATTTGACCAGTGCTATTCGTGCATTGGCGATGGATGCCGTGCAAAAAGCCAATTCTGGTCACCCCGGTATGCCGATGGGGATGGCTGAAATTGCTGAGGTGCTGTGGATTCATCATCTGCGTCATAATCCTGGCAATCCAGAGTGGGTCGACCGTGACCGGTTTGTGCTTTCCAACGGACACGGATCCATGCTGATCTATGCCTTATTGCATCTGACCGGCTACAATTTGCCAATGGAAGAAATTAAGCGTTTCCGGCAGTTTCATTCAAAGACACCTGGACATCCGGAATATGGCTATACCCCTGGCGTAGAAACCACCACAGGCCCGTTAGGTCAAGGAATTACCAATGCGGTAGGCATGGCGCTGGCAGAAAAGGTGCTGGCTGCTGAATTTAACCGTCCTGGCTATAATATTGTAGATCACTATACCTATGTTTTTCTGGGTGATGGCTGCCTGATGGAAGGCATCTCGCACGAAGCTTGTTCCTTGGCAGGTACCTTGGGTTTAGGCAAACTAATCTGTTTTTACGATGATAATGGTATTTCCATTGATGGTCACGTGGAAGGCTGGTTTACCGACGACACGCCAAAGCGATTCGAGTCTTATGGCTGGCATGTTGTACCCAATGTCAACGGGCATGATCCAGAAGCGATTGAAGCGGCGATCGAGGCCGCCAAGCAAGTAAACAATAAACCATCAATGATTTGTTGTAAAACAGTCATTGGATTGGGTTCGCCGAATATGGCTAATACCCATTCGGTACATGGCGCCGCATTGGGTGATGCAGAGATTGCGGCTACTCGTCCGCACATTGGCTGGCATTATCCACCGTTTGAAATTCCACAGGAGGTTTATAGCGCTTGGGATGCAAGAGCGAAAGGACAAAGACTTGAGACGGAGTGGAACCAGAAATTTGCTGAGTACGCAGAAAAGCATCCTGCCGAAGCTGCTGAGTTTAACCGTCGTATGGCAGGCGATTTACCCGCAAACTGGCGCAGTCATATTGATAGCGTTATCAATCAGGTCAACGCAAAAGCAGAAACGATTGCCAGCCGCAAAGCCTCACAAAACGCGATTGAAGGCTTGGCACCAATTCTGCCCGAATTGATCGGCGGTTCTGCGGATCTGGCTGGATCTAACTTGACTTTATGGTCAGGCTCTAAGGGGATTAGCCAGAAAAACGGCGGCAATTATGTTTACTATGGCGTGCGTGAATTTGGCATGAGTGCCATGATGAACGGATTGTCGTTACATGGCGGTTTGATTCCTTATGGCGCCACATTTTTGATGTTTTCTGAATATGCCCGTAATGCGCTGCGCATGGCCGCATTGATGAAAATTCGTAATATCTTCGTATTTACCCATGATTCCATAGGCTTGGGTGAGGATGGTCCGACGCATCAGCCAGTAGAGCAGACAGCCACGTTGCGTTATATCCCAAACATGGATGTATG
Organism: Nitrosomonas sp.; assembly: GCF_043753625.1. Lineage (GTDB taxonomy): Bacteria > Pseudomonadota > Gammaproteobacteria > Burkholderiales > Nitrosomonadaceae > Nitrosomonas. The sequence continues at coordinate 5,847 of NZ_JAYUWI010000094.1, forward strand.
GCGGCCTTGTGATACCGTTGAGTCAACAGTTTCTTGGGCACGCGCTATCGAACGTAAAGACGGTCCTTCAATATTAATTTTTAGCCGTCAGAATCTGCCATTTCAGAAACGGGATGCGGCTACGATCAAATCGATTGATAAGGGTGGCTATGTCTTGTCTGAAGCAGGCAACGGGAAAGCACAAGCTATTCTGATTGCCACAGGCTCAGAGATGGGTTTGGCTATAAATGCGCAGAAAGCATTGGCTGAAGAGGGTATTCATGTGCGCGTTGTTTCTATGCCATGTACGAATGTATTCGATCGTCAGGAACCATCTTACAAGGATAGTGTCTTGTTAAAAGGCGTTAAGCGGGTTGCCATAGAAGCCGGTGTGACAGATTTCTGGCGTAAATACGTCGGTCTGGACGGCGCGGTAGTAGGTATGGACACCTTTGGTGAGTCGGCGCCGGCTGATGTGTTATTCAAGCATTTTGGCTTTACCGTTGAGAACGTGGTCAAGACAGTAAAAGACATTCTCTAATCGAATTTATGATTAAAGTAGATGGGTGTGTGTGTATTCACCTAGCAGTAACAAGTTTCTTATTTAAGGAGTTTTAGTATGGCAATTAAGGTTGGTATTAATGGGTTTGGTCGCATTGGGCGTATGGTATTTCGCTCTGCGGTGCAGAACTTTCCTGATATCGAAATCGTCGCTATTAATGATTTGTTAGAGCCGGATTATTTGGCTTATATGTTAAAACATGATTCAGTACATGGCCGTTTCAAGGGAGACATCGCGATTGATGGGAATACATTGGTCGTCAATGGTAAAAGAATTCGATTAACAGCGATTAAAGATCCTGCTGAGCTGAAATGGAATGAAGTGGGTGCAGACGTCGTGGTTGAGTCGACCGGTCTGTTTCTGACCAAGGAAACCTGTGAAAAACATTTGGTGGCAGGTGCTAAGAAAGTGATTATGTCGGCACCTTCCAAAGATGATACGCCAATGTTTGTTTATGGTGTAAATGATAAGTCTTACAAAGGTGAGAGCATTATTTCCAATGCTTCCTGTACCACAAACTGTTTGGCGCCGATTGCCAAGGTGCTGAATGATAAATGGGGCATTAAGCGCGGACTGATGACCACGGTGCATGCCGCAACAGCTACACAAAAAACGGTGGATGGTCCATCCAATAAAGACTGGCGCGGTGGCCGCGGTATTCTGGAAAATATCATTCCATCTTCTACCGGAGCTGCCAAAGCAGTGGGCGTCGTGATTCCTGAACTGAATAAAAAACTGACTGGTATGGCTTTCCGTGTTCCAACATCAGATGTATCTGTTGTGGATTTGACGGTTGAGCTGGAAAACGATGCATCCTATGATGAAATTTGTAAAGCGATGAAGGATGCTTCCGAAGGATCAATGAAGGGTGTGCTGGGATATACCGATCAGAAAGTGGTATCCACTGATTTCCGTGGTGAAAGCTGTACTTCCATTTTTGATGCGGAAGCGGGCATGGCTTTGGATAAAAGCTTTGTGAAAGTAGTCGCATGGTATGACAACGAATGGGGCTATTCCACCAAAGTGCTGGAGATGGTTCGTACTGTTGCCAAGTAGTTTTGTATTTGAAGATACGCAGTTGAGAATAAATAAAATCTTGATTGTTGTCTGATTTAATATTCAATTCGTTAAGACATAAAGGGTAGCGTTTGCTATCCTTTATATTTTCTTAAAGACAATTTTGGAGCTTGCCGTGTCTGTCATTAAACTTGTTGACCTTGATCTGAAAGGTAAACGTGTATTTATACGCGCTGATCTGAATGTGCCTGTGAAGGATGGTAAAGTAACATCGGATGCACGCATTACTGCGTCGATGGCGACGATTAATCATTGCCTTAAACAAGGCGCCAAAGTGATGGTCACATCGCATCTCGGCCGCCCTGACGAAGGTGTGTGGACAGAGGAGAATTCACTGAAACCGGTCGCGGATAACATTGCAGGCCGTTTAAACAAGCCGGTGCGTTTAATCCGTGATTGGATGGATGGCGGCTTTGATGTGGCCGACGGAGAGTTGGTGGTACTGGAAAATTGCCGCATCAATAAAGGTGAAAAGAAAAATTCGGAAGATACTGCACAGAAGTATGCGAAATTGTGCGATGTCTTTGTGATGGATGCGTTTGGCACCGCACACCGTGCTGAAGCGTCAACCCATGGTATCGCCAAATATGCGCCAACGGCTTGCGCAGGTATTCTGCTCACCGAAGAACTGGAAGCATTAACCAAAGCTTTGTTGAATCCGGCGCGTCCAATGGTTGCAATTGTTGGCGGTTCTAAAGTTTCAACCAAACTGACAGTGCTCGAGTCGTTATCTGAGAAAGTTGATCAGCTGGTTGTGGGTGGTGGTATTGCCAATACATTCCTGAAAGCAACCGGTAAAAATGTTGGTAAATCACTGTGTGAAGATGATCTGGTTCCAACGGCCAAGGTGCTGATGGATAAAATGACTAAACGTAATGCATCGATTCCCATTGCAGTCGATGTGGTGGTGGGTAAAAAATTTGATGCCAACGAACCTGCGGTACTGAAAGATGCGGGTAATGTGAGCGACGACGACATGATTTTTGATATTGGCCCAAAAAGCGCACAAGAATTGGTGGATATCATCATGCGTGCGGGAACAGTCGTTTGGAACGGTCCGGTGGGTGTATTTGAATTTGATCAGTTTGGTGCAGGAACTGAGAAGATCGCCCGGGCAATTGCCGAAACGAGTGCTTTTACGCTGGCGGGCGGGGGTGATACTATTGCTGCGATTCAGAAATATGATATCTATGACAAAATATCCTATATATCAACGGCAGGTGGTGCATTCTTGGAATTTTTAGAGGGTAAGAAATTGCCCGCGGTAGAAATATTAGAAACGCGCGCTAACTAATCGTCAAGAGAGATAATGATTCGAAGAACAAAAATTGTAGCGACACTCGGTCCTGCCTGTAGTAACCCGAAAATTCTGGATCGCATGATCCGGGCTGGCGTGGATGTTGTTCGGATTAATTTCTCTCACGGGACGCGTGAACAGCATATTGAGTTTGCAGAATTGACTCGCTCTTTGGCGCGAGCGGCGGGCCTAACTGTCGGAGTTTTGGCTGATTTGCAAGGTCCTAAAATCCGTGTTGGCAGGTTTGAGCACGGAAAAATCAGGCTTGAAGTGGGGGATCCGTTTATTCTGGATGCTACTTGTGAATTGGGTAATCAGGAAAGAGTCGGGTTAGACTATAAAGAACTACCGAATGATCTGGAAGCCGGAGCTACGCTAATGCTGGACGATGGCCGCATTGTGCTAAGTGTTTCGCACGTGAAAGGTCATCAAGTATTCTGCATCGTTGAACAAGGCGGGATACTGTCGAACAATAAAGGTATCAATCGCAAAGGCGGCGGACTGGGTGCGCCTGCATTGACGAGCAAGGATCTCGAGGATATCAAAACGGCTGCACTACTAGGCGCCGATTATTTGGCCGTTTCGTTTGTCCGTTCCGGTGATGATATCCGGCAGGCGCGGGCACTGATGCAGGAAGCGGGCGGTAAAGGCATGATCATGGCGAAGATCGAACGCTCAGAAGCCATTCTTGCGCTGGATGATATTGTGGAAGCATCCGATGCGATTATGGTGGCGCGCGGCGATCTGGCGGTTGAAGTTGGAGATGCCGCTGTTCCAGCCCTGCAAAAAAGAATGATTCGCTCCGCACGTGGCAATAATAAGTTAGTTGTGACCGCAACGCAGATGATGGAATCAATGATTACTAATCCAATTCCAACGCGTGCTGAAGTATCGGATGTCGCTAACGCGGTACTGGATGGTACCGATGCGGTCATGCTATCGGCAGAATCGGCTGCAGGTGAGTATCCGGTTGAAGCGGTGGAAGCCATGGCGCGCGTTTGTTTGGAGGCCGAAAAGGAATATTTGGTCAGTCATGACAAGCGGATGGCAAATACCAGTCCGGCCAGCATTGAAGAAGCCATCGCCCGTGCCACCATGTTTACCGCCAGTGGGCTGCAGATTCGTGCGATTGCAGCTTTAACGCAAAGCGGTGTGACGGCACTGCTGATGTCGCGGAGAAGTTCCAAGGTGCCTATTTTTGCGCTAAGTCCCAATGAAGAAACACGCCGAAGAGTGACGTTATTCAGGGGCGTTTATCCGGTTGAATTTGGCGAAGGGCTGAATGATCCAGAGATTATTCTGAATCTGGCTGAAGAGGAATTGCTCCAGCGTGGTGTCGTACGAAATGGTGATATCATGGTGATGACGATCGGCGAGCCGGTCGGTAAGTCAGGAGGCACCAATACGATGAAGATTATCAAAGTCGGCGAATGGAAATTACGGCAAGGTATGGATGCCAGGTAAGCAGTCAGGCATGCAATGCTGGTCTGGAATAACGATAGCAACGGTGAAAAGAATCAAAGATTTTAAAAGAACAAGCGTTTGTATTAAATCAGGATCACATTAAGATAATTTTTTGAAGGAGAATTAAATGGCACTCGTATCATTAAGACAACTACTCGATCACGCAGCAGAAAATGGTTATGGCTTGCCTGCTTTTAACGTTAACAATCTGGAACAAATCCAGGCGATCATGCAGGCGGCTGATGAATGCAATAGCCCGGTCATTATGCAGGGTTCTGCAGGCGCGAGAAAATATGCCGGCGAAGCATTTTTACGTCATTTAATTGAAGCAGCCGTTGAAACCTATCCGCATATACCGATTGTGATGCATCAGGATCATGGTGCTTCTCCATCGGTTTGCGTCAATGCAATCCGTAGCGGTTTTTCAAGTGTCATGATGGACGGCTCATTGCAAGCAGACGCCAAAACACCCTCTACCTATGAATACAATGTTAAGGTCACAGCAGATGTTGTCAATACCGCGCATTCGGTCGGTGTCTCGGTGGAAGGCGAACTGGGTTGCCTGGGCTCATTGGAATCTGGCATGGGAGAAGCGGAAGATGGACACGGCGCAGAAGGTGTGTTGTCTCATGATCAATTGCTGACCGATCCGGAAGAAGCTGCCGACTTTGTGCGCAAAACCGGCGTGGATGCCTTGGCAATTGCCATTGGAACTTCCCACGGCGCTTACAAGTTTACGCGTAAACCCACAGGCGATATTCTGGCCATTCAACGCATCAAAGAGATTCATCAACGTATTCCCAATACCCACCTGGTGATGCACGGCTCCAGTTCAGTGCCACAAGAATGGCTGGAAATCATCCGTCAATACGGCGGTGATATCAAAGAAACCTATGGCGTGCCGGTGGAAGAAATTCAAGAAGGTATTAAATATGGCGTGCGCAAAGTCAATATCGACACCGACATCCGCCTAGCCATGACCGGCGCAATCCGCCGCAGTCTGGAAAAAGACAAAAGCAATTTTGACCCGCGCAAATTTCTGAAAGAAGCCACTGCAGCCGCTAAAGACATTTGTAAAGCGCGCTTTGAAGCCTTCGGCTGTGCCGGACAGGCTGGTAAAATCAAACCGATTTCGCTGGAAAGTATGGCGAATCGCTATGCAAAAGGCGAATTGGACGCGGTTATTAAGTAAGTCAAAGCAAGCAGTATCCAATATAGCCATAGATGATTGTGCGGCTTGCACAATCATCTATGCTCCAAAGAAGTAGTTTTCTGGCAAGTATCCGTAAGTTTTATATCCAATCGATAACACAATACTGATGTTTCCTATTCCATAGTGATATCGGTAAATTGTATGGCTTAAAATGTACAGGAGAGTTTAAGTGGCGTGGATTCGCGAGCATATTTTAGAAATAATCACCCTATTAGTCGGATTTGGTGCTATGAATCTGATCTTCATGGCTGAAGTATTTCACGCATCGAATACTGTTGATGCGGAGGGAGCAAGCCAATTAGGAGATTTTGTTGGGGGTTACGTTGGCACATTCTTTGTACTTTTTAGTGTTGTGTTACTTTTAAAGAATTTAAGAGATCCGCGTAAATCCACAGAAATACTAAATTTTGAAGCTAAGTACTTTGAACCGTGCTTATCCGGTTAACTCCCAAGGTAGCTAGATGTAGTAGTGGGCCGTGACTTTTTTGTATAAAGTTCAGCATCGGTCGGCGCAGTGACATCA
>NZ_JAYUWI010000095.1:0-3974 GCF_043753625.1 Nitrosomonas sp.
TGAGCACCCCTTTCATGTCGTAAAGAATCTATTCATGTATCGCAAGGCACGCTACCAGGGGATGGCCGAGAACACCGCTCAGCTGTTCTCGTTGTTTAGTTTTGCTAGTTTTCTGCTGGCTCGCCGGTGGATAGATGACACTGACAGCCAGGGCGCGTCCTGAAAAAGAAAAATGAGAGGAATAATGCAAAAAATGACTCAATTCAGACCAGAAAATGTTGAATCCAACCTAAACCGTGCTCGATGCGCTGCTGCGCGGTGAATTATTCAGCGCCCCCTAGATAATTTGAGATATTATTGCTCTAATTCGCTTTACGATATTTATCAATGTTAGAGTTGGTCGAGTGGGGCAGGAAAATTGAGGGTTCGCATGAGACAAAAAATATTAGCGCATTGTATTTATTGTTTAATGATGTCGACGACTATGACCGGTTGTGTTTCTGCGACAGTCACCGCAGTCAATCTTGGTTTTTCTGATGCTTTTATCAGAGCATGGCTTTATTCATGGAGTATTGCTTTTTCAATTGGTTTTGGTTTTTTACTTGCGCTGTCACCGCTCTATCGGCGTGCTGTGGATGCAATCGTACGTTAGTTATTTTCCATAGTTTCGCGGAATATCTTTTTCTATCGCAGGCCACTTTGCTATTACCTAATGGTTTCCATTTTAGACCGTGTTTCAGAAAAACCCGCTCGAGTAGCGGGTTTTTTGTGATTAGATAGGGATTACTGATAAAGTGCAATACAGCAAAGTTACCTGGTGGAAGCAGTTAATCAGTAACTGAACAAATCCATGAGACAGCCGAGGAATCCTGCAGAGTCCGTGCGGTGACAAAAAAACCAAACACTAACCATGAATGCGATCATTGATAATGCCAGCAATGTAGCAGGTATCATTAAACTTTTTTGTTCATATTTGGCTTTAATTGTCTTGGCAATATCGTCATAGGATTTATCGGATACATCTACTTCCGTTCCAGAAATTTCAGGAATCTGATCATTTACTACGCTATTCTCTTGCGCTGCTTTCTTTGTAATAGATGTCATGGGTTTTTCTTTTTCAAGCGGCGGTGGCGATGCTGTTTCCGGAGCGGTACTATTGGCTACTTCCTGGGTTGCTTGCTGCAATTCCTGTTTTTTTCTTTCACTGTTGTTGAGTAAGATGATGTAATGAAACACATCGGTAACTAATCCCATTCTCTGTGTCGCTTCATAGATATCTTGTGCATCGACGATTGGTTTGTCTCGTTCATAAGCGACATTGAATGATCTGTCACAGAGAGAATTAATCGTTCGTGGTGTTCCGCCGGAGCTAAATGCAATCGAAAGTGCTTCCCATCCGGTATCTGAAATCAGGTTGGGAGCACCGCCAGCTACTTGGATGCGATGCGTGATATATTTCAGTACCCTATCAACATTCATTTTTCCCAGCGCTTCAAGCGTAGCAATCCGCTGCTTAAAGGGTGTCATCTCCGGTTTGTTGATCTTTTCCATCAATTCTTCCTGACCGAGAAGTAATAGCTGAATGAGTTTCGTCGACCCTTCTTCAAGATTGTTAAGTAAACGAACGCCGTTGATAACATCTTCTGACATTAGGTGCGACTCATCCATGATGACCAGGCATTTTTTTCCTTCAGAATTGATTTTTAACAATGCGTTTCTGATATCTCGCATTACAAAGGTTTTCTCAGATGACGTAGGTTGTAATCCAAGCTCTTGCGCGAGAAACAGATACAGATCAGAGCTGCTGGCAGGCGGCTCAGCCATCCAGATTACCTTGATGTCTTCGGGAAAATCAGACTGTATCATCTGGCTGAGTGTGGTCTTGCCGGATCCTACTGGTCCAGTTACGACGATTAAACCTCGGCCGCTTTGTAAAGATCCGGATATTTGTTTGCGTATACGGGCATGATCCCCCTGATCATAAAAGAACAATGGATCCGGCACATTCTCGAATGGAAGTAAATTAAGGTTAAAGTGCTGTGCGTACATGTGCATTAATTTGTTCCTTCTTGCGACATTAGTTTTACTTCGACTCTACGGTTTTTTGCTCTGCCTTCTTCGGTCGTGTTGGAAGATATCGGGCGAGTATCACCATAACCAGTCGCTGATATCCGATTTTTCGAGATGCCATGCAACACCAAGATGTTTGCGATGGCTTTTGCGCGGCGTAATGATAAATCCATATTGTCGGTACCTGGTTTGCCGGTTGGCACGTTGTCGGTATGGCCTTCTATGAAGACGCGGCTATCTGGAGATGATGATATTTCTTTGACCAAATTTTCAATTGTAGCGTAAGTAACATCCTGGAAAACATCCTGCCCGGAAAGAAATGTTTTGCCACTAAATACTGTCAGCGTTCGCGATTGAGATTTAGTATCGACAGTTTTATTGTCTTTTAAAGCGCTTTCAGTTGTTGCCAGTTGACTCTTGAACTGGGTAATTGTTTTATCCACACCTTCAACAAGCCCGTTGTTGGTATCCTGATCTTCAGTTGAATAATTGAAGGCATCGGTGGTTGGTTCAGGGATAGACGCAGGAATAGGTGCAGGAGCAGACGGTACAGGAATGGACATTATTTCCGACCGATAATCTTGATAAGCCGTTTTGTAGACCGGAAGGTTTAATGCCTTAAACGTGATAATAGCCGACAGGGAAAAAAATATAACAGACAGTCCAATAATAGAACGCATCATAAAGTACTCGATTTAATATGTTTTAAAACTTAAGCGAGTATTAACGGATTTAAATCAAAATATTTTAACGCATTGAGCGATGCTTTGCTTATTTGAATGGAATTCGTCAATAAATCCCTTGAATTTAAATCGGAATGTTACAATCGGTATAAAAGATTATTGCAAACCATTGTATAGCCGTGCGGCGATTCTGTCACTCGCTTATTAGTAGCGGAATCGGGCCAGTCAATTTCTATTATTCAGTATAAATTTTTTCCAAAATAAGTAAGCCGAAGCATTGCGCCATGCATATCTTATTGGATCGCGGCAATTTTGCATAGATGAATGCGACTTTGCGCAAGTATTTTAATAAAGCGATTCGGTCCGTATTAGGGAAACGCTGAATAATTCATCGTGCAGTAGAGATCAAGCCGAGTGATTATATAATATTGCGATAATTTGCCCAATTTTTACCTGAATCGCATCATTTTTTGTATTATTACCCTCATTTCTTGTTTTCAAGGCGCAACTAGGCTGTCTGTTCTGCATAGCCGCCGGCGAGCCAACAGCAAATTGGCAAGCCCAAACAGCGAGAACATCCGAGCGGTATTTTTGACCATTCCTTTGTAGCGGGTTTTGCGGTGCATGAACAGATTCTTTACGACATGAAAGGGATGCTCGACCTTGGCGCGAATACTGGCCTTCGCATGTTCAAGCTTCTCTTCTCGTTTTTCAACGCCTTGATAACCCGCATCGCCAAACACATCGGTTTCGTCGCCATGCAGCAGTGCTTGTGCCTGAGTAACATCGTGAACATTCGCTGCCGTTCCGACCAGGGTGTGGACAAGCCCGGATTGCGCATCAACACCGATGCGCACCTTCATGCCGAAGTGCCACTGCTTGTCTTTCTTGGTTTGATGCATTTCGGTATCGCGCCCCTGTTCCTTGTTCTTGGTCGAAGGAGGCGCTGCAATCAGCGTGGCATCTACAATCGTACCTTCGCGAAGAAATAGCCCGCGTTCAGCCAGGTGCGCGTTGATTGCAGCGAAGATGGATTCAGTCAAATGATGCGCTTCCAGCAAATGGCGGAATTTCAGCAGGGTCGTCGCATCCGGTGCCGCTTCTCGATTCAGATCAATGCCAACAAAGCGGCGAATGGCTTGACTATTGTATACGGCATCCTCGGTGCCTTCATCCGAAAAACCAAAGCATTGCTGCACAATGTACATGCGCAGTATTCGCTCAAGACCAATCGGTGGGTGACCTCGTTTGCCACTAACCGGATAGTGCGGGGCAATGACA
>NZ_JAYUWI010000096.1:0-11936 GCF_043753625.1 Nitrosomonas sp.
GATGGCTGCTGCCGCCTGGAATATAAAACAATGGCTATTGACCATTGTTTGGCTCTTTCTTCCATGGCGGGAAATGCGGATTTCTTAAATTCTTCGATGAGAAAAGATCGAATCGCTTGATTTTGTCTTTATTAACACGCCGTCTTTTGATACGGCTGATCCAAAAGAGCGATTGATGCAGTTTTTTAGGGTCGACTAATTACATGCTGGTCGCTATTATCAAAAAGGAGCTTCAAATTGATGCCTCGCTCTACACTTTGCTACAGATTTTATTGGTCTCTTGTTTTTGAGAAAAACCAGTTGCAACAAGCCTTACGAGGCGCTGCTTACATTCCAGAACAGTGTGGCGCCGCTAACCAACTAAATTTGTTAAACTCTTAACCGGACACTGCTGATTGGAGATGGTGTTTGATATGTGTAATATGTGTATACTGTGCGTGCTTTTTCCCATTGCAAGCTATTGAGATACATGAGGAAAGAATGCTGCATCCATGCACTGATAAACTAACCGTTTTGAATTTTCAATACGCATGATCGAACGCCGTAATTTCTATCGAATTCTTCATGTCCAACCGGATGCGTCGATGACGGTGATCAAGGAAAGTTACCGGGTATTACTGCAGAAACTTAAAAATTATCCGAATCTCGCTGGTCCAGATTTGAACGAGAACTTGCTCAATATTGCCTATAACACGCTGCGAGATCCGCTTAAGCGAGCTGCTTATGATCTTGATTTGCTGAGGCGTCATCATATTAAAACGCTCAGTCAGGGAGCATTTGGTTCGAATACAAGTTTCGAAGCAAAAATAGATAAACAGAAGAACGAACGAACTGCACAGCTGAATCAACGTAACTATTATCGAATTCTTCAGGTTCAGCCTGATGCGCCTATTACTACGATTACGTCAAGTTATCAGGCACTAAGGAAGAATTCATCGCCAGAAACTGCATTACTTGATGAGGCTTACCGTGTTCTTTCTAATCCTGACGCGCGCAAGCAGTATGATGCCATTTTTGCTGGTAGGTTATTTCATGCTGCCGGGAAATCTGCCCATCAAAATACTAATCTACCCGGGCTTCCAGTCCAAGTTAAAAGTACGCCGCAGTTTGCTATAGAGTCGTATCGGGCAGTGATTACACATTACTGTTCCTTCTGTAAGACGCCGTATGTGCCACAAGCGAATATCTATCAAAGTGAAAGCTGTCTGGAGTGCGCAAGCCCACTGCTTGTTTTGCAGCATGATAATTTTGAAACATCGCGCCGGACAATGATGCGGATCAATATCAGGGGTGAGTTTGTATTTTACTTATTTTGGCCGGGTAGGCCTTGTCAAGGCATATTTCAGGATTTGTCACCCACAGGAATTCGCTTCTTAACCGAGGTGATGCTTGATCCAAATGATATTATAAAAATCGATGCGCCTAATTTTCAGGCGGTGGCTGAAGTAACGCATAAACGCAATGAAGGCGGGGGGATTTCTGTTGGAACACGCTTTATTGCCGTGAAATTTGATCAGCAGCATGGGAATTTTGTCAAAGTACAGGTCTGAGCCTGGCTATATTGAAATGTCAGTTTTCCTCTGGAGCTGGTTTTCTTGAAACAGATTAAATTAAGTTAACCGGTATTTTGAAATATGCAATTCCGTTTGTTTCAACCGGTGGTAATTTTCCAGCTCTGATATTTACCTGTATCGAGGGTAACAGCAAATTGGGCATTTCTAAAGTCGCATCGCGTTTGTTGCGCATTGCTACAAACTTATTTTCATTGATGCCATCGTGTACATGAATGTTATGGAGACGTTGCTGTGCGACTGTACTTTGCCACGCAGCAGCGCGATTGGTAGGTGGATAATCATGGCACATAAATAATCTTGTCTCCGGCGGAAATGCCAGTAATTTTTGGATGGACTTGAATAACTGGCTTGCATTGCCACCTGGAAAATCTGCCCGTGCAGTACCAATATCTGGCATGAAAAGCGTATCACCGACAAAGATGGCATCATCAAATTGATAAGCCGTATCAGCGGGTGTGTGACCGGATACGGAGATGGCCCTAGCCGTTAATTTCCCAACCTGAAATAGCTCCTCCTCCGTAAATAAGTGATCAAAATGATGACCATCGGGAATAAACGCGTCCTCGAGATTAAAAATTTTCTTGAAAGTTTCCTGTACGACAGGAATATTATTGCCAATACCAGTTTTTCCACCCAATCGATTTTTAAGATAATCTGCGGATGACAAATGATCTGCGTGCGCATGCGTTTCAAGTATCCACTCAACCGATAAGCGGTGTTCGTGAATAAATGCAATCAATTTGTCAGCCGAGCGCGTACTTGTTCTACTTGATTTGGGATCGTAATCAAGAACTGGATCAATAATGGCGCAAATGCCGCCTGGTTCATCAAAAACAATATAACTAACAGTCCAGGTTATTGGATCAAAGAATGCATTGATATTTGGTTTCATTTTATTTTTCTGCCAATTTAATTAGAATTATTCAATATTATAATATATAATAAAAAATAGCATATGGTAACATATTTACGAGATTGATATGAACTGATTTGTGTTTCTTGGTAGGAGAACGAGAATGTATATTAATCTGGATTCAGTGCCATGGCATGCGTTAGGTGGCGGGTTGATGATTGGTGCCGCAATAGCATTGTTATTGCTACTTAACGGACGTATCGCAGGTATATCGGGCATCGTGGGTGGATTATATCGAATGCAGAAAGGCGATATCGGTTGGCGTGTCACTTTTATTTTAGGATTGATTTTATCAGTGGTTATTTGGAAATTCTTTTTTGTTTTGCCAGAGATCGCTATTGAAACCAGCTATACGATGTTAGCATTGGCAGGTTTCTTGGTCGGGTATGGTACACGCCTGGGTTCTGGTTGTACCAGTGGTCATGGTGTTTGTGGAATATCAAGACGGTCGCCGCGCTCAATTGCAGCGACAACAGTATTTATGTTTGCTGGTTTCATGACAGTCTATTTGATACGGCATGTATTTACTTTCTAGCTTAGATGGCATGTATCAGGAGGATATTCAATGATTAACTTTATGGCATTGCTATCAGGAATTGTTTTCGGTTTTGGAATTATCTTGTCTGGTATGGTAAATCCTGCCATAGTTCTGGCGTTCCTTGATATAACAGGTAGCTGGGATTCTTCACTGCTATGGGTTATGGGTGGTGCTGTGGCTGTGGGTTTTATCGCTTTTGCACTGGCAAAGAAACGTACAAACAGCTACTTGGGTTTATTGATGCAGATACCTGCTGTTACAAAAATAGATAGCCGCTTGCTTCTGGGAAGTCTTGTGTTTGGTGTTGGTTGGGGAGTAGCGGGTATTTGTCCCGGACCGGCCGTGGTGCTGGCTGGCACAGGAAGTATTGACGTACTGGTGTTTCTTGCCACCATGCTAGTAGGCATGGGCATTTACCAAATCCTGCAAGAACGTGGATAAACTACTTATAGATTACTTACAGATTATATGAAAATAATCTAGAATTTTAACCATTATCAATCGAATGCATTTATCATTTAGGCTTTAACTTGTTACGCACTAACGTTAGGTGATTTTTTATGAAAACAGATTCAGTTTTACACGATATCGCAGCGCTACATACATCTGCTTCTGCTGCTTGTGCTTTGCTGAAAATATTGGCTAATGAAGATCGGTTGCTCATCTTGTGCGAACTGAGTCAGGGAACCCGGAATGTGGGTGAACTTGAAGAATTGCTGGGTATTCATCAGCCCACACTCTCGCAACAGCTGACCGTTCTGCGTGAAGAGAATCTGGTCGCAACAGAGCGCAAAGGTAAATATATATATTATAGTGTGGCAAGTCAGGAAGCCCTTGAAATTATGGAGACTTTATATAGTCTGTATTGTAAGAATCAATCCACCTGAAAGAATAAACATCAATCATGATACAGAGAGCTATTTTGCGTTAGGATTTCGGCAGGAACGTAAGCTTATACAGCGATGATGTTGTGATCGATTGATGAAGGAATAGGATATGCGCCTGGACATTACCAAGCTTGATCACAAACTGTCGGTTTCCGGTCAAATCAGTATTGATGATATCACCGAAATTGCAGCTGCTGGTTACAGATCAATCATTTGTAATCGCCCGGATTATGAAGGTGGCGAGAATCAGCCGGGCAGTGAAGAGCTGGAGGCAACGGCCAAGTTACTGGATATACTTTTGTCTATTTACCAATCAGAATGGGTAGCATACCCACAGAGCGCGCGGAAGCTTTTCAAAAACTAATGGTTGAGTTACCCAAGCCGGTTTTGGCATTTTGCGGTTCTGGCATGCGTGCGACTGCTTTGTATGGAATGACTAAGCAGAATGATCAAGACGACCCAGAAGCGCAGGAATTTGTCGTGGCAGCTTGTAACTGGGATAACGCCTTTGATGTGGTTGTCATAGGCGGCGGTTCGGCTGGTATCGGTGTCACTGCAAGCCTGCTTAAACGGCGGTCAACGCTGCGTATCGCGATTATCGAACCAAGCGGCCAACATTATTATCAGCCTGCTTGGACACTGGTGGGAGCCGGCGCTTATGACATCGCCGAAACAGTGAAACCGATGGCTGATATTATTCCCAAGAATGCTGAATGGATTCAGGCGGCCGCGTCTGGATTTGATCCGGAACACAATAGAGTGCATTTATTTGATGGTCGTGTGATGGGATACCGGCAATTAATTGTTTGCCCGGGTATACGTCTGGCATGGGAAAAGATTGAAGGATTGGAAGAAACGCTGGGTAAGAACGGTGTTACTTCAAACTACCAGTATGATCTGGCGCCTTATACCTGGTCCTTGGTCAAAGAGCTTAAAGCCGGGAAAGCAATTTTTACCCAGCCGCCAATGCCGATCAAATGTGCGGGCGCACCACAAAAAGCCATGTATCTTTCTTGCGATCACTGGATGCGCGCTCAATGTTTGGAAAGCATGGATGTTGAGTTTAATACAGCAACTGCCGTGTTATTTGGTGTGGCTGATTTTGTTCCACCCCTAATGGAGTATGTCAGACGCTACCATGCGAAGTTGTTATTCAATTCTAATCTGGTCAAAGTGGACGGGAATAAAAAGATCGCCTACTTTGAAAACAAAGGCAATGATGGAGCGGTAACCCTCGAAGCGAAATCTTTTGACATGCTGCATGTAACACCATCACAAGTCGCTCCGGATTTTCTTCGCAATAGTCCTCTGGCAGATGCAGGCGGTTTCTGCAAAGTGAATGAAAAAACACTGCAGCACACCGATTACCCGAATGTGTTTTCACTGGGAGATGCTTGTTCATCTCCGAATACGAAAACGGCCGCGGCAGCCAGAAAGCAAATTGTTGTGGTGGCCGAGAATCTTCTGGCAGCAAAAGAAGACCGGGAATTGACCACTATCTATGACGGTTACGGCGCCTGTCCGCTGACTGTGGAAAATGGCAAAGTTATACTGGCTGAATTTGGTTTTGGTGGAAGATTATTACCTACATTTCCATTCGATCCAACAGTGCCGAGAAAGGTCTATTGGTTTCTTAAAACGACAGTTTTTCCATGGATCTATTGGAATGGCATGCTAAAAGGCAAGGAATGGCTTGCTCGTCCCGGCAAATTAAGCTGAGCATGTGGATATTCTGCTGATCAGTACTCTGCTCGGCGCCGTTACTGGCGCTATATTGGCACTGACTGGTGCTGGCGGCACGATCATTGCAGTCCCGTTGCTGATGTTCGGATTGCATCTGGTTGTCGCTGAAGCCGCTCCGATTGCTTTATTCGCCGTGTGTTTGTCTTCGGTTATCGGCGCGTTAATTGCGCATAGGCAAGGAAAAGTGCGTTACCGGGCAGCGGGGTTTATTGCTATTACCGGTGTTGTGATTGCACCCATCGGCATATGGCTGGCGCAGAAATTGCCTAATGCGCCGCTAACACTTTTATTTGCACTGGTTTTGTTTTATGCTGCGATCAGCATGCTGCGGCAAAGTAAGATGCAGGATGAGCCGGTGAAAAATATCACAGTCTCTCAATCTCATCCTGCTTCAATACCTTGCCAGCTAGCCTATGAGCAAGGCCGTTTAGTATGGACTTGGCCGTGTGCCCGGGCATTAGCATTTTCCGGAATTGCAACCGGGTTCTTATCGGGATTGTTGGGCGTCGGGGGCGGCTTTGTCGTTGTGCCGGCATTAAGGAAAGCGACCAATCTTTCGATGCAATCTATTCTTGCCACATCCCTGGCAGTTATCGCGCTTATTTCTGCTGTAGGTGTTGTTTCTGCAACCTTGATCGGCGGGATGAACTGGACTATTGCGTTACCTTTTTCTGCCGGCGCATTGGCAGGTATGTTGATTGGGCGAATTTTTGCTAATTTTCTTGCTGGCCCAAAACTACAGCAAGGATTTGCTGTAGTTTCTATGGGTGTTTCGGTGTGGATGATTATCAGATTGTTCTGGATTGATGGATAAGATTAAAGCTCAGTTCAGCATGATTTCACGAAGTTTTTCTTCCAGCGGTGGGCGCAAACCGGTTTTACGGGCCTCCTCAATGGCTACTTCTGGATCAATACCTTTGGTGATTCGATAGCTAGCCCACATGGCACTTGCCCGGTTACCTGATCCGCAATGGATTAGTATCGGAGCTTGAGCTGATTCGATCACTTTGGTAAATGCGGCCACCTGTTCTTTAGTGATCCCAGCAACGGTCGTCGGAATGTTGACATACATCATACCGGCAATATCGACTAATGCTTTCTCCTCCATAACGCCTTCGTTTTTGGTGCGTAAGTCAATAACGGTTTTGAAACCAGTAGCAGCCAATGCTGGCACACCGCCCTCGCTAATCATTCCTGATAAGGCAATTTGTTCCGTAGCGCGGTTGTAGTTTTGTACTGCAATAACCTGATGGCCAAACGGTACCCGGCCAGCAGCCTGCGTCATGCTGGTAAACAGAATGGCCACAAGTGCCATCAGAATGATAGAGTATTTCATAGAAAGCCCCATTTGCTGTGTTAAGTGAGAAAAGAATGTTTTCATTGTAGCCGTACTGAATAATTAAATACAAATTATTCCTATCAATTCTGGTCTATTAAATAGGCGCAACACAGCCTGTCCAACCATTTAAGAGAGCTGCTTATGCCACATGAACAAGTTTTTGCACCCGATAAAACACCTCTATGGCATAGCTATCCACCGCAGCAAGTGCTGGAAGAGTTTAAAACCGGGCATGCTGGTTTATCGCAAACGGAAGCGAAGTTGCGTCTTGAACAGTATGGCGCCAACCGATTGAAGCCGCCCAAGCCACAAAGCATTGTCATTCGCTTTTTGTTGCAATTTCATAATGTACTGATTTATATTTTGCTTGCCGCATGCAGCATGACCGCTTTTCTAGGGCACTGGGTCGACAGTGGCGTTATTTTTGGTGTTGTGGTCATCAATGCCATCATCGGCTTTGTTCAGGAAGGCAAAGCGGAAGAAGCGCTGAATGCTATCCGGCACATGCTGTCGCTTAACGCGGTCGTTCAGCGCGACGGTCAGCGGATACAGATTCCAGCTGATCAACTGGTGCCTGGCGATATCGTAGTGCTGCAATCCGGCGACAAGGTACCGGCTGACTTGCGATTGGTCGACTGTAAAAACCTGCGTATCGAAGAGGCAGCGTTAACCGGAGAATCGGAAGCTGTCGAGAAATCCATTCACGCAGTCGAAGCAGTAACGGCGATCGGGGATCGGTTTTGTATGGCATATTCTGGCACGCTGGTGGTTTATGGCCAGGGATCGGGCGTGGTGGTTGCTACTGCTCAACATACCGAGATTGGGCGCATCAGTCAGATGATCGCGCAAGTCGATAAGCTGACATCGCCTTTGCTGCGGCAAATGACGATCTTCGGCCGCTGGCTGACGCTGGTAATTTTACTGCTGGCAACTGGCATTTTTGTTTATGGATTGTTGCTGCATGATTACCCGATCAATGAGATGTTTATGGCGGCCATCAGTATGGCTATCGCAGCGATTCCAGAGGGATTGCCTGCCATCATGACGATAACTTTGGCGCTCGGTGTGCAGAATATGGCGCGGCGTAATGCGATTGTTCGTCACCTGCCTGCGGTAGAAGCACTGGGTGCGGTGACCGTCATCTGTACTGATAAGACCGGAACGCTAACACGTAATGAAATGACTGTGCAGAGCGTGATGACTGCTGATGATCAATTCCAAGTTAGTGGCGTTGGTTATGCGCCAACAGGTGGTTTTAGCCGGAATGGAAAGGAAATTCCGGTTACTGATTATCCCGATATGCTCGATATGTTTCGGGCAGGGATGTTGTGTAACGAAGCATCACTGCGTCAGCAGGATGGTACCTGGGGCATCCACGGTGATCCGACAGAAGCTGCACTCATTACTTTAGCAATGAAGGCTACGGTGGATCCGGCCATGGAGCGGAAAACACTGCCTCGAACGGATGTCATTCCGTTTGAATCGGAACATCGCTTTATGGCGACGTTGCATCAGGATCATGCCGGGAATAGCCTGATATATGTCAAAGGTGCACCGGAAGAAGTGCTGGCAATGTGCAGCCATCAGCGTAGCCAAGGAGAAGATCAGCTGATTCAGCTTGATTTCTGGCACGCCAAAATACACGAAGCAAGTGCGACGGGACAGCGCATACTGGCTATGGCCAGTCGTGCGATTAAAACAAAACAGCAAATATTGCAGATTTCTGATGTGGAAGTAGGATTTACGTTGCTGGGTCTGGTTGGAATTATTGATCCGCCGCGTGAGGAAGCCATTGTTGCCGTAGACAAATGCCATACCGCAGGCATTCGCGTCAAAATGATTACCGGGGATCATCGTATTACCGCTTGCGCGATTGGCGCGAGATTAGGTATTGGTAATGGTCAGAACGCGGTAACCGGAATTGAACTGGATAAGATGGATGACGCACAACTGCGCAAAGTGGTCGAAGAAATAGATATTTTTGCACGTGCAAGCCCTGAACATAAGCTCCGGCTGGTTACGGCGTTACAAGACAATGGTGAAATTGTTGCTATGACAGGTGATGGTGTGAATGATGCACCAGCCTTAAAGCGTGCCGATATCGGCGTTGCCATGGGGAAAAACGGCACTGAGGTGGCAAAAGAAGCAGCTGAAATGGTGCTGATGGATGACAATTTTGCTTCGATTACACATGCGGTGGAAGAAGGCCGCACGGTCTACGACAACATCCGCAAAACGGTTGTTTATATTCTTCCAACCAGCGGCGGTATGGCGGGTGTTTTGATACTCGCCATTATTCTAGGGATGGCGCTACCCATCACGCCGGTGCAGATTTTGTGGATCAATATGGTGACGACTGTAACGTTGGCAATTTCGCTTGCATTCGAACGACCTGAAAGCGGTGTCATGTCACGCCCGCCCCATGACCCTAATGCATCTATTTTGTCGGGATTCCTGGTGTGGCGTATTGTTTTTGTTGCCTTATTGATGATTGGCGGTGTCTTTACATTATATTTCTGGGAAACCATGCAGGGCGCGAGTATCGAACTGGCCCGGACAGTGGTTGTGAATGTACTGGTGATGTGTGGAATAGTCTATTTGTTCAATTGCCGCTATTTGATGGCTTCTGTGTGTTCGCGCCGGGGACTGCTGGAAAATCGTTATGTTTTAATGGCTGTCGGGCTTTTGTTGCTACTACAATTGCTGTTTACCTACTTGCCTGTGATGCAACAGCTATTTGGTACGACTGCTCTGGATGCAGCGGCCTGGGGACGTATTATCGCAGTCAGTTTATTGCTATTTCTGATCATTGAGTTTGAGAAATACATACTACGGTGGAAGGATGCCAAAAATCTATGAGATGCTAAGTTAACTCAATTGAAATAAATTGGCTGTGATGGCAAGAGAAGTTAGGACAATCTATTTGATGGTCTAAAATAAATTGCCCTATTTTTCTTCTACTAGATAGCAAAGGTAGTTTTACAGTGCTGCCAAGAATGCTACGAGATCGGCTTTTTCAACTTCAGTCAGGCCAATGCTAAAGCGATTATTGTAAAACTCAACCACGGCTGGTAAATCTGTAGCAGAACCATCGTGGAAGTAGGGGGGCCGTGAAGCGACCGAACGTAAAATAGGTCCTTTAAAGCGGCCAATATCTTTCCATTTGCCGGTAATCAAAGCACGACCAGGATCAGTTGTTTTAATGATTTCGTTAGTCGTTTTATTTTTTAGCGTATACAGTGGCATATCCGGTGTCCGGCGCGATTCATCAGCGATACCGATATCTAGTGGCATTGGTGTCGAGTGGTTACCCGAATTAGGTGTGTTATGACACGTCGTGCATGTGCCTGGAAGTACGCTCACGCTTAAGTCATCATTGATCCCTTTTACACCGACGATCTGGATAGGCTTCGTATTAAATAACGCTTGGCCACGGGCAATCGCAGCGCGTGCGTTGTTAGTGCTATTGGACGATTTGCTGGTGCTAAATCGTTCCCAGCTGTTATAGAGTGACATTACATTGGGATCAAAAGGTTTGCGCGTTTGATAATCTCCAACCAAAGTATCATTTATGCCAAAGTGATATTCTTGCTTCTTCAGTTTCTTTGGACCACCGTCTGCTTTTCTTGCCGTTAGTTTTCCGGCATTGTTATCATGTATTTGCGCTGTAAATAATCCAGATTCAAACTCCACGATCGCTTCGCGCTCTGCACCAGTTAATTCTCGAAGTGCTTCGGCATGACCTAATGTGGCATGATTGGACTGGGTTGATAAATCAAAAGGCACGGGAGAGAAACAAGTTGAAGTACCAAAAATGCAGTCAGTGGAACCTGACATCCGGGTTGTTTCACGACCATCCCACATGATGGTACTTAAAAATTTAAGATTGGTGGTTGGCATAGGACGACGAAATAGCGATAACTCTGTCGCACTTGCAAATCCATAAGGATCATCGGCTTCAATCAATTCAAATTCTGCGGTGTCAGGGATGCCAATTCCTACGCGGATGTTTGCTTTTTCCAAGAGCATGCTATAGGCAGCGCGGCGTTTTTTAACCGTCGATACATCCGCAAGTGGAGAATTTGCACCATCAACCAGCCGGAAAAGCGGATCTAGACCCTTGGTTTCGTTGAAGAGCTTCTGGACGCTTTGGGGTGTAATCGTCCATCCTTGAGAAGGAAGATGGCAGGAAGCACAACTGCGGCCATTGCTTCCCAAGCTTTTGAAAAACGGATTATTAAGATCAATAAACCCCGCTGTACTGTAGGTTGCATCTTTGCCATGACTGTTCTCAGAATGGAACATATTTGGCAACTTATCAGAGTCGGAATCTTCTTTCGCAAATGCAGGCGCTGTTAGCATAATAAACAGAGCCGATACTGCTTGTAATCTTATAATGTTCTTTTTCCGCATTTATTTCCTCCAATTATGTATAAATGTCGAGCTAAAATTTTAGCTCAGAGAAATTTCACTAAGTACCAATAAACTTGCGGTATCAAGTCTAGTCGAGCGGAACGTGATTGGCTGTGAGAAAAGTCACATGCACTATTCTCTTTGTAAGAAATATTTGCGTTGTCGCTGCGGTGTTTAAAATATGCTAAGAGTGCTTATTCCAATTCTACTTAGGAACAGCATTAATAATCCAATCCAATCCAATCCAATCCAATCCAATCCAATCCAATCCAATCCGGTAATGCTGCGCATAGTTTCCTGGCTTGATTCAAGGTTTTTTAGCGCGCTTTCCAGATGAATCTTGACCAGGTCAAAGTGATCTGCCGGCCATGGTATCCGAGTGGGTGTAGATCGCATCAAGCGCATTCGCAAGAAACTGGGGCTACGCTACAAGCAGAAACGGAAATTCAAAGTGACCACCGATTCCAAACATAGCTTGCCAATTGCACCGAGCCTGCTGGAACGGAACTTCACCGTGGCAGCGCCAAAC
>NZ_JAYUWI010000097.1:0-3908 GCF_043753625.1 Nitrosomonas sp.
CTTCTCGTCCTTTTCATACTCTCGCTCCTTTTTTGCCGTCTATTGCACGGCTTGGGGTGAGCAAGATTACCACTTATCCGACTGTCCGAATTTGCGAGGCCACTTCTGACTCAGTGGTTTGACTGGTACAATCAGGAGCGTTTTCATCAAGGTTTTGATAACCAAGCTCCCAATGAGGTTTATTATCAATATCAAGCAATTCATCAGCCCGCCTGGGCTTGATTAACTAACAATAGCAGAGCTTAATTCTACTCTCAGGTTGTTCAGTTGCAGGTGACCACTTCACTGATTAAGAAATTGTTTGTGTTAAGTTTTAGTATATCCGATTAGTTAATTATTAGTGAAAAACTCTCAATCGATGGATTTGAAATATCGAGGCCGATTTGCTCCATCGCCAACCGGACCACTGCATTTTGGCTCATTGGTTGCGGCTGTGGGCAGTTACCTCGATGCGAAATTTCATCATGGCAATTGGCTTGTTAGAGTCGAAGATGTTGATTCGCTACGCGAAGTCCCTGGCGCGGCGAGCAAAATATTATATGTGCTAAAAAGATTAGGTATGGAATGGGATGACGTAGTTATCTACCAAAGTCAGCGCTCTGAAGCCTATCACGAGGCATTGAACGCTTTGAGTAAACAAAGCCTAATCTACCCCTGTATTTGTTCAAGAAAAGAAATTGCTGATTCCAGCATTATAGGTTTGGGCGGACCTATTTATCCTGGGACTTGCCTTAAGAATCCAACTTCTATAAAAAAAGTACATGCACTTCGCATTCAAACTAATGATGATTCAATTCAGTTTGAGGATATTTTGTCGGGTTTATATTCTCAGAGGCTTAGAAGTGATGTGGGAGATTTTGTTTTGCGCAGAGGCGATGGGATTTATGCTTATCAGTTAGCTGTAGTGGTGGATTATGCGGCACAAAATATAACGCATGTTGTGCGTGGCGCAGATCTTTTGGATTCAACGCCGCGCCAAATATTTTTACAGCAATTATTGGGCTATCCAATACCGCAATATATGCATTTGCCAGTGGTAACGAATGCGCTGGGTGAGAAGCTCAGTAAGCAAACAAACGCAGCTCCGGTCAATATTACGAATGCATTACCGCAATTAGTTGATGCATTACATTTCTTAGGTCAAAAACCACCTGTAGAAATTTTAGAAGGCGATATCTCTTCCTTCTGGCAATGGGCCAAACAAAACTGGTGTGTAAATCTGATTCCTCATTAATTGTGGATTGTTATTGTTTAGGGTTCCGGGGTTAATTTAAAGTAAGGCGCTAAGCGTAATATTTGTGCTAGTCTGTAACACTTAACGAATCTTATTAATGCAAGCAGGATTTGTGCAATTGTTCATACAATCAATCTATGTGATTGAAGACTTAGTGAGAAAAAATTATTGTTTCTCAAGCATATCAGGTAAGGAGATACTGTGGCTTTTTTGCCGTTTAATATACCGAAACAAAAGCGATTGAAAGTAGTAATTGTAGGTGGAGGGTATGCGGGCATTGCTGCATTAACAAATCTTTTGCAATACGTTCCCGATACAGATATCACGATTATTGATCCTAAAACGCAACATATAAAAATCACGCACTTACATGAGACATTCCGGTATCCTTTAACAGATCTACTGGTTCCATTTACCGAGATAGAAAATCGTTACGGTTGTCGGCATATTGTAGCGTCGATAAATTTTGATCAAGATGAGCTACAAGAATGCCAGGATAAAAAACAACTGATTCTCAATGAAGAAGTTTTAAATTTTGATTACCTGATTATTGCTTCGGGTTGTGAAAGTAGGGCTGTTGATTCGATAAGAAAAGATAATATTTTGAGTTTGCAGGACTTCACGATTGTAAATGGATCAGATTTGTTAACAAAATTACTAAACCAAGGCAATTCATCTGAACAATCTATTTCTGTTGTGGGTGGAGGAGCAACGGGTATACAGTTCTTGTTTGAAATAAAGCAATTTCTTAATCGAATTAAAAGTAAAGCTGGATTACGCCTGGTTCATTCGGGTGAACATGTACTGGAGCAATTTCCTGATGGGTTCGGTTGTTATGTGGAGTCTCACATGCGTGATATGGATATTGCTTTTTACCCCAGCACCTATTACCGTGAACAGCAGGATGGTCAAATTTTACTGACAGAAAAACAAACAAAAAAACAGTTTGAGTTAGCTTCTAGCCTGTCTATTTTGTTTTTAGGTAAGAAACAACAAAATATTTTTACCGCAAATGCTTTCGGGCAGGTTATAGTTAGTCAGGAGTCATTGCAAAATATTTTTGTAGCAGGCGATTGTTCTTATTATCAATCGTTAGGTTCGAATACATTAACAGCACAGTCAGCTGTTCGGAAAGGAAAGTTAGTAGCACGCAATATCTTGCGGCATTCTGGTTTTCCCGGACTACTTGAGCCCTATCTTCATCATGAACTAGGCTATGTAGTGAGTCTTGGGTCTTCAGATGCGGTAGGCTGGTTGGTTTCGGAAGGCAATCTGATCACAGGCATTCCAGCTTTGACAATTAAAGAATTGGTTGAAGCGCAATATGACTTATTATTGGCAGGAATAGATACCTACTTGGTTTAGCAAATACTACGCAGGAGGCATTAAAATGCTTGGTTTGTTCAAAGATACCCCTGTAATTGGCAAAGCCAATACAATAATCCAAACGCCCAGTGAAAAGCTTTTTAATTTTATTGGTAACGATTTGCTTATTAATTATCCCAGATGGTCACCGGAGGTTAAAGAATTGGAGAAACTCACCGATGGACCTGTAAAATTGGGGACACTATGCCGTCAAGTGCGCATTGATCAAGGTAATCGCTCTGAATCGACATTCAAAGTTAAATTTTTTGATGTAGGGGCACGTATTTGTTTTGAAGGTGTTTCTAATCCTTACCGATGTGACTATGTGATTGAATCAGTCAACGCTTCAGATAGCCGGATAATATTTATCTTTGAGCTGCTTAGTCTCGATTTACATGTAAGGCCATTTGAAAAATTGGTACGCATTGCTGTTCAAGACGGAACCGAACGAACTGTCAAGAACATCAAGAAATTAATTGAAGCAGATTAGGCTGATTTCAAGTAATCGGCAGTCCCCGCATGAGTGTATTTATTTAGCCAACAATTGATTAACCTGGAGAGAAAATCATGGATTTTATCGTTGAGAAAGACCCTGGATTAATTCCACAAGTATTGTCCAAGATTCTTGATTCATGTGTAAACGGAGTATCACTGGCTGATCCTGATCAAGAGGATATGCCATTGGTTTATGTTAATAAAGCCTTTGAAACGATAACTGGATATACGCTAGCGGAAGTTGCAGGTAAAAATTGCCGTTTCTTGCAGGGAAAGGAACACGATCAAAGAGAAGTTAATAAATTGCGAGAAGCCATAAAAGATAAGAAATCCGTTGAAGTGACGCTGCATAATTATCGTAAGAATGGTGAGTTATTTTATAACCATTTACTGATGTCACCACTTTTTGATTCCAATGGAAATTTACTCTATTTCCTAGGTGTGCAATTAGACGTTACCCCACAAATCCGGGCAGAAGAGGAAATTAAAGCATTGAAGGAACAACTTGCGATACTTAAAAAGTGAGCGTCCGGATACCAGGAAAATTCAGGGATAGTGTCATCCACAATGAGTTTATAATATATTGTTAATAATGAATATTATTATGGTGTATTTGAAAAGTTACCCCGCGGCCTTTACTTTTGAATTACTCCCGAATACATCGATTGCAGATTCCTGTAACTGCTGCTTCCATTCCGAAATCTGGTTCGGATGTGCATCAAATTGTTCAGCTAGCTCAGCTAGTGTCTTATCACCCTTGATCGCAGATATTGCCACCTTGGCTTTGAATCCCGCTGCGTGATTCCTTCTCGTC
>NZ_JAYUWI010000098.1:0-3891 GCF_043753625.1 Nitrosomonas sp.
CTACGTGATGGATCGGGGCTATCTGGATCTCAGTCGCCTGTTCACGCTGCATCAGTCGGGTGCGTTCTTCGTAACTCGCGCCAAACGAGGAATGAACGCGCACAGGGTATACTCGATGAAGGTCGATCGAAGTACCGGTATCATCTGCGATCAGCGCATCGTGCTCGACGGTTTCTACATCTCGTAGGACTATCCCGAGCAACTGAGGCGCATCCGCCTCAAAGACCCGGAAACCGGCAAGACGTTGGTGTTTCTGACCAACAACACGGCCCTGCCTGCACTGACGATTGCCGCGCTGTACAAAAGCCGCTGGCAAGTCGAGTGGTTCCTCAAGCGGATCAAGTAACATCTGCTGCGTATCAAATGTTTCATCGGCAACAGCGAGAACGCGGTCAAAACGCAAATCTGGTACGCCGTCGCTACTTACATGCTGGTCGCCATTATCAAAAAGGAGCTTCAAATTGATGCCTCGCTCTACACTTTGCTACAGATTTTATCGGTCTCTATTTTTGAGAAAAACCAGTTACAACAAGCCTTACAAGGCGCTGACTACATTCCAGAACAGTGTGGCGCCGATTAATCAACTAAATTTGTTAGCTAGCCAATAGTATAAATAATTCCCACAATCATTCATAAGGTGCAACGAAACCCCAGCGAAGCAAAGTATCGCGCTGCAAAGATAGCACAGACTTTAATTCTGACTCTGACCAGTCTCGGGGCCATGCATCTTGTTTTGGCTCAATATGTAATGACTTTATGATTTCCCAGAACGTTTCATCTGATTTTGCTTTCACTTCCATGAAATCTAGGATGCGCTGCAATTGGCCACATGAGTCTTGCAGCAACTGGTCATAGCGCACCTCCAATAACTGGCTGCTCGGAATTAGAGCAACTTCTTGTTCCAGTGACTGCATTTCCTCAACCCAATTTCTCGCTGCAAGTTCCAAGGGATTAAAACCCGCTGCAACCATCTGCTGTGGCGTCTTGCCCGCCCAGTATAAAATGTGGTCGTTCCACCAAGCGACACGCAGTAAAGAATAAGCAACCGCACGACCATCCCTGACTAGATGGATATACTTTGCATCAGGAAATATTTGTTTGAGAATTGGTATGCGGCGATTGTTCGCAGTACGTTTAGTCAACAATACTTGGCCATGGGACATCTGGCGAATACGTTCAAATCTGTTTTGCAAACACCCAGATGATTGCGGCTGCAGACAATAGTCAACCGTGGGTGTTCGTGGAATTCCACAACTGGCATACACCGATTCAGCCTCTGATGGAGTCGGCACAATAGAATGCAGCCATTTACGCCGTTCATTGAAGTAAGCATTACCTTGTTCCTTGAACCATGACTTACGCTTGAATTCAGGAAACTGATTGAGAATATGATGTAAGTAAGCCAAGGAAGGCCACTTGGGAAAGCGCATTTGGTAGTTGCTCAAATAAGATACACTAGGATGAATAGAGAGTGTCTTATAGAGTAATGTAGTACCGGAACGCCCCGCTCCAAGAAGAAATATTACCCTGCTTATTCTATTCATAATCCCCCCTAAGCCTTGCACCTTAGATCTTTAAACACAGTCTCGTAAAAAAACAGCTGGTAGCAACCGTCAACCAAGAACTACTCCCCCGCCTTTTTTATCACAAGGAAAAGCAAAAATTCTTTCATTAACAATTCTCGCACCACACACGTAGCTAAATTATCTCCACTTTTTCAGTGTCTGACCCACTATATAGCGTGCATCAGAAATTGGTGGCATATCATTGGTTGCAAATTTTAATTTCAAGCGAAACTGCCAAGGCGCATCACTCCCCTTAATTTCTGAACGGCGCAAAATGTATGGGTCTATCCCTTTATGATTGCGCCCCGATATGGTCGAACAAGCACCTGTATAGCCAGCTTCTATAACCGCATCCCGTACCGGTAGGTTCCAGCTTCCAAAGGGATATGCGAAATGAGGCACTTCTTGACCAAGTACATCTTCCAATGCCGCCTTACTGTCCTGAAGTTCTTTAGCTACGACAGAATTCTTGGTTTTCCCAAGCCATAAGTGGTTAACAGTATGACTGCCAATATCCACACCAGATCCAGCCAAAGTACGAATCTCATAGGCAGTAAGCATGCGCCTGCGTGGAAATCCAAAAACATCAGTAAATTCGTTAAACCCACCTACCCGCCCGGTTACAACAAAAACCGAAGCCGGGTAATCAAATTCCTGCAGTATCGGCAAAGCGTTTTCATATGCGCATGCTATACCATCATCAAATGTTATCGCCACAGCCTTATCTGGAAGCTCGATTCTACCTGCTATCCCATCCAGCACTCTCGCAAAAGAAAGGACATGGTAGCCAGCTTCCCGAATTTGCTCCATATCCTTCCGGAACTTATCTGGCGTTCGACAAAACCGAGCCTCAGCAGCATTCTCTGGAGTCGCAATTACATGGTACATAAGCATCGTCACTGACATAAGATCCCCCTCAACTTGATCTATCACACAGCGCTACCCAGCTTGGCCACGGCAAATCTTTCCGTTCGAGTTGATGTGCCAATTCACGCATATCATCAGCCAGTATATCTTGCAAGCATATCTTCGTGTCCTCGCGCATGGGTGGAATCACTTGCCGTAGCTCAATCTGATTATAGTTGCGGCGCAAACGCCCAACCAAGTCATTTTTTCTAACTGCCACCACTACTCCACCAATCCCTATGGATCGACCCAGTTTTCCTAAGTATTTAAGAAAGTGGTCCGCCTCAGCATTTTTGATAATTCGGCTTTCATTCACTTTTTTTTCCAGAAACCAAGATTGATGATCTTCGGCCACACCCAAAAAACGATACAAATTCCTTGCTTGCGTGAAGGGGTCATCACGAATTTCCTCCTGAAAAATTACTAATATTTGATCTCTCGGAAATATTGCTAACCAGCGAGCGAGATGCTTTCCGTAGTACGATTGCTCAAGGTACATGGGATTATTCGTTAGCCCGTTCTCAAATTCAAGATTCTGACCAGTCAAATGGCATAATTTAATTTCATTTAAATGATTGGAGTAAGCTCTTTCAATCGGGTCGCGAAGAGAAAGTACGACTCGCATATTTGGATTATAGAGAAATACGCGGCTAGGGGTATCACTATCAGTAAAATATGAAGTGGATACCTCGCCTCGCGTTCTCACAGAATCAACACCACTCAATTGCCTTTCATACCATTGATAACCGCGATTATAATAATCTGAGAAATAATCAATCTCTTTTCCTGGATAAACTCCAACTTCTGGGTGATCAGATAGAACACCATGTACCCAGGTAGATGCGCACTTTTGTGCTCCAATACCAATGAAATCCGCCTTCATCTATATATAGCCCAGTATAATAATTTTTACAGTTCTTCTTTTGGCTTACCCTGATTCTTTACCCACTACCCCCAGTCCACTCTTTCTTCTACAGTTACAACATGATAGCCATCCCCTAAGAACTCTCACCATTTCGCAGATCTCGTTTCAAATCTGACCTTTTCTTAATCAATTCTAGTGATATGATGCTTTTGAACACCTTAACAATCTGTCCTGGAGCAATTCTCGTATGCCGTACAAAATGTATAACTGGTCATTGTCGCAACCTATCTGCTCAAACTCAATGTCGTATGGCTTTGCTATCTCTTTCGACATCTTCATAATGAGTTTCACAACCGCCCCAACTAACAATCCGAGTCTGTACTTCACTGAAGATACAATGTGATAATAATGTATCTGCCACAAGCAGTAACTTGCCTTCTCTACGGCATCCAGTTAAATTACCTCCGGCAGAGCCGGAGGCTTATAGCTGGAGCCCCTCGAAGGGGCTGTTTGTGAGCCGCTAAAGCGGCATCTACATATCCAATTTCAACTGAT
>NZ_JAYUWI010000099.1:0-11570 GCF_043753625.1 Nitrosomonas sp.
TTTTCTCACTCAAAAACCTGTCAGGTATCTTTCTAATTATTTTTGGAGAGCGAATAGTTACCAATTCCTCTCAAATAAAAGACAAAGATAGCGTCGATATAAAATCGATTACGGTGAATAGTGAAAACGGGAGTCCAGAAAACAGAAAAACCACAGAGAAGTTTCATTTCTCTGTGGTCTCTAGTATCAGTTTATTTAAGCGACTTTGCGACGACGCGCTGAGAAACCAACTAAACCAAGACCGGCCAAGAGCATCGCGTATGTCTCTGGTTCTGGTACAGGTAATGCTTGCAGCGCAACTGCATATTGCCCACCAAAAGCGTTAGGGCCAAAGTTACCACTAATATCAAGGTGATATTGACCAGCAGCTAAATTACCAAATGCGTGGTTTAAATTGTCTCCAGTGAATGTGGTGTATAAAGTTGATCCGCCTGGATGAGTGTTACTCCATACTTCAACTACCAAATTTTGAATATCTAGCACATTAATACCCATGAAATTTAGTGCGTACGCATTAGCAGAACCAGAAGTACTTGATAATGTTGGAATGGTGAAGTTTGCATATTCTTCGAAAAATCCATTTGCAGGACCGCCTACATTCACAAAGAGTGCGCTAACAGATGCGCCCACTGCACCAAAGCTATATGGATTTGCTTCTGAACCGTTGCCTCCTGTTGCACTACCATTCAGGAAAGCACTGCCTGCATGTGCTACGCCACTTGCCATCAAAACAGCTGCTGCTAGTAATTTCAGTTTAAAGTTATTTTTCATTTTCAAATTCTCCGGGTGAGTTAAAAAAAATTAATTCAATCAGTCTCAATTACAAGTGTATAAGTAACGTCTCACACATAGGCGGTAAGCATTGATACTTTATAGCTTCTAATCATTTCCGCACAGCCTGCATTGTAAACATATATTTTTTTTCAGCTATAGGAACATTATCCTTTTTTATTAGTACATTAACTCGCCTATTGCTAGTACATTTGTACTATGCCCCGTGATAAATTATTTGAATTCTCTACATTAAATGAGTGCGGCAAACTGAGCAGGTATAGGCTCTCGCATTGTTAATCGGAGAGTGCAATGATCAAAAATAAGAAGTGGGGATTGAGTTAAATCTGGCATCTAAAGAATCAAATGGCATCTTTTTCTGATTCCCTTGCAGGTTGATGAGGTTTTGATATGCGTCAGGTCAGTAGTACCCGGGAAGCCAAAAATAAAGAGGATGGACGAAGCCGCTAGGTAAAGAATCTGGCCATGCGGCGCAACAAAAACATTGCGACGGCAGCATTAACCAATAAGAACTCACGTATTGCATGGTCGATATTGAGTTGTGGCGAGTCTTACAGGAAGGCAGGGTAGCAAAATGAAGATGGCAAATAGGTTAGACCGACGTAAGTAATTCAGTCTTTTCAACAGGCTCCCTGTCCGATGCATGACAAGGCAAAGCCGTCAGGCCGATTTGAATCTTACGCGAGAAATCCATCATGGCTCGGATAGTAAAGCTACCCAACGAGAAACCGGATATACGGAAGCAGTTGCACCTTAAAATCATCACCAATTTTGCTGGCAAAACGGGAGGAGCCCATATACGTTGAAAAACTATCTGCGTTGCCGCTGCGGTGTTAAAAACAGACTCAAAATGCTCATTTATTAAGCATAAACTGCACTTTTCACTTCTTTTTTCTCATGCGACAGGTAACAATTGAAGGAAGCTCTGAATAAAGCATCTTTGTCATTCCGAACACAATTAGGAATCTTTGAAATCAACTGGATAGATTTCCCGCTGTGCTCGAAATGACAGTTACTCAGAGGCGCATTGATCAATCCAGGGAAAAACGAGAACCAACGCGCTCGTTTCGGATTAAATAGCAATCTGCATTACATGTTTGCTGCCTTTCTGCGCCTTGCCATCAATCCAACCAGCCCTAAACCGGCCAACAACATGAGATAGGTTTCAGGCTCTGGGATTGGAGGGGGAGTGTAAGACAGTAAAAAAGCTTCTGGGAAATTATTGTGGTGACCATACCCAACCATCTGGCCATGGTTGTTGATATCGAGGACATAAATGTCGCTCCATCCGCCTGTTACGAAAGGATCCAGTAAACTAAGATCGGTCATTACACCGTGACTATAGAGAAAAGCATGCCCAAAAATATCTCTTCCTACCACTTCTCCAGAATCATTGATGGCGAAGGCTTTGCTGGTGAATTCACCCAGACTGGTCATGCCGGTGCCGTTAGGACCCGTGATGAAGGCGTGATACTGACCAGAACCACTGGAAGAAACCCCCACAACTTGCCCGGAATCATTGATGCCGGCGGCGAGACTGTCAGATCCACCAATGCCGCCCAGCCCGGTCATCCACCAGTCCGCCCGAGCCATTGCAGGGATTGATGCTGCAGAAATTCCCACGAGGAAGAGGGCAGCGTGCTTAAATTTTGTTAGTTTTGTGTTCATGAGGTTCCTCCAAAAGGATTTCATAATCGTTGATGGTCTATTCATGAGATCGACTCACTCCTGTCCCGTTGCCGAGACAGTGCGGCAGCCCGATTCATGCCTAATTAGGATACAGGTTTTCGAATAACTTGTTGAGCCAGATAGGAGAATCAGGCCACGGCTCATTGTAATACAATCTTTTTCCCAATACTAAAACTTGTGCTGAGACATGAGTTTGAAACGCTTGCAAAGCAGCATCATTCAGGCCGGATCAGTGTGTGTACTTGCTTCTGGCTTTCATCCAATTCCAGTCAAAGATTAAAAAACCATGCAGCAGATTTTGCGGTTACTACATACTCCCCAAATTCTCACAACTCGTTCCGGAAATACGCTACCTTTCCTAGTGTGTCAGAGGATTTATCAACTTCCCAATCAATTGACTTGAAGGATTATCTTATTGAGACTTGTGTTTATAGAATACAAATAGAATCCGTCGAAACCTGTTTAAATCATAATAAATTCAATTGAATTGCAGTACCTATCCGGAACGCATCGCTCGACTGACATCTTCTCGAACAAAGTGAAAGTAAGGATTTATAACAGTATGTAACGTGGCATTCCACATGTTGAAGCGCATTTTCAATAATGGCGACAAGGACATAAACCGATGCAGCAACCCCTATCAGTTATACCTAAGCAAGACAATTTAAACCCAAAGGGAAGCAATCACCGGATCCAGGATAGATGCGTAATTCCCTGGCAGGGTAGTTTCTCCAATTTTAGGCGGATCAAAATCCGCCATCGCATTGACCAGATCATTCACCTGATTATCATGAAGCACCATGCCGTTAGAGGTTCTAAATCTCTCGATGTGATTGGCCGATCCGAGGTACCAGTCATTAATCACTATTTTATCAGTTGTTCCTATAATGCTTGCCTCCAGATTATTTCCGACATGTTGAAACCATATCTGGTCAGCACTAATGCCCGGGAGGAATCGCATCGTATCAATATTACCGGCTGCGGAATCATTCTCAATCAAAGTATCCATTCCATATTCTCGTCCAAAAATATAGATATCATTACCGCTTCCGCCTATCAGTGTATCGGTGCCTTTCCTGCCATTGAGCCGGTCATTTCCCGCTTCACCTCGCAACGTGTTGCCGACACTATTGCCGGTTAAATTGTTGTTCAGTTCGTTACCGATTCCATTGATCGCGATACTATCAGTCAAAACAAGATCCTCGATGTTTGCGCTTAACGTAAAGCTGATGCTTGATCTCACTTTATCAATTCCTTCGCCATTCAGTTCGATGACCGCATCCCTGATGTTATCCACCACATAATTATCATCACCGCTACCGCCGATCATCATGTCAGCGCCTTCTCTGCCATCCAGCTTGTCATTGCCTGACTTACCCGTCAGCATATTGCTGGCGCCGTTACCAGTTAGCTCATTATCTAACTCATTACCCACCCCGCCGATAAAACCGACACCGGTCAGATGGATATTCTCAACATTGGCACCCAGCATGTAAGAAATAGAAGATCGAATGGTATCGACGTCCTCATCAAAGTTCTCAATAACAACATCCAATGCGCTATTTATCACATAAATATCGTCGCCCGTTCCACCCGTCATCGTATCGTTACCCGCACCTCCATTAAGTCGATCATTACCAGCATTACCATTCAAGATATCATTACCGGCTAGGCCGTTGAGTATGTCGTTACCAGCGCCGCCATTCAGTGTGTCAGAGCCCAATGCGCCATTGATTATCATGCCCAGGTCACTGACATCGATATCGAAGCGATCCGAAACCCTCAAATTGCCGATATCTGTTGCAGTCACAATCATACTAAATGTTCCGAATGCATCAGGCGTGCCACTAAATGTGCTTGTTTCCGAATCAAAACTGAGCCATAGCGGCAAAGGGTTGCCATCAACCAGCGTGGCACTGTAAGTAAGTATGTCGCCAACATCCGGATCGGTAAATGCATTGGGATTCACAGTGTAGCTGAAGGCACTTCCCTTAATTGCTTTCTGGTCTGGAAGCGCAATTGATAACTCAGGCGCCTTATTGCTTTCCAATTTTTCTTTAATCGTGGACAGATCCCAAACCATACCATTTTCTCTGAAATTGATCTGCTCAACTGAGAAAGGAGTGACTCCGTCATTCTCCAGGTAATTCTGGATCGTAAGGACGTCCGTAGTACCCATGATGGCGAGTATCAGGTCATTACCGGAGCGACTAATGTGCACCTTATCCGAAGTAATGCCATAGTCAAATCGCACCGTATCAATCTTTCCAGCGGTCGCGTCATAACTGTTAATCGTATCCTGGCCTGATCCTTTGCTAAACAAATACGTGTCATTACCAGCGCCGCCCGTCAGGGTATCGTTGCCTGCCCCACTGCTCACAAAATCGGCGCCATCCCCACCCGCCAGCGTGTCATTGCCAGCTTCGCCATAAATCACGTCGTTTGTATCTTGACCGGCAATGATATTATCCTGTTCTTGAGGATTAAGAGTAGGCACAGGACCGGCAATCGCAATTAGTTCCGCCATCGTCATCACCACACCATCACCAAATTAAACGCGCTCTAGCCCTATACCCGGCAGATCGGTCGAATTCGGCAGGATAATTTTGACGCCACCGCCTGTCCATTTTATAGTAAGTACCGCATGTATAGTCAGAGTTTGCAGCGCTTCTATAGACTCAGGGTTCTCGTCTGTGTATCTGACAGCGCGCATTCCTTCGATTAAATGTTCTCCCCATGTAAAAGTAACATCGTCGAAATTAATACCCAACAAGCGAAGAATATCTTGCGCAATAGGTTTCGGTTGCAATGTGTAATTCAGATGAGAATAAATGTCGTCACTATTAGAACTCCCAATCTGCCACATTTGTGTTCCTGTATCCCAAATCGTATCGACTCCCAACTCGCCGGCAAACATAACATAGGTATCCTGGCTGAATCCGCCATTCAGAATATCATTCCCGTCGCCACCCACCAGCGTGTCTCTGGCATCGTTACCATAAAGCATATCACTTCCCGCATTTCCATAGAGAAACCCGCCGATATTCATTGCGGTGTCGGTGAAGTAATACATCTCATTATTGAGCGCAATTTTGCCCGACGCATAAAGAATATCGTTGCCTCCGCCCCCATCGATCATCGAAATCTCACTCGCGGATGTAATGTTGCTTTGCCCATGCCCAGTGTTATACTGGTAACCATTACCGTGTTTATAACCTTCGATCACATTATCGCTGTTGCCGCCCTGAATACGCTCAACCTGAGTGTTAATGGTCGTAGTAGTTTGTCGATAGCTCTGAACTACCTCAAGTATCGGCGTCATTGAAACCTGATCCTCTGTTATGAAACCGACAATTACACCACTTTCATACACAGGTATTAGGCCCTCAATGCTCATTCCTACCGCACCCATTTCACGTAATCGTTGAATCCATTCGGAAAAAGGTATAAATTGCCGTTCCACTGGTAGATTCACTACTGGGGTGCCAGGAAGCGATGTGTTGAGTAGCTCAACAGTAATACTGGAAGAATCATGGCTATCAGATTGCCGTTGGATTACGGCAGTATCCGCAGTAGTCTCCACTAGTATGAAATGTTGCAGCACAATTTTTGTTTCATTGGCAGACACTGATTCAGTACGGTAGATTGCACCGTCCACCCGTGTGTAAGGGCCAGAATTTGTATCGTACCGGTTACTCTGCAAATCATTTGTCCATTGCGCACGCACTGTTTCTAAAAAATCGGCTTGTAACTGTGCAATATCGGTATCAGGTTCTGGCAAAGCGAACCAATCGGCTACACTAATTGCCGCACCGCTTTCTTCGCGGAGCATCCAAACATGTGGCAACACAAAATAATCCTTCAATGTCAACGTCGCACCACCGCCGTGCAGCGTCAGAATCAAATCGTTCCCTGTGCGTTCGTGCCGAAGATCGGCCAGTGTCGTTCCCTCTGTCAGCGCAATGACGCTTATGCCTTCCGGCGATTCCACCGCCACATCGTTTCCTGCCGACATCCAACCAAAAAGATAGGTATCGTTGCCATCACCGCCTACGAGCATGTCATTACCTACGCCGCCGTCGAGAATATCATTGCCTGCGTAGCCTTCAATGTGATCGTCAGCAATTGTCCCTATCAGCACATCGTCGCCTGCCGTACCGCCAAAAACATCGGCTGCGAGTGCACTGATTTCGCTGGCATCCATCCGCGAATTATCTTTCAGGCGCAGTGTTGTTATATTTGGCCCGTTTGCAAACCAACTTTCGAACAGAATACTATCCTGAGTGCCTGCAATGCGTATGAGCAGACTGTCATCGGCCAACCGGAAAAACCGTAGATCGCTTGCAGCAATGTCAGCCCCTAGCTGGACTTCATCATTTTCTGCATCGCTGATATCAGCCGACGCAATGATGTCAGCGCCATCACCCAGCTCGAACATATAAGTGTCGGCACCGCTGCCACCCGTTAACCGGTCGGTACCCAAGCCACCCTGCAGGGTATCGGCGCCAGCCTGTCCATACAAAGCATCGTTGCCCGAACCACCCACAAGCAGAT
This sequence comes from Nitrosomonas sp., assembly GCF_043753625.1. Classification (GTDB taxonomy): domain Bacteria; phylum Pseudomonadota; class Gammaproteobacteria; order Burkholderiales; family Nitrosomonadaceae; genus Nitrosomonas. The sequence continues at coordinate 7,036 of NZ_JAYUWI010000099.1, forward strand.
CCTTACCCGCACCACTCAGAATATAATCGTTGCCGCCATAGCTCTTAATGGTGTCATCATAAACATCCCCCTGTATTAGATCATTACCGGAACCACTATAGGCATGCGTAACGGGTTGTCCGAAATACGCCACCGATTTCAGACTTAAGACCACATCTTCGGACAAATTCTCACTCACCCAGGATTCCAGATCGATTCCTTTGGAGCCGTGTTCAGAATATATCTGGGCGTCCATACCATAGAGCGCACCAGCTAGATCAAGCGTTTTGCCATTTCCGAGGGTTATTTGTAAAATACCGGATCCCCCAACCATGTTGCACTGGAGGGCTCAGTCGCCGGTGTAGTGCTGGCTGTACCCAGCGAGTTCATCGATACAGTCTTGGCTTTAGCAAACGAAGCCGCTGATACAGCAGCATCTTCTGCTAGAAAAATGGTATTGCGCCCTTCCAGGTCATCAATCGAATCACCCGCTTCCACGCCGGAATAAGTGTCATCTCCCAATCCGCCACGAAGAATATCATTACCGGCACCACCGATAAGCGTATCATTACCGCCCCAGCCAATCAGATCGTCATTACCTTCTCCGCCATCCAACAGATCATCACCCTGGTATTCCACCGGAGCATCTCCATCATCCCCCGAAAGAATATCATTACCTTTTCCACCCGCCAGATAATCTGAGCCGCCTCCGCCCCATAGCTTGTCGCTTCCATCACCGCCATTCAAATAATCATCGCCATGCAGGGACGTATCCAGACTCAGTCTGTCCCCTGCTAAGAAATCGTCTCCGCTCTGGCCCAGAATCGTGTCATTGCCCGCCTCACCAAAAACAACATCATTGTCTGCACCTGCATCCACAAAATCGTCACCCCCTTGTGCAAACACCCAGTCATTTCCGGCACCGCTATAGATCATGTCATCATCCCCGGCACCATTATTTGCTTCAACAACATTGAAATTGTAGTTCCGGTTGTATACAGTTGTGCCACCCTGATTATTGACCGTACGACTGATTGACCAGTTGCGATCGGCCAATCCGATATTGTTGTCACCTTCAATCGTATCGTTCCCGCCCAACCCCATCAGCACATCTTTGCCCATACCGCCCATCAGAATGTCATCGCCGGCATCACCGATGACAGTATCATTACCTAGTCCGCCATCCAGCAGGTCACCACGTTGTCCGCTGCCCGCCTGAGTTTTTCCTAGTGTATATGCGTCATCAAGCGTGTATTCAGTTTCTGCAAATAATCGATCGTTGTTTTCAAGCCCTGTAATGATGTCGTTATCAGCACCGCCTAACACGATGTCGTCACCCAAACCGCCGTTCAGGATATCCTGCCCGGCTCCGCCTTCAATTCGATCTGCGCCATCTTTACCATCTACATCGTCGCTGCCGCCCAAACTCTGGATCAGATCGTTTCCAGCGCTTCCATAAAGCGCATCCTCCCGATTGGGTAATTCATCTGCACCTACGACAACATTATCGAGCTCATCGACTCTGAGTGGATCTTCAGGTTTCAAGTCGCCAACGATGGTACGATCAAGTACGGAGGTATCAGGTAATGTATTGTCTCCCAAGGTGATACCCAGATTGCCATCGCGCCAACTCTTCACCACTGTCCTAGCACTATCTGCGCCGGTAACAAAGCTGATTAGGAGATCTTGCGTACCGTTGGGTTGCGTGCTGAGCAAATAGACAAGACTGTTTTCCTTATCCATCCAGCCATTGCCAATTTTGACCCAATTCTTACCCTCAGTTACGCCATTCCTGCCCTCAGCTACCACAGTGCCGAATTTAATGACACCCAGACCATCAACGTCGAACACCGTATCAAAACCATCCCCGGGGTTAACAACATAAGTGTCAGAACCGGCACCGCCTTCGAGATAGTCATTGCCTTCGCGGCCGTTAAGCGTGTCATCTCCACCACCGCCATAAAAATGGTCTTCAACCGTCGATGCAGCAGGATTATCCACGCCATCACCACCGAAGAAATAGCGCGGAGTTTTTCCTGATAACTCGCCTTGTGAAATTTTGTAACCCGAAGTGACATCTTCAAAATAATCATTGATATTCTGATAGCTATGATTACTTGAGTTGAACGTAACACTGGAATCAAGCGGGTTCTTGTCTTCGATATTGAACCAATTTTTGCGTATCAACATCGTCATGCGATCAACCAGGTATGATGATGTCAACGTGCCCGTACCAGTCTCCGGATTGAAGCGATTCAAAGCGCCATTTGTATTGAAAGCACCATAATCAATATTTTCCCCTTCAAGAATAAAAGGATTAAGTGCAACCAATGCAAAGCGGGCAGCTAGACCCTGCTGACTATCGCTTTCAATCTTAGTGATGATATTGCTGGCAGAAAGATCGGATAGCAACGTCAACTGGACTTTGCCTATCAAATCTTTAAACTGGGTACTGTTCTGTAATTCATAAAGATTTGTATAAAACTTGTCACGATTGCCTGTTTCAGTTTTCTGATTCTCACCCAAATCAATCTTACCGCCCGCAGGATTGAGCAAAATGGTGCGCAAAGCATCGAGAGCGGATTCGAGGGTTTTACTATTGGAGGCGCTTGCAACATCCTTAGTGGATCCGAAGGAATCGATCAATTTGCTGAGTTGTTCCTGATTCAGGTTGGGCGCCAACTGGGAATAGGCTGAATAAATGCCTAGCGCATCAGTTAATACTTGCTGGCTGTGGTTGCGCGCACCGGGAGGATTGCTGATATCCGAAGCCATTTGGTCTTCGATATTGATATCAACCGGAGGAGCGACATCAAAACCCAAACCTGCAATTGGGCTTAATCCTATCGAGGCTTCTATGTTACTGATTTTTGATACATCATATGCTTCGGCAAGACCCATCCAACCCAGCACGGTATTTATGGAAGGACCAAGAAAACCGCCTAATCCTGGTGTATTGTATAGATACGCATGTGAAGCATTATTGGAAAAATCAGGATCATCAACAAGACCTGTTGCCAGAAAACCACCCATGCTGTGCCCAGTGACCGTGAATGTCGGAGATAACGTCCCATTTCCTAACCACTCAGCAACTTTGGTTTTAAGACTATCGTATTGAGGATGAAGTTGTGTACTACCATACAGCATGATGTCAAAAACCCCCGTTGCAAAATCTCTGATATCAGTAGGTTCAGTGCCACGGACAGCAAGAAAGGTATTGTTGTCAGCATCGGCAAACACCGTTGCTGATAAGCCTGTAGCTGCATCGTTGAATTGGTCAACTACGTTGTAGTTATCAGCAAAGGTGTGGGCTTGGCTATCGGAAAATTCTGCGTTCTGTAATTTTTCAATAGCCAGGCGACCAGTTTCCAAACTCTTCGCATAGGCAGCTAAAGCTAATTCAGCTTGCTTGAAATAATCAACAAATTGATTCATTTCCTATTCCTCCTCAGTTTCTAATAAAAATTAGTTTCATCAGGTTATTAAAACCTTCATCCTCAGGACACATAAGTGACGAAGGTTGCCAAGGGCCCGACATATCTCCGCCAACTCTTGCATAACTAGCTGATTCACCAAGTAATATATCATCTGATCGTCGATATATTTCGGAACGATATTGCCTCAATTCCGGATTTCCTTTAATAAGATAGACCGTGGATGATTCGTAGTAATAATCATCCTCAGGCTTGATATTTTCTTTAAACGGAATTGATATCTGCCCATACTGATCAAATCTCTCGGCCGGCAACTTCACCGTCTCATACACCTTGATCCCACCATCAATCGCACAAAGCCTTTCTACCTCCCTATCCAGCCTGTCTTTTTCTGTAAAAAAAGCTGCATAAACGGTCAATGAAACAAGCAAAAACAAAATGATTTTTCTCATGTGGCAAGCCTCCATTGGTCAGTGGCAAGATCTGTCGCCAGAATCCATCCATTCAGTAGCAAGTTACGGTAATTGCTGGAAATAACGGTCACTTTTCAACTGCTCTTTACTCTGGGTTTGTGATTCCGGTAATACGGATCGTAAGAATGGTTCTCCTGGTTACCTTATTAGCAAAAACCGTTCCTGAAAGACCGATTGCATCGGCGCAAAGAACACTGGGAAAAGCGCCAACTGAATCACGCCGCCAGATAATCGTTGTCGTTAGGGTTTCAATGTTATATTTTGGTTTGATTCAGCCTGAATGAATTAACCGTTCGAATGACATCATCGGTACAAACCAAAACAATCTAGTATTCTGTTTGTTGGGCTTCAGCTAAGACAATTTAACCAGGAAGGTAAGATAATGCTGCCTAGAGAGTATACCCATTCATGTTTTTAAGGGTATGACTCGGTATCACCGAAGGCATCGAATGCGAGTACATCGATGATAATTAAGGCTATGTAGTAGTTAACTGTTGAAATTGTCTTGTTTTTCCAAGTGACATTAGGAAACAAAGGGTTGGTGTGACATTCTGACCGAGACGGTCAATCATTCTATGCCACCCCAGATAATTCGCAAGATAGCGTATTGCTACACCATGGAACTTCGCCATCCATTGTCTGAGCCGGC
>NZ_JAYUWI010000100.1:0-3813 GCF_043753625.1 Nitrosomonas sp.
AATCGCATTCCTTTTACAACCAGCATGTAGCCTCACCATTTTTTCGATGTCGACAGTCTACACGAAGGTATCGATGATCTCGCTTAATGCGACAGAACCCTTTTAATGGTGGTGAAGGCAATGATAGTATGACCGGCGGCGGTGGAAACGATATCTACATTGTTGAAAATGCTGGCGATACTTATACAGAAGGAGCTGGTGGCGGTAACGATCTGGTGATCAGTTACTTAGCAACGCATACGCTGGGTGCTAACGTTGAAAGACTGCAACTGGTAGGTACGGCAACCACGGGAATCGGTAATACGTTAAACAATACGGTGACTGGAAATGCCAGAAACAACACCCTCAATGGCGATTCCGGCAACGATACGCTCGATGGAATTGCAGGTTCCGATACCATCTCCGGCGGTATCGGTGCCGATTTCTTTGCGTTTAGTACCGCTCTGAATGCGGTCACCAATGTCGATATCGTGACTGACTTCAACATAACTGATGATACTATCCAATTGGAAAATGCCATTTTTACTCAATTTATAGCAACGGGCGCTATCCCGGCGGATACTTTTGTTTCCGGTGTAGGTGCGATTGCCCTGGATGGTAATGATTCTCTGATCTATGACACCACCACTGGAAATCTCTCTTACGACGCTGATGGTAATGGCATTGGGGCTCAGGTAGTGTTTGCAACATTGACAGGAATACCTGCCCTAACTGCAGCAGATTTTGTAATTATTTAACTTCATACCTGTATCCCCGGAGAGTTGTTACGGGGATTCGGGATGATTGCTGCATCTGCTTAAAGGGTATCCATGGATACCCTTAATTTTTTAAACGTTTAGTGTCAATGGCGGAATACTAATAAAATAACCCATTGTCTCAGGCTACAGCCGTAACATCATGCAATAACCGCAGCAAGGTAGGGCGCAATTGCTATTGCGCCGAATAAAAATTCCGGTGCAATGCGCTTCCGCTTATTGGCACCTTACCTAGGCTTGTTTTCGCGACCAAAGCAACCGAACATTCTATTTTGCATTTCATGCTTCATGGTCTCAAACTTCTCCTCCAAGTTTCTCACTACTTTGAACGAAAATGCCCGGTTTCTCCTTTCGCATGAGAAAGGAAATTAATCACGTCCAATTATCAAGTTAGAAAAATCGGTAGCTCATTGATAGCTTCCAAGCTATTGAAATTTATCGCTTGCAACACCAAATTCAAGGTCAAATTGGATAAAGGTCCAATTTTTTTAACTGCCGCATATGTTATGCTTGCGGCATTTTTTGAACGCGATCAGAAGATATGGAACACAAAGATAAACCTGGAAACACGCCGCCGCAAAGAATTCACCCAATCGCACATTTCCTTTTTCTCTCCCGCTGGTTGCAGTTGCCTTTATACCTGGGATTGGTATTAGCGCAATGCGTGTATGTATTTCATTTCTGGGTTGAGTTATCTGATTTGATTGGCGCCGTGCTGGGTAATCAAAATGCATTACAGCATATCCTCGACACGGTCACGATAAAAGGGGCAGAAAGGCCCACTAAGTTAACTGAAACGGCCATTATGTTAGTCGTTCTGGGTCTAATTGATGTGGTGATGATTTCCAATCTGCTGATCATGGTCATTATTGGCGGTTATGAAACCTTTGTCTCGCGCATGAATCTGGAAGGGCATCCCGATCAACCGGAATGGTTATCGCATGTAAATGCTTCTGTTTTAAAGGTTAAACTGGCAACCGCCATTATCGGGATTTCGTCGATACACTTGCTGAAAACCTTTATCAACGCCAGCGCGTACGATGAAAAAACATTGCTTGCACAAACGGGCATACACATGGCTTTTTTATTTTCGGCTCTTGCCATTGCCTATTGTGATCGCATTATCACGCAAACCAGTCAGCAATCGGGTGAACACTAATAACAATCGGCTCGGTCTCAGGCTACAGCGGTTGCATCATGCAACAACTGCATTATCCCTTGCAGCGCTGTAACCACTGCTAAACGCCGGATGGTTTCACGATTTCCTTTAAAAATCCGGGTGTCTTGTTGTACTAAACCATCTTTAATCGCCCAGGCAAAATAGACCATCCCCACGGGTTTCGTTGTAGTACCGCCATCGGGGCCGGCAATCCCGGTGATTGATACGCTAATCTGCGCACGGCTTCTGTTCAACGCTCCAAGGGCCATTTCCTGTGCAGTTTGCGCGGATACGGCGCCATATTGATCCAATGTCGCATGCTGGACGCCCAGCATCTCACATTTGGAAGCGTTGCTATACGTGATAAACCCCCGCTCATACCAAGCTGAGCTGCCTGCCACGGCAGTCACGGCTTGACCTAACCAGCCGCCGGTGCAAGATTCGGCGGTCACCAGCAGCAATCCGCACTGGGCAAGGCGTTCTCCTACATTGACTGCCAAATCGTAAGAATCTTGATTTATATCAGAAATTTTATGACTCCATTTCAATATTCTGGTCAAAGGCAGACCATCCAAGCCGAGAGAAACTAAATACCACTTTAACCCGCCGTCGTGCTAATCTTTAAAAATAGGGTGCTTGAATCATTATATTGGAATCTGCTTTTATTTTCTTAGCCTAGAACTATGCAAGCTGATCATTCATCAAGGATGTCTTTTATTGATGCTTTAAAAGCCATCTGTTGTTTGCTGATCATCACGCATCACTTGGCCATTTATGGCCCCATGTCGAATATCGCCTATCCGTTGATTCCTGCTTTATTGGATTGGTTGCGTGAATACGGACGAATCGCTGTGCAAATGTTTTTTGTCATTGCGGGTTTTCTTGTTGCTGCGAAACTGGCGCCAAAGGGCTCATCCTTAGTCACAACACCCATCCGGCTGATACAACACCGCTACTTGAGATTAATTATGCCGTATCTGGCCGCTTTAACGTTAGCGATTGGATGCGCTGCATTGGCCAGAGTCTGGATGAATCATGAATCGATTCCTGGCACACCCAATTTGTTTCAACTACTGGCGCATATTTTTTTGCTGCACGATCTGCTAAACCAGGAAGTGCTGTCAGCAGGTATCTGGTATGTTGCCATTGATTTTCAGTTATTTGTACTAACGATTTTACTTTTCTGGATTTCCAAACAAATCCAGAATCGATATCTGGATTTGCAAATACTCAGCTTGGTTTTAATTCTAAGCTTAACAACTGTTTCACTATTCTTTTTTAATCGGGACAGTTACTGGGATGAAACGGCTTTATATTTTTTTGGTGCCTATGGTCTAGGCATTCTGATTTATTGGGCTTCTGTTAGTCAACATCGGATTTTTTGGGTCATCGCGCTGGTCGGGCTGATTTTTGTAACATTAACGCTTGATTTTCGTTCGCGCATTGCTGTCGCAGGCAGTGTCATGCTGATACTGGGATTGGCTCAGTACTATGATGTTTTGAACAGTCAACGTGTACCCGGTTATCTGGCTTATCTTGGGCGCGCTTCCTATTCTATATTCCTGGTTCACTTTCCGATATCGCTGGTCATCAATGCGGCATTCTTCAGATTCTTACCACATCAGCCAGCCATTCAGTTATTCGGCTTGCTGTTAGCCGTAGGAGCAAGTATTGGCGCGGGTATTGTGCTTTTTAACTGGTTTGAGGTTCGCCCGGTAACGCATCGGATGCATATCTTGCTACCCACGGGATTTATTACATTCGGCCTACTCGTGGCATTGCTTGGAAATAGCTAGAAACGATGGGTTCTGTCGCATTAAGCGAGATCATCGATACCTTCGTGTAGACTGTTGACATCGAAAAAATGGTGAGGCTACATGCTGGTTGTAAAAGGAATGC
>NZ_JAYUWI010000101.1:0-11305 GCF_043753625.1 Nitrosomonas sp.
CTCAGTCTTGGCCTTCTTTAACCGTTCCATTGCCACCACAAGTTGCTCCGCCCCACTTGCCTTCCGTGCCATGATGGCCTCTACCAAAGGTAAAGGCTACATTATTACACTGCTTCTATCTGTAATTGGAATTAGGAGTTTAGCGACTCGAACTTCGGTGATAGTTCCAATAGGGCGCAATGCTTACCATGCAACTAATAATCAGAGCAATGACGATATCACGTAAATACTCTTTAATTAGGGATTCATTTTCACCGATGGCAGTAACCTAGCAGTGTCAAAATAATTACCCAAATTCATGCACCAAGACTAAGACTAGTATAAAAGCAAAAAATAGGCAGATTCATTCTTGCCAGACCAGCGGGGGTATGGAGCTATATTGCCGAATCATAGGGATTAATCGGCCAGTGAATGTGGAAATATGACCATGGCGTGCAAAGAAATTTTCCATTTGCTGCAGGTTGTGTTCTTTGAACATACATATTTACCATAACGTATCATCAGTGGGTGGCCCAATTAAATCGCCAAATAGTAGAGTTGTGACCAGCCCGCGCACCCAAAAGCTTCCTAAGATACCGCTTAGTATTAAGTCGATCATGTTCATTTCATCTTTTGAAGCCAAGTAACCTCTGCGGGAATCATAATGACTTCACTGGGAAAAGGTATAAAGCTTGATTCAATCAGCATAAGCAAGAAAATACCCGGGTATCCTAAGCTGCCGACCGTGTTGACAATCCAGTTGATGACTTCTGTTAACAAAAGTCTTTTTTTACCTTGATTTGATAATAAATAGATATTTAGTTGGTTGTCAGAAACTTCTATACCACTGCGCCATCATTTTCTAGCGGTTTCTTCTCTAATTTAACGAGATCTTCTCGCTTAACGCCTAGAAGCATAATAATAGGACTGCCTACCATTATTGAAGAGTAGATTCCAAACAGAATGCCGATTGTTAATGCCAATGAAAAATAGTAGAGCACTTCACCACCGAACAAAAGCATGGCGATAACTACCATCTGAGTACTGCCATGCGTAATGATTGTGCGTGACATGGTTTGTGTAATGGCATTATCGATTATTTGTGTGATAGATGCTCTGCGGTGTTTTCTGAAATTTTCGCGTATGCGATCAAAAATGACAACGGATTCATTGACAGAATAACCTAATATGGCCAATACAGCAGCTAATACAGTTAGGGAGAATTCCCATTGAAAAAATGCAAAACAACCAACGATAATTACGACATCATGTAAGTTAGCGATAATGCCTGCTACACCAAACTTCCATTCGAATCGCACGGCCAGATAGACAACTATGCCTAATGAAACAAACAGTAAGGCCAAAGCACCATTTTCGAGTAATTCTTCACCAACTTGCGGACCAACGAATTCTACACGCTTCATTTCCACCGAGGAATCCGCTTGTTTAAGTGCATTTAATACGATTTCAGATAACTGTGCGCTGGAAGTCTCAGGTTTAATGGGCAAACGTATGAGAACTTCACGGGAAGATCCAAAGTTTTGTACACTGGCATCCGGCATGTCGAGATCGACCAACACGTTTCTTATTTTCTCGAGATCGGCTGTTTGACTATAGCTAACTTCCAAAACAGTTCCACCCGTAAAATCGACGCCAAGGTTTAATCCTTTTGTGGCAATAAAGAAAACAGAAAGAATGAATGTTACTATCGAAATAACAGCTCCTGGCCGTCTCCAGCTCATGAAGGGGATGTCACGATTAAATCTAAAAAATTCCATGGTTTTTGCTTCCTTATGAACCGATTATTGCTTAAGTGACTTGGTATCAGATGTTTTACGCTTACTTTTGGTTTTAGTAATAGTTTTTCCATCCGATTTGGTTTTAGCAGTGCTATCAACCTTATTATCAGTTTCGATTATAGTTTCTGTTTGGCCGATTTCTTTTTTTTGTTCGCTGATTTTTACTTTGGTGCTGATGGTATCTTCGTCAATCTCATCTTCATGATGCGAGATAGATTTACCGCTCGCTGCACTATGCTTGGGTATCCAGATTTTCCCGATGGGAACATGATCGAGTCGACGTCGGCTTCCGTACATCAGATTTACCATACCTCTTGATACAAAGGTTGCAGTAAATACAGAAGTTAAAATACCCAAGCACAGTACTACCGCAAACCCTTTGATCGGTCCTGAACCGAAGGCAAATAGCGCAATGCCTGCAATTAAGGTTGTGATATTGGAGTCCACAATCGTACCAAATGCGCGTTCAAATCCAGCGTGAATGGCGAGTTGCGGAGAGGCGCCAGCGCGTAATTCATCCCGGATACGTTCATTAATCAGCACATTCGCATCGATAGCCATACCCACAGTCAGCGCCAAAGCAGCCATTCCGGGGAGAGTCAATGTGGCTTGCATGATCGATAATAAACCCACCAACAGCAATATATTGAGAGCGAGCGCGATGACTGAGATAACACCAAACGCCGTGTAATAAATTATGACGAAGAAGGAAACAGCCAAGAATCCATATAGCGTGGAGTTATACCCCCGAGCGATATTTTCGGCACCCAAGCTTGGGCCTACTGTACGTTCTTCAATAATATCCATCGGCGCTGCCAGCGCACCTGCACGTAGCAGCAATGCTACATCTCGAGCTTCTCTACTGGTCATGCGTCCACTGATCTGGACACGTCCGCCACCGATTTCTTCACGTATAACCGGTGCTGTGACAACTTCCGTTTGGTTCTTCTCAATTAAAAGAATCGCCATTCTTTTGCCAACGTTTTCACGCGTCAATAGCTTGAAAATACGCGAGCCGCTGTTATCCAGATTGATATGCACTGCCGGTTGATTATCTTTATCAAAGCCAGGCTGCGCATCGGTAATGCGCTCACCCGTGAGTAAAACCTGTTTTTTGACGAGTATTGGACCGCCGCCCCGTTCCTCATACAGCTCTATTCCAAATGGAATTTTTCCACGTATGGCAGCATCGAGATCATGTTCATCATCGACCATGCGAATTTCCAATGTGGCCGTCCGTCCTAGGATATCTTTTGCCTTGGCCGTATCCTGTACACCCGGCAATTGAACAATGACACGATCCGCTCCGGCTTTCTGAATGATTGGTTCAGCGACGCCCAGTTCATTAACACGATTACGTAGTGTAGTAATATTCTGCATCACTGCCGAATCTTGCATGCGAATCTGGGCTTCGGGTTTGATCGCAGCAATGAGGTGATACCGGTTATCAGCTTCTTTTTCACTTAAACCGAGATCAGGGTAATTCGATTTTATTTCAGTTTCTGCCTTTGTACGTGCTTCAGTATCACGAAACTTCAAGATAAGTTTTTTCTCTTGTTTCTCAAGTCCGGTATACGGAATTTTATTCTCACGTAATGTGCTGCGAATATCAGCACTGTAACGATCCAGTGATTTCTCGAGAGCACCTTCCATATCCACTGCAAGCATAAAATGTACACCACCTCGCAAATCTAGCCCCAGGTACATTGGCAGAGCGCCAAGGTTGGTTAACCATGGGGGGGAGTTAGGTAGTAGATTCAGTGCAACTATGTATTCTTTGCCGAGAGTTGATTCCAAAAGATCTTTCGCTTTGATCTGTATGTCAGTATCAGCAAAACGTGCCTTGATACTGCCTTCTTCAAGCAAAGTTCCAACGGTTTCAATATTGGCTTTTTTTAATGCGTCTTCGACTCGTTGCAGCAAGGCTGTGTCAACGTTTGCTGAAACCCGTAACGATGAAATCTGCACTGCAGGAGACTCACCGTAAAAATTAGGTAATGTGTAAAGCAGTCCGAGTAAAAGCGAAACCGCAATAATCAGATACTTCCAAAGTGCGTAGCGGTTCATGGGTGTCAGTTAAGTATCAAATGATAAAAGGTAAAAAGTAAAAAGATATACAAGGGCAGGTATTAAATAATAACTCCCTACGTTACTGTGCGTGATTATTTCTTTTCTGTATTATTTTCGGCTTCATTATCTTTGTTATCTGAAGCTTCTCCGGTATCTTCAGCTTTTTTGGATTCCGGTGCAGTAGTTGTTTTTGCTGTTTTGGTTTTTTGTGTTTTTCCCTTGGGTTCAATACTTTTCAGTGTTCCCTTGGGTAGTAAGGTTTGCACCGAAGATTTAAGCACAGTAATCTCTGCTGTAGGCGCAACTTCGATAACTACATAGTTTTCACTGACATTAATGACCAGGCCCAATATACCGCCGTTAGTGATGACCTCATCACCTCTTTGCAATGCTTCCACCATCTGTTTTTGTTCTTTTGCACGTTTGGCCTGTGGGCGGATCAGCAGTAAATAAAATATGATAAGTATACCAACCATCGGTAATAGACTCAGCCAGTCTGCACCAGCTTGCGTTGACGAAGCAGCTTGGGCAAATGCGTCATTTATCAGCATAAAATTCTCCCTTTTATTAAAAGGGTACATATTAGCATGATGACCGCTTATGCCAGAAATTCTTGTGCATATTCTTCAAATTGTTTGTTTTCAATTGCCGCTCGAATCTCTGCCATTAGTTGTTGATAATAGAATAAATTGTGGACAGTATTTAAGTGTGCGCCCAACATTTCATTGATGCGCTGTAAGTGATGCAGGTAAGCGCGACTGAAATGTTGACAGGTATAGCAACCACATTGTTCATCAGGAGGCGAAGTATCTAAGCGATAGCGGCTATTACGCAATTTGATAATGCCATGTTGCGTATACAGCCACCCGTTCCGGGCATTGCGCGTAGGCAGCACGCAATCGAACATATCAATGCCTTGTGCTACTGCGTTGACAATATCTGCTGGTGTTCCTACGCCCATCAGATAGCGTGGCCTGTCAGTGGGCAGCAGCGGTGAGATGTGTTTCAGGATACGCTGCATATCTGCTTTCGGTTCACCGACGGATAATCCGCCAATGGCATACCCATCGAAGCCAATGTTGTGCAAGCCAAAAAAAGATTGATCGCGCAAATGCTCATACATACCGCCTTGCACGATACCGAACAATGCATTTGGGTTGTCACTGTGCGCTTGCTTGGAACGTTCTGCCCAACGAAGACTGAGTTCCATGGATAGCCTGGTTGCAGTTTCATCTACCGGATAAGGCGTGCATTCATCAAAGATCATCACAATATCGGAATTGAGTGTGCGCTGAATCCGCATCGATTCTTCCGGCGATAGAAAACAGTTATCGCCATTGACCGGGGATTTGAATTGAACGCCCTGTTCAGTGATTTTGCGCAACTCTCCCAGGCTATATACCTGGAATCCGCCTGAGTCGGTTAATATCGGGCCATGCCAGCCCATGAAATCGTGTAGTCCACCATGCGCTTGAATGGCTTCCAATCCGGGACGCAGCCACAAATGAAACGTATTGCCCAGGATGATCTGTGCGTTCGTAGCCTGTAGTGTGGCAGGGGACATGCTTTTGACTGCACCATAAGTGCCTACCGGCATGAAAACCGGTGTTTCGATCGTGCCGTGCGTCAAAGTTAACGTGCCACGGCGGGCGGCATGATCGGTGGAATGTAATTGAAATTTCATAAATTCTTCTCGATAAGCATAGCATCGCCATAACTAAAAAAACGATAACGTGCTGTCACAGCATGTTGGTAAGTGCGTTGAATATTTTCCATGCCGGCGAAAGCTGAAACCAGCATCAACAATGTCGAACAAGGTAAGTGAAAGTTGGTTAATAATCGCTCGACCACTTGAAAGCGATAGCCTGGCGTAATAAAAATCTGCGTATCGCCATAACCTGCAATCAACCGACCCCGATGAAGCGATGCGCAAGCCTCCAATGCGCGCAGCGATGTAGTACCCACCGAGAGAATACGGCCTCCTGTCGTTTTAGCATGCTCGATAGAATCCACGGTGGCTTGGGGGATATGGAATGTTTCGCTATGCATGGTGTGATCGGCGATATTTTCAACGCGCACTGGCTGAAATGTCCCTGCACCGACATGTAGAGTGACGTAGACAATGATAACGCCCATTGCACGCAATTGATCTATCATGCCGGTATCGAAATGCAGGCCGGCGGTCGGCGCCGCAACGGCTCCTGAGTTTCTGGCGTAAACAGTTTGATAACGCGACTCATCTGCAGCAGTAGCTGGTCGCGCAATGTAAGGAGGCAACGGCAGTTGACCGTAACATTCCAATAACTCTGCGACTGACTTCTCATGTTCAAAACGTAACGTATAAAATTCGCTTTCACGCGCGATTACGGTTACTGGAATGGCGTCAGCTAATAACAGTTTAGAATCTGGTTTAGGTGCGTGGCTAGCACGGATAGCAGCCAAAACATGACGATCATCCAACACTCGCTCCACCATCACTTCGACTTTGCCGCCACTGTCTTTTTTTCCAAATAAGCGCGCTTTGATCACCTGAGTGTCGTTAAACACCATGACATCCCCGGCACGAAGGTAATTGGGCAAGTTGGAAAATAACGTATTCTGTCGTTGATTATTGATGCTATCCAGATAGAGTAAGCGGCTGCTGGTGCGCTGTTCTGCGGGGAACTGTGCTATTAGCTCAGCGGGCAGGTAATAATCAAAATCCTGAGTTTTCATGCGGCCTATTATACTGGTGCAACATGTTTTCTGCCCATGCAGCTTGCTGTACTGCAGGTTTTCAGTGATAATTGCGCCTTCTGTTGATTCAAATACAAACAGATAGTCTAGCCGGGATGGCGGAATTGGTAGACGCACGGGACTCAAAATCCCGCGAAGGCGACTTCATGGGGGTTCGATTCCCCCTCCCGGCACCAATAAAGAATTTCAGTAAGTCTCGAATCGTATCAAATCCATTGTAATTATTATGAATTTAAAGAATTGATTGTATCAAGAGATAGCATGCCATCTTTTGACATACCATCAGAATGAGGGTATTTTTGATGGTACTTCTAGATACCATCAGGTGAGGTACCATCAAATGCTTACTGATGTCGCAGCCCGTAATGCTAAATTTTCTGACAAACCGTACAAAATAAGTGACAGTGGTGGACTGTATTTGCTGGTGAAATCCACTGGTAAATACTGGCGAATGAATTACCGCTATGCTGGCAAGCAAAAGACTTTTGCAATCGGTGTTTATCCCGCTGTTTCTCTGGTTAATGCTAGAAAGAAGCGCGATGAAGCGCGTGAATTGCTTGCGAAAGATATTGACCCATCACTGAACAAAGCCATCAATAAGCAGATTGTGCGCACTGCGGCAGAACATACTTTCAAAGCGGTAGCGCTGGAATGGCACGCAAAAACCAGCAAAACTTGGGCAGAAACAACAGCGACCAATATCAAGCGCTATCTGGAAAAAGATATTTTCCCGTGGCTGGGAAATCGTGTCATCAAAGATATTTCCGCACCGGAATTGCTGGCTGTGCTGCGTAAAATAGAAAGCCGTGGTGCACATGAAAAAGCGCAGCGTTGCCGTGAATATGCCGGGCGGGTATTTCGCTATGCCATCGCCACCGGACGCGCTGAACGTGATCCAAGCGGTGATTTGAGAGGCGCATTGACACCCGTCAAGGTAAAACACCATGCGAGCATTACCGACCCAAAAACCATTGGCGCATTACTGCGTTCAATCAGCGGATTTAGCGGTTCATACATTACCAGGTGTGCATTGCAGCTTGCGCCGTTGGTATTTGTGCGCCCTGGTGAATTACGCCATGCCGAATGGGCGGAAATTGACTTTGACAAGCCAGAATGGCGTATACCCGGCCATAAGATGAAAATGAAAGAGCCGCATATTATCCCGCTCTCAGCCCAAGCCGTTGAAATACTCCAATCCATCCATCCGTTAACCGGCGATGGTCAATATATTTTTCCCAGCATACGCAGTGGTGCCCGGCCAATGTCTGAAAATACCATCAATGCAGCCTTGCGGCGCATGGGTTATGAAAAAGATGAAATGACCGGGCACGGTTTCCGCAGCATGGCCAGTACACTGTTACATGAACACGGCTGGCCGCATGAAGCGATTGAGCGGCAGCTTGCCCATGCAGAACGTAACAAAGTAGTAGCAGCCTATAACTACGCTGAACACTTGCCTAAACGCAAAGAAATGATGTGCTGGTGGGCGGATTATTTGGATGAATTGGCAGCCGGTGCCAAAGTGGTTAGTTTTCAAAAAACTTGATTGAGTTTAACTGCGCCTAGCCCGACGGGGCGAACACCGGAACCCTAACCGGCTGGCGTGGTTTCCTGATTTAGAGGGATGTGGCAAGGGCACGCGATATGAGCAAGTTGTTCAAACTGAAAGACTGGTTAACAGTACCAAATGCTGCAAAACACCTCACTATTGTGTTTGGCGAGGAAGTTACCGAGGCTGATGTGTTTAGATTGGCATTAGATAGGAAGCTGAGGATATCCATTTATTTATCTAAACCTACAGTAGTAAAACTCGCAGAAAAAATCCCTATCCCAATAGAACTCGAACAACATATTAAATATGGAAATTCGATGCTTTGTACAAAATTGGATGAAATCACTTTCCTTGAGGGCATTCTTGACTTACCACTGATTGACTATGAGCGATCAATTGTTGAAGCAGAGTATTACCGTGCGTTAAATGGGAGTGCTATTGAGTTGACTGGAGGAGGTTCAATTTTAGTTGAACAAAATGGTCAACTATTTGAGTTACAAGTGTACGTAAATCAATTTAGATCGATTGAATGTAACGTAGATGATTCCCAAGAGCAATTACTCAAGAACATTGCAGTAAATAATTACTGTGAAGCGCAGTCCCTGCCCGAACATGGAACACTAATTGTCCGCACTGATGCGCTGCGAGAACTAGAAGACTCCATAAATGGAGCGCCCGGACATGCTGAAAAACCATTATCCACAACCGAACGTCACACGCTGTTGACTATCATTGCTGCTCTTTGTGAATACTCAGCAATCTCGCACCAGGAAAGAGGCGTGGCCGCACAGATCGCTAGGCTGACTGAAGAAATTGGCGTGCCTGTATCTGATGATGCTATTCGCAAGGTACTGGATAAAATCCCCAATGCCCTCGAAGCCCGGAGAAAATAGGAGCCCAAAACCGCGAGCGGGAATAGGTAAACCGCTTGCGGCTATAATATTTCCTAAAAGCACATGATGAAGCTCCTCAATCACAATGGAGCTAGACATGGCAGAAGAAATCACCACGAATCCAATCCCCGAAGCATTAAAAAATTTCGACCAACTTCCTAACACCGCCAATGTAAGACAGCCAGTCGTTCAAGCGTTATATGCCTGTTCATCGGCCAGCGTGTGGCGCGGTGTCAATGCCGGGCGTATACCCAAACCAAGGAAACTGTCACCGCGTACAACTTGCTGGAATGTCGGTGAGCTGCGCGCAGCTTTGGCAATGACCGGAAATCTGGGGGCATAACATGGATAAAAAAATACCGCCCCATAAAGAAACGGCTTTTGAAGAGATCAATCAAAAGTTTACAGGTAACCATTCAAAACAACAATGTGAACGCATATTGCAAGCGCTGCGTCTGTTCAAATTAAATACATTTGAAGCAAGCCGGGGTTTGAATGTTTATCACCCACCGGCGCGCATACTGCAATTGCGGCAGCAAGGCTATGCAATCGACACTATCTGGGAAACTGTAGAAGCTGAGAACGGTGTCAAACACCGTGTCGGTTGCTATGTATTGCGCCCTGGTAAAAATCATGAATAGCGAGTCATGGCTGGAACGCCTGGAAATGTTGCTGATGCGATTTTCTCATCTTGGCATAGGCGCTGATGTAGCTTCGCTCAGTTTGATTGAGCTATGGGCGCTTTACTGCTATTTGTCCCGGCTTGGGAATGGCTAGAGATGGCAGCAAGCCATTTGCTACGGCTGGGTACGGTGAAGGGTAAGAATGGCGTTCTGAATGCTTTGAAACACAATAAGCGCACGCTACAGGCTGAACGTGGCGCGGGTGCGAATATTGAGCCAGCCAGAACGCCATTGAATTACTCACTGACTGAACCGGATAGTGCTGAAACGATTGATCGTCATGCAAAAGTTTTGATGGTGCAGGCTGGCATAGATCAGCCGCGTGTTAATCAAGTGATGGCCGTGGAGATTATCTTCAGCCTGCCCATTGACCGACACCAGCAAGACACCCGGCCATTCTTTAAGGATTGCTTTGAATGGGTTAAGCAGCATATTCCGGGTGTGTTGTTATCGTTTGATGTGCATCTGGATGAAAGCGCGCCTCATGCTCACGCCTTAATTCTGCCATTAATGGATAACAAAATGCAGGGCAACAAGATCATGGGCGGTAAAGGTAATCTAAAACGTTTAATTAATCTGTTTCATGCAGAAGTTGCCCGGCATTATGGTCTAAGCAGAAACGAGACTAAGCGACTCACCAGCAAAGCCAAGGAATCACTGGAAAGACAGGTTTTGGCTAGATTGGCAATTGATCCGGCGATGCAATCCATGATCTGGCCATGTGTGCGTGATGCTATTCACAATGATCCGCTACCCTATGCGCAATTATTGGGGATTGAGCAAAAACACCAGCTTGTAAAATATACCGGAAGATCATTCGTACAGATCATGACTTCCAAAGGCAAGGGAAAAGAGATAAACACTATATAGCGTTTCAGACCCGAAAAACATCAAACACTATCCTGTGTATAGCGTTTCGTTGGTAATCTACTTAAGGAAGAGGCGAATGTAAACAATCAAAAATTATCAAGCACCCGTCGAACTATCAACGAGAGCATAAAAGGATTTTGGTCAATTGCTTGGCTTTCCAAAAATTAACTATCAGTTAACGAATAGTACATCTATCACCTTATTTAACATAAGATTTTTTGTTTTATCCACAATTATTGTGGATAACTTTGTGTATAACAGTTTTATTTGAAAAATTAATTAATCAATCTAAGGGTTTTCCTTAGATTGATTAATTATTTAACACTTTTATTATGTGATATTTATCATATGGTTATTAGTAATTTGTCATATTGATATGAAGTTGTACAAACTAACTTCTTTATCTTGTTAAAACTGTGGATGATTTAGAAAGTCAAGCAAAGAATTATGAAATTGATTCTGGCAGTTTGTGTGAAAAGGTAGGTACTTATCGAGTTTTGATTGATGAGGGTGATTAAAACCTCATCAAAATTCTAGCGTAGCGAAAAATTAAAGTCGTAAACTTTTTTCATTGCATATATTAGCTCAACAGTAGGAGAACGTTAACTAAACAGCTAAAAAGCTAAACTATAGTGGACCCTCCTTTCAGGACAGTAAATTAAGATGGTATCCTGCTAAGAAGGAGCAGGAAATGACGGGAATAAAGCGAAAGAATTTTACGGG
>NZ_JAYUWI010000102.1:0-3749 GCF_043753625.1 Nitrosomonas sp.
AATCAAGCCAATGCAGCAAAAAATTATACGTTGTCACTCGATCCCGGTATTTTGTCGGGTAAGAAAGCAACACACATCGAAACCGACATTGCTAATGCCGCAATCGTAAGCGGAAATTTGTCAGCATCGCTCACAGCGAATCAAATACAAACACACCGGTTACAACCTCGAGCTATTTCGGCAGTAGTAAAAAAACTTACTCAACAATAATGATACTTTGAGAATTGCGAATGTCGGAAATTTATTATTAATCCTTGCCGCATTGGGATTTATAGCTGCGAATTTTTTTTATACCATTTTCCATTCTCAACTATGTCATATTCAGAATAGTTGTTGATTATTAATTCCCAAAGCCTTTCAATTTTTAATTCAATCAGTTTGTCATAATCATTTTTTACAAATAAATATACCGGTGGTTTATTTTTAAATTCTTCATAGAATGCTTCCCACTGGTAGTCCAGATAATACTCCAGTATCCAACCATTTGTACTTAACTCCGGCAAATGGGAAGTCAATACGTACATTCTTGGGTTCCCACAAATAAAGATGGCCTCTTCTGGCTTAATCACCTCCATGATTTTAACAGCATCATCCTTTGCATAATCGAAACTAGATAATTTTGTATAATTCTTTGACATTATTCCTTGTTTAAGGGAAGTAATTTGATTATTAAGAGCAAGTGCTACAACTGCAACAACTATTAAATTTGCAATAAATTGTCTTTTTGGATTTGTTATGAGCAATAAATGATAAAGGACAAAATCTAAACCCAGTAATGCTAATAAACCGATCGGAACATACAACAACTGAAACTGGTATGACCACCAGGAGGTTTTTTGCATGAGAATCACTACTAAACCAACAATACCCCATGATAGTACTAAACCGAAGAAATGAAATTCTTTTTTGGGAATAAGAAAAAAAGCAATGGCAGCCAATAATACCAGCAGAATCATTTTTCTCCCAAACCAGCTAATCGATCCATATAGTCGACTCGGATCGATTTGATCAGTTAGGCCTATCACACTTGTCGGTATTTTAAAAAAAATTTCTAGAACGAGATTTTCGATCTGATGAGTAAAGATGTACCCTAGAAAAATCGATACCGGGAGCATTAATCCTAGGATAATCGGAAGTAATTGCTTATTAATGATGTGCTTAAAGTTCTTGTACTTAATTGTGAATATGAAATGGATAAGCAGAAACGAAAAAATGATCGGAGCAAAAACTAATTTACTTAAAACCACAATACCGATTAGAACACCTATTGCCAAATAGGTAGCAAATAGGTTGTTATCTGTTTTGTATGCTTTATCTAATAACCAAATAATGAGGAATAGCGGGAAGTTAATCAGCGCTTCCAATTGGGTTAATTGAAAAAATGTTGCGTTACAATAATATACCCCAACAATAAATAGGGGTAGAAGAGCATTAAAATAGTCTAATCGGAAAAGCTGGTATTCTTTTATTGAATGAAACAAAATAGCTGAAAATAACACCCAATATCCTAATTCGAATAAATGAATACTGATATCACTCCAGCCGATAGTTTTGCCTGCTGCCAAATAAAATAAAAAAATACCGGGTTGTTTATAGTCAAATAAGTCTTTATAAAGTACCTTTCCGGAATCTAATAATTGGGCAATAACTACAAACAAGGATTGATCTCCCCCCAATACAGTAGGGCTTTTAATTAAACCTACAGTTATTATGAGTAACAGGGTTGCAATAATCGCCAGCCGGCTTTCAATATATTGAAGAATCATAATTATCAAATACGCTTAGAGGAAACAATGGATAGTCACTAGTGAACTTATCTATTAAAATGCTGAGATCTCAGAGTTGTTCAAGAATTTAGTGTGTTCAAATATTCACAGATGTACTCATTTTATTCGATTAACTCCCAAGAAATCTCATGTCTATATCAAGTGCAACAAGTGATAATAGCAAACCCATATAGCAATGAAAAGTTAACACGTCGGCTGTCTTTCAAATCCTCAAATAAACATCATTACAAGAGCCTATTCCTCGCCACAAACACCTTTTGGGTCAAGTCGAGCAAACAAAGAGATAATGAGTGTGTGCTGCGGATCATGACAAGACCACTTCGTTGAGTGAGGTTCCCTCTGTTTTTCGTCTTCCAATAGGTGAACAGTTTTATGCTATCAGCTTTTTCTTCTGTTGAGTGATTAGCCAGTCATTTAGAAACCGCATTGGTGATTTATAGCCTAACGTTGAGTGCTGCCGTTTCCGGTTGTAGAGTACCTCGATGTACTCGAAGCTCATGGTAGCCATCTCTGCGCGTGTTTCATAACGTAGTCCATGCACTCGCTCGTTCTTGAAGCTGTTGAACTTGAGGTATGCTGATTCTCATGGAATCCGAAGTTTCATAAAATGAAGACATGAAATGGAGGATGAAGATGGAATTACCCCGCACACAATATAGTCAGGAATTTCGGAAGGAATCAGTTAAGTTTTTCAAAGAAAGTGGATTGACTCTGGTTGAAGCAGCAAAACGTCTGTCGTTACCCAAGGGGACACTAAAAAACTGGGTTTATGCTGACAAACGAGGAGAACTCGCTACAGTAGGCAAGCATCAGAAGCCGCTGACTGAAGTTGAGTTAGAGCTACTCGGAGTTAAACGCGAATTAGCAGAAGTGAAGATGGAGCGTGACTTTATAAAAAAGTGTGCGACGTATTTTGCTAAGGAGTCACGGTGAGATACGGTCTGATTGAGTCGATGCGACGAAGCTATCCGGTTGCGCACATGTGTCGAACACTGAATGTTTCCGAGAGCGGCTTCATGCCCAAAGAACTCGCCCGCTTTGTGAACGTAAGCGGGAGAATACAAGGCTGGAAATAGAAATACTGGCCGCGCACCAACGTACACGAGAGGCCTGCAGTGCGAAGCGCTTGCATCATGATTTGGCGGATCACGGAGTACAAGCCACGCCATACCGCGTTCGAACATTGCGCAAGAAATTGGGTTTGCGTTGTAAGCAAAAGCTAAAATTCAAGGTGACGACCGATTCTAAACATAATTTACCGATTGCGCCCAATATTCTGAACCGGGGATTTTCTGTTAATGCACCTGGTAAAGTATGGGTCAGTGACATTACTTATATTCCCACGGATGAAGGCTGGTTGTACTTGGCTGGAATAAAAGATCTATTTGATAGCGAGCTGGTAGGCTATGCCATTAATGAGAGAATGACAAAGAGCTTGGTTATACAGGCATTATTTCGTGCAACTGCAAGTAAACATAAGGATAAAGGGCTAATTGCTCACTCAGATCGAGGTGGCCAATACTGTGCGCATGATTACCAGAATCTATACAACAATTTGGCAGATCGTTCCAATGAGCCGTAAAGGTGATTGCTATGATAATGCTCCGATGGAAAGCTTCTGGGGGATACTTAAAACCGAACTGGTGCATCATCGGAGATTCAAAACACGGCAACAAGCCATTCAGGAGATTACCGAATAGTTCGAAATCTTCTATAACAGGCAGCGCAAGCAGGAAAGATTAGGTTATCTGTCACCAGCACAATTACGCAGCGATACTATGCAAATCTAGCCGCTGCTTAAACACATGGACTCCATTTTTGACAGCACCTCAGAGCCGCAATCAGCGAGACAAGCTTCGAGAAAGATTAGAAGGAATAGCCGGTGCTGATACGATCATAGAATTGATTGAGCAAGTGCAGAATGACGAACGAATTTGTCCTATTGTCAGGAAACAAAGCTGT
>NZ_JAYUWI010000103.1:0-3739 GCF_043753625.1 Nitrosomonas sp.
TTTCATTGCAGATTGGCTCGACCCCGTATTCTGCTTTGTTGCTATCGACAAATGTCACCATTATTTCGGTCGGCGGTCGAGCTCCGCCTGCGCAAAATAAGCCGACGCCTTACGTAATAGCTCGTTGGCTCGCTTTAATTCCCGATTCTCCTGTTCCAATTCCTTGAGTCTCTCACGATCCGCAGTCTACATACCACCTCGAATTCCCTGATCAATCTCTGTTCGTCTTACCCAGGTGCGCAACGTCTCCGCTGTACAGCCAATCTTTGATGCGATCGATTTGATCGCCGACCATTGCGATTCATGCTCCTTGCTGCTCGAATACCAATCTTACCGCTCGTTCACGTACTTCCGGAGAATAACTGATATGGTTTTTCATCTCTTCCTCCTCTCAAATCATTTTATCTCCAGAAAATCCGGGGCGATTCAGACTAAGTTACGCGGAAATCGCGGAGTAATAGTGGATTACTCTGAAACATGTAAGCTGCTGAGATGAGTATCAAGTGAAAAGCGATAAGTATCTATACAGTGGAGCAATATGCAAAGATTCCACGAGCGGTGATGGTGGAAGGGCAGAGTTAGCGTGAAATTGCGCCATATGGTGGAGTTCACCGCAAGAGTGTCAAGAAGATGTGCCAATATGCAGTGCCGCTGGGTTATCGGCTCAAGAGCTAGCGCCAGCACAGATGAAATAATAATAAAAAATAATTAGTTATAATACCTTTTAATCCGTTGGTCGCGAGTTCGAATCTCGCACGGCCTACCAATCACGGATCACGGATCATCGCTTCACTATTCAGTTTGAGGAGAGGATGCCTCGGCAATAATTAACCGCCACTTACACAAAATTTAGGATACTCTCAAATGTGGAAAACTAATCAATTTCTTAGATAATGGTGAAGAAGTTTGTACTAATGCCATTGGATATTGCTTGATACAAATGATAACCATCTGTCGGATGCAAATATTACTTTTGATGCGCGTTTAAAATTTACCAAAGCAATAAAGGATGAACGGGTTGCAGATCCAAAAATTGCTGCACAATGGTTTTTTAAAAATATAAGTCAATTAGCCGAAAATGTTTCAACAAGAAAAGATATTAAGGCTGATATTGGCTCTTTGCTTATTTATTTGACCTCCTTAACAACTAGTTTTCAACTGTCGATGAAAGAATGCTTTGAAAGTTCTTTCAACGAAATCAAAGACTCAAAAGAGATTATGTTTGATGGAGTCATGATTGATGAATCTCGCGAAAATATCCAATCGCAATTACTATTTTAAAATCAAAGAAATAATTCCGTGATTTTTTTCTATGCCCCGATATGAATCGATATTCCAAATTATTCGAATTTCGTTCGAGTACTGTGCAGATCCGTTTAGCCGCATCCAGGAGGAAATCATGAGCCGCACGCTGCCGATCTCAGTAACATCAGAGTTACCATGACCAAGCTTGTCCTGGGTCCGGTACTACGCTACGTCGGTGAAACCGACGCCACGGTCTGGGTGGAGGTCGATGCTGCGTGCGAGGTTGAGATTCTCGGCCACTGTGCGTCGACGTTCGAGGTGGAAGGTCATCATTATGCGCTGGTCTATATGACTAATCTGGCGCCCGCGACGCGGTACGAGTACAGCGTCCAACTGGATGGGGACAAGGTCTGGCCGGAACTGGACTCATCATTTCCACCCTGCGTCATCCGCACGTTTAACTCCCATGCTACGCTGCGATTTGCATTCGGCTCATGCCGCGTGGCGGTGCCCCACGAACCGCCCTTTACCTTGACGCACCAGGAGGATGCAACGCACGGGTTCGAAATCGATGCCTTACGTGCACTGACTTTTCGCATGCGCGCACAGCCGGAAAATCAATGGCCGCAAGCGTTGCTGATGTTGGGCGACCAGATCTATGCCGACGAGGTTTCCCCCGAAATGCATAAGTGGATAGCAGCACGGCGCGACACCAGTCAGCCTCCCGGCGAGGAAGTAGCGGATTTCGAGGAATTCACGCGGCTCTACCAGGATTCTTGGGGTCAAGAGGATATTCGTTGGCTGCTATCGACCATTCCCAGCGTGATGATCTTTGACGACCACGACGTCAAAGACGACTGGAACATCTCCCAAAGCTGGGTTCAGGGCATGCGCGCCAAACCGTGGTGGCAACAACGGATCGTCGGGGCATTCATGTCGTATTGGGTCTATCAGCACTTGGGCAATCTTTCGCCGAACGAACTGCACGAGGATGCATTGTTCGAGCAAATGAACGCTGGTCGTCACGAAGACTTTGGCCGACGACTGCGCGAATTCACCATGCAGGCGGACAAGTCCCCAGACAGCTATCGCTGGAGTTTCTGTCGTGATTTCGGCGATGTGCGACTTGTAGTCGTAGATTCGCGCGCTGGACGGATGCTGGCATCTGATCACCGGGACATGCTCGACGAGAACGAATGGCGATGGTTGGAATCGCAGGTGAGTGGCGACTTCCGGCATCTGTTGATTGGAACCTCGCTCCCCGTATTCATGGGCCCCGGCTTGCATTACCTTGAAGCCTGGAACGAGGCGGTGTGCAAGGGCGCGTGGGGATCGTGGTTCGTGAACATCGGCGAACGCATCCGCCGCAAACTGGACCTGGAGCACTGGAGCGCATTCGGGAGATCATTCCAGCAGATAATTGCCTTGATCCGCTCTGTGGCAACCGGTGAACGAGGTCGGGCACCCGAAACAATCACTGTGCTATCGGGCGACGTGCATCATGTTTACCTGGCTGAGGTGAAATTTCCTGGTGCGAAGCTCCCTAGCATAATATATCAGGCGGTGTGTTCACCCTTCCGCAACCCGCTCGGTGCGCGCGATCGACGCATTATGCGCGCAGGCTGGTCCACAATGGTCGGTAAACTGGCCCGGAGCTTGGCGCGGATGGCTGGTGTACGTCAGACGGAGGTTAATTGGCATCTGTGCCATCCCGAACCCTGGTTCGACAACCAAGTGGCGACGTTGGAGCTAACAGGCAGGCAGGCATTGTTGCGCTTCGAGAAGAGCCTGCTAGCCGAGGATGGATCGCCGCAACTGGAGCAAGTGTTCGAGCATCGATTGGACAAGAACTGACTTTACCTGGTTTCGAGTTGTAAAAAGCTGCTGTCAGATATCGAAAAATCAGTAAAGAATATCAAGTTGTGGAACCCTTCGGTACGTGATCGCCTGATCGCTCTAGTACGCGCATTATGAAAACGATTTAATTCTAATTCTTACTTTGAAGGTATTGGTTTATCAGACTGGCTAAAAGGTGGTGAAGTAGCCGCCATTAACGATATTCCATTAGGGCAAGGTGCTATTTTGTTCAGATTGGAGTTCGCAAAATTGCAGTATTTAAGGATGAGCAAGGTAAATTACATCCTTCATCCCCCAAGTGTCCTCACTTGGGATGTATTGTTCACTTTAATTCTGCGGAACGTTCATGGGATTGCCCTTGCCACGGCTCACGCTTTGATACGGATGGTGAAGTATTGCACGGACCAGCTTCAACTTCATTACCAATCATATCCTTGTAATAAAATTGTATGTTCATAAGGCAAATGTTGGATACCGTACCGACTCTCTCCAAAATTTAGAAGAATATATTAGTGTTATTCAATCATAAATAAGGAGTGGAAAATGTTTAATTGGGCTCTTACATTTTTAGTTATCGCATTAATTGCAGCTGTTTTAGGGTTTAGTGGAATCGCAGGTACTGCTACGGAAATAGCAT
>NZ_JAYUWI010000104.1:0-3725 GCF_043753625.1 Nitrosomonas sp.
GAAGGAGCCAGAAACACCATACAAGCTTGTCGAACCATGAATGTAATCACCTAGGAATAACTGAGTCCCATGGCTTCGCGAATGTCACGCATGGTTTCTTCCGTCAGTTTGTTGGCTTTCTCGCAACCATCCGCAATGATGTTGCGCACTAGTGTTGGATCTTCTTCGTACTTCATAATGCGTTCATACATCGGCGCTTGTTCGGCCAGAATCTTGTCAATGATGGGCGATTTGCAATCCAGGCAACCAATTTCCGCGTTCTTGCAACCGCGCTGCACCCATTCGCGGGTGTTATCGTCGGAATAAACCAAATGGAATTGCCATACCGGACACCTGGCAGGATCACCCGGATCGCTGCGCCGCACCCGCGCCGGATCCGTCGGCATGGTGCGGATTTTTTTTTGGATGCTTTCCGGGTCTTCGCGCAAGCTGATGGTGTTGTTATAGGACTTGGACATTTTCTGACCATCCAGGCCGGGCATTCTGGAAGCTTCGGTGAGCAATGTTTCAGGCTCGGTCAGAATCATTTTGCCGCCACCTTCCAGATAACCAAATAAGCGTTCCCGGTCGCCCAGGCTGAGATTCTGCTGCTCATTCAGTAATGATTGGGCTTCTTCCAACGCATGTTCATCGCCCTGCTCTTGATACAGATTGCGCAACTCGGTATACAGTTTTGATTTCTTTGAGCCCAGCTTTTTGACAGCTAATTCCGCTTTTTCTTCAAAGCCGAGTTCTTTGCCATAAATATGATTGAAGCGGCGCGAAATTTCGCGCGTAAATTCCAGGTGCGGTGCTTGATCTTCCCCGACGGGAACCAGATTGGCGCGGTAAATCAGAATATCCGCACTTTGCAGCAACGGATAGCCAAGAAAACCATAAGTGCTGAGATCTTTCTCAGACAGTTTTTCCTGCTGGTCTTTATACGTAGGCACGCGTTCCAGCCAGCCGAGCGGCGTCATCATCGACAGCAATAAATACAGTTCGGCGTGCGCGGGTACTTTGGATTGAATGAATAAAATCGCTTGCGAGGGATCAACGCCCGCAGCCAGCCAATCAATCACCATATCCCAAACATTTTGTTCGATAATTTCCGGTGTGTCGTAATGGGTGGTCAAAGCATGCCAATCCGCGACAAAAAACAGGCATTCATATTGCTGCTGCAATTTTACCCAATTTTTTAATACGCCATGATAATGTCCTAAATGCAGGCTGCCGGTGGGGCGCATGCCTGATAAAACGCGATCAGCAAACATTTTGATATCCTAAATGTAAAACGTTGTTAGATATATAACCCAAAAATTGACACAATAATTATTTTAGTCCAGGTAATCATAGGCCCAATCACCGTACCCAGCACACCGCTGAATAACAATCCCAATAATATGATAAATCCGTAAGGCTCGATCCGAGAAAAGGGGTAAGCTAAACGGTGTGGCAGCAGACTGATGGCCATGCGGCCTCCGTCCAAAGGCGGTAACGGCAGTAGGTTGAGTACCATCAGGATGACATTGATTTCGATTCCTGCGATTCCCATCAGCGCCAACGGTTTTGCGAAACTGCTTTCCGGCATGGCAATGGCGATTTTGATCATCAAAGCCCAAAAAAACGCCATCAGCAGATTAGCGCCGGGGCCGGCTGCGGCTACCCAGAGCATGTCGCGTTTCGGCTGGCGTAAGTTGGCAAAATTAACCGGCACCGGTTTGGCCCAGCCAAATAAAAATCCCGCGCCGACCGTCATCTTGCTGAGAACGAATAACGTCAGTGGTACCAGAATCGTGCCAATGAGGTCGATATGCCGGATCGGATTAAGACTGATGCGCCCCTCGTTAAAGGCAGTGAAGTCGCCAAAATGTTTGGCAATATAACCATGCGCCGCTTCGTGCATAGTGATGGCGAAAATGACCGGTAAGGCATAAATGGCGATGCCTTGAATAATTTCATCCATGGCTGAGTCCAAAGGGTTCGAGACCGCCTTTGCCTTGCCGGATCAATTCGGGCACGTCGGTGGTTAAATCGATCACGGTGGTCATTTCTATACCGCAGGAACCGGCATCCATGATCAATTCAACCTGATGCTCCAGGCGTTCGCGGATTTCCTCCGCATCATTCAGCGGAAACTCGTCTTCCGGTAATATCAAAGTAGAACTGAGTAATGGTTCGCCGAGTTCTTCCAGCAGCGCCAGAACGACCGGATGATCGGGAATGCGCAAGCCGATGGTATTGCGTTTCGGATGTTGCATGCGGCGTGGAACTTCCCGCGTGGCTTGCAAAATAAATGTGTAGCTGCCGGGTGTCGTGGCTTTGAGTAACCGGTACTGGCTGTTGTCGACTTTTGCGTAGGTTGAAATTTCCGCCAGATCTCGGCACACCAGCGTGAAATGATGGCGCTCATCCACTTGCCGGATGGTGCGGATACGCGCCATCGCGTTTTTATCACCGAGGTGGCAACCCAGGGCGTAGCAAGAATCAGTGGGGTAGACGATGATTCCGCCGCTGCGTACGATCGTTACGGCCTGTTTGATCAGGCGTAAATGCGGTGTGTCAGTGTGAATAGAAAAAAATTGGGCCACAGTAAGGACTGTATCTGGATTAAAGAAGTGTTATCAGTTTATCAACAATTGTTATACAAGTTCGACTGCTATTGTGTTTTTCCAGTGATGCCAGACGGGTGTGCATCCCTGCGGAAATTCGGGTAATTGTCCCAGATCGTGAAAGCTTTCTCCCGGACCATGAAAATCTGAGCCGCATGAAGCCATCAGATTCTTGTTTTGCGCATGTTGCGCAAAGTGACGAACCTGCTCCGGTGTGTGACTCGACGTGACCACTTCAATGGCCGATCCACCCAGCACACAAAATTCATCAAGTAAATCATTGAGTACATTTTTGCCTAGATCGTAGCGTCCCGGATGCGCGATGATTGCACACCCCCCGCTGCCGCAGATCCAGCTTACCGCATCATTGAGTGTCGCCCATTCGTGCGGAGTATATCCCGGCTTGCCTTTCACCAGATATTTTTTAAATACGGATTTTACGTCTTTGGCATAGCCTTGCTCAACCAGGAAGCGGGCAAAATGCGTGCGCCCGATCAAACGCCGCTCGCCCACGTGGGCATAAGCGCCTTCCAGGCTACCGTGGATACCAATTTTGTCGAGTTCTGCAGCAATATTGGCGGCACGTTGCGAACGGCCTGCGCGGATAGCGGTCAGACCTTCGATGAGTGGCGTATACTCTGGATCAATGTCCAGTCCGACAATATGCAAGGTACGGCCGCGCCAACTGACGGATATTTCCACGCCGTTTATAAATGTGATATTTTTTGCGTCGGCTGTCTGGCGCGCTTCTACTAACCCGGCGATGTCGTCATGATCGGTTAAGGCCAGCGTTTCAACACCGCGTAGCGCGGCACGTTCGACCAGTTGAACGGGTGTTAATAAACCATCAGAAATTGTGGAATGACAATGCAGATCAATATTGAGCATGAAGATTCGTTGCGCAAAGCAGGACACGCATCATAGCAAATAACCCGGTTTAAGAGAAATAATTGAGCTGGATAATTAAAGAGATAGTTAGAACTATGAAGAAATGTATATTTCATAAGGGCACGTCTAAAAATTCAAAGTTCCAAACAAAACGAGGCGCGAGCAAAAAATGGTGACGCAGCATATAATTGATATGTAAGGAAACATTTTTTGTGAGCAACAAAGTGTTGTGACGAAATTTGGATT
>NZ_JAYUWI010000105.1:0-11200 GCF_043753625.1 Nitrosomonas sp.
GCCTCTGTTGGTAGCACTGGCGATTCTTATGACAGCGCGCTAGCGAAACCATCAATGGTTTGTACAAGACCGAAGTCATACGGCATCGCGGTCCTTGGCGCAGTATCGAAGAAGTGGGATTTGCTACATTGGAATGGGTGGATTGGTTCAACAATCGAAGACTGCTGGATGCAATCAGATATGTCCCACCGGCAGAATTTGAAAAGGCGTATTATCGCCAACAGGAAGAGTCAGCTGATGCAGCTTGACTCAAGAAAACATGTCTCCTGAAAATCTGAGGCGATTCACTGATTTAATTCCGGGGTTGTTTCGTTTTTATTCCGTGTTTATCCCCTCGCTTACAAATGGGGAGTAAAAAAATTGTGCCTCCTTGCTTGAAATTCTGAGTAATAACCCCTATTATTAGCACTCATAGCTAGTGAGTGCTAAATTTATTTTTTGTAATGTTGCCAATTGTCTCGGGACTCACAAGAATAAAGTGCAAATACTTTGAAAATTTCAAGTTTTTAATTTTAATAGGAGAAAATAGTATGAAAATTCGCCCTTTGCATGATCGTGTTATCGTCAAGCGATTAGAAGATGAACGTAAAACCGCATCAGGTATTGTTATTCCAGACAGTGCAGCAGAAAAACCTGATCAGGGTGAAATTCTGGCTGTAGGAAAAGGAAAAGTTGGAGATGATGGAAAGATTCGTCCATTGGAAGTTAAGGTTGGCGATAAAGTATTGTTTGGTAAATATGCTGGGCAGTCTGTCAAGGTTCAAGGCGAAGAGCTTTTGGTCATGCGGGAAGAAGATATTATGGGCGTGATTGAAGGCTAAGAGTGTCAATTCAATAACCCACAAAAGATAATGTGTTGAAAGATTAGGAGAAAAGATATGTCAGCAAAAGAAGTGAAATTTGGTGATTCAGCGCGCCATAGAATGGTGGCTGGTGTTAATATTTTAGCCGATGCAGTAAAAGTAACATTAGGACCAAAAGGTCGCAATGTTGTGTTGGATCGTTCTTACGGTGCGCCAACTATTACTAAGGATGGTGTTTCGGTTGCTAAAGAAATAGAACTGAAAGATAAATTTGAAAATATGGGTGCGCAGATGCTGAAAGAAGTAGCCAGCAAAACTTCTGACGTGGCCGGTGACGGTACTACCACTGCGACTGTATTAGCTCAAGCTATTGTTAAAGAAGGTATGAAGTATGTTGCTGCAGGCATGAATCCAATGGATCTCAAACGCGGGATTGATAAAGCAGTTACCGCAGCCATTGGTGAATTGAAGAAACTTTCAAAACCTTGTGCAACGGCTAAGGAAATTGCTCAAGTTGGTAGTATTTCAGCAAATTCTGATGATGAAATAGGCAAGATCATTGCAGATGCAATGGAAAAGGTTGGCAAGGAAGGCGTGATCACCGTGGAAGATGGGTCAGGGCTGCAAAATGAGCTTGAAGTAGTTGAAGGTATGCAGTTTGATCGCGGCTATCTTTCTCCTTACTTTGTAAGTAGTGCAGAAAAACAAATAGCTTTGCTGGACAATCCTTTTGTTCTGTTACACGACAAGAAGATTTCTAACATACGCGATTTGTTACCGATACTGGAACAAGTAGCCAAAGCGGGTAAACCACTATTGATTATTGCTGAAGATGTGGATGGTGAAGCACTGGCAACTTTAGTCGTGAATAATATTCGTGGCATTCTTAAGACTTGTGCGGTTAAAGCGCCAGGTTTTGGCGATCGCCGTAAGGCCATGTTGGAAGATATTGCAATTCTAACAGGTGGCACTGTCATTGCTGAAGAAGTTGGTTTGACTTTAGAAAAAGCCACACTGAATGATTTGGGTCAAGCCAAACGCATTGAAGTGGGTAAAGAAAATACGACTATTATTGATGGCGCAGGTAATGGCGGCAACATTGAAGGTCGCGTTAAGCAGATTCGTACTCAGATAGAGGAAGCCACCAGTGATTATGACAAAGAGAAGCTGCAAGAGCGTGTAGCTAAGCTTGCTGGTGGGGTCGCATTGATTAAAGTCGGAGCAGCTACTGAAGTTGAAATGAAAGAGAAAAAAGCGCGAGTGGAAGATGCATTACATGCCACACGTGCTGCGGTAGAAGAAGGTGTTGTTCCTGGTGGTGGTGTGGCATTGCTACGTGCTATCCCGGTTGTCAAGCAGGTTAAAGGAGACAATCACGATCAGGACGCCGGTATCAAGATTGTTTTACGCGCTCTTGAAGAACCATTGCGCCAAATTGTAATCAATTGCGGTGATGAGCCATCCGTTGTGGTTAACAAGGTCGCTGAAGGCAAGGGCAATTTTGGTTACAATGCAGCAACAAGCGAGTATGGAGATTTGGTGGCGATGGGTGTTTTGGATCCAACAAAAGTTACGCGTTATGCTTTGCAGAATGCAGCTTCGGTTGCAAGTTTAATGTTAACAACCGATGCGATGGTGGCTGAATTGCCTAAGGATGAATCAGGTGCCGCGAATGGCATGGGCGGTGGCATGGGTGGTATGGGTGGTATGGGCGGCATGGATATGTAAGTATTGGTATTCATACCTACGCTACTCAGTATTTTGATATAAAACAGACTCCAATATTTCATTGGAGTCTGTTTTTTTATGTTTATTGAGCTGAATGAGGGAATAAAGATACTTATTAAGGTGTTCTATTTCTCTCTCAAGATACTTTATCGTGATAAATTCTAAATTATGAATAAATTAGAAAACTATTCGGCACCGAAAGATCTGCTTAAAGATCGTGTAGTGCTCATCACGGGGGCTGGGCAAGGTTTGGGGCGTGCTGCAGCGTTAACCTATGCGAATTACGGGGCTACGGTGATCTTGCATGGCCGCAAAGTAAAAAAACTGGAATCTGTTTATGATGAGATTGAAGCTATCGATAAAGCGCAAGCTCTAATTTATCCATTGGATTTTGAACAAGCTGAAGAAGCTGATTTTGCGGTGATAGCGCAGGCCATCGAACAGCAGTTGGGACGTTTGGATGGAATATTGCATAACGCTGCATTTCTACATGGTCTCAGCCCGCTAGAAAATCAAACTGTTCAGCAATGGCGAACGATGCTGCAGATTAATTTGATTACTCCTTTTGCCTTGACTAAAGCATGTCTTCCTTTGTTAAAAGCTTCTCCTGATGCCAGTGTCATAATGACGTCAAGTTCTCACGGACATAAGCCATCGGCCTATTGGGGGGGATTTACAGTGGTGAAAGCAGGTATTGAAGCATTAGTAAAAGTACAAGCCGATGAATGGGAATCCATGCCAAATTTGCGGATCAATACAATTGTACCAGGCATCGTTAACTCACCGCAGCGCGCTAAAACTCACCCAGGTGAAATTAAGCAAACGATGCGGCAACCTGAAGATTTGATGACAACTTATTTATATTTTATGGGACCAGATAGTAAAGGAGTGAGTGGTCAAACAGTCCCTTGTTATACAGAGTATTGAATGATCTGGCTGCGGTTAACGAGATTAAAAGGTATAATCGCTAAGCTAAAATGAAATGCGAAAGTGGCGGAATTGGTAGACGCACCAGATTTAGGTTCTGACGCCGAAAGGTGTGGGGGTTCGAGTCCCCCCTTTCGCACCATTTGGAATTTGTATGTTACCGCAAAGCTTTTTATTCGATAATCTCAAGAAATAATGATCGGATAGTATTGTAATATATTGAAAAATATTTAATCAGTCAGGAACTTTAATGGGATCAAATGTAGAAAACCTCAGTACACTAGAACGTTGCTTTGATATTACAATTTCTCTGGAGAAATTGCAGGATGAAATTGAAAATCGCTTAAAACGGCTAGCGAAGACAACCAAATTACATGGTTTTCGTCCTGGAAAAGTTCCATTAAAAATAATTACTCAAATGTACGGTGCGCAAGTCCAACAAGATGTATTAAATGACGCTGTGCATAAAGAATTTAAGGATACCGTCAATGAGCATAATTTACAGGTTGCCGGGTACCCGCGTTTTGAAGCAAAAGTAACAGATGATAACGAAATACGCTATACGGTCAGTGCAACATTTGAGGTCTATCCTGAAATAGTTTTAGGCGATTTAAGCAAGCAAAATATCGAACGGCCTACTGTGCAGATTGGGGAAACTGATATTGATAAAACCTTGGATATGATATGTAAGCAGCGCGTGATTTATGAACCAGTTAGCCGCTCGGCAAAAAAAGGAGACCGTGCTAAGATCGATTATCATGGGGTTATTGATGGTGATGATTTTGATGGTGGAAGGACTGAAGATATTCAATTGATAATCGGAGACGGAAAGTTCTTAAAGGATTTCGAAGCTTCGCTGATTGGCATGAAAGCGGGAAACAATAAATCATTTGATGTTGTTTTTCCGGAAGGTTACCATGGTAAAGATATCGCTGGAAAGACCGCTACATTTGAAGTAAAACTAAAAGAGCTGGAAGAACCGATATTGCCTAATGTAGATGCAGATTTTGCCAAGTTACTGGGTATACCCGACGGAGATATAAAAAAATTGCGTGAAGGAATACAGAGAGATCTTGAGCGTGAAGTTTCAAAGCGAGTTAGATCGAAGATTAAAGAGCAAATTATGCAAGCATTTTTAGATACTGCTCAAATTGAAGCACCTAATATTTTAATTAATCAGGAAAAAGATCGATTAATGCAAAATGCGAGAAGTGACCTTGAGGCGCGAGGGATGAAAGCGAAAGAAATACCACTTACGTCAGACTTTTTTAAAGAAAAAGCAGAATATCGCGTTAAACTGGGTTTGATTCTGGCAGAACTTGTAAAAGTGCACGCTCTTAAGGCCACGTCCGAACAAGTTCGTAACATAATTGAAGATGCCGCACAAAGTTATGAGAATCCAGAGCAAGTAGTCAAATGGCATTATGCTTCTGCAGAACGTTTGCAAGAAGCAGAGTCATTAGCTCTGGAAGAGAATGTAGTAAATTGGGCGCTCGAAAAAATTAAATTAATTGATAAAACTGTGACATTCGATGAGCTGATGGGAATATCCTAAGATGACGCGACTATCTGATAACATTCATGATTTAGAGCCTAAGAATTTGGGTTTAATTCCTATGGTGATAGAAACAAGCGGGCGAGGGGAGCGTGCTTATGATATTTATTCGCGCTTATTAAAGGAAAGGGTGGTGTTTCTGGTAGGCCCTGTTACGGAAGCTACAGCGAACTTGGTTGTAGCACAATTTTTATTTCTTGAATCTGAGAACTCAGAGAAAGACATACATTTTTATATTAATTCACCAGGTGGTGTGGTGTCGGCTGGTTTGGCCATTTATGACACAATGCAATATATCAAACCGGATGTAAGTACCTTATGTATCGGTCAAGCGGCAAGTATGGGAGCATTGTTGCTAACTGCGGGTGCAAAAGGGAAACGGTATTGTTTGCCTAATTCACGTGTAATGATCCACCAACCGCTAGGAGGATTTCAAGGACAAGCCTCTGATATTGAGATACATGCACGTGAAATACTCTATCTTAAAGCTCGATTAAATGAGATTATGGCAAAACATGCCGGGCGTCCAGTGTCTGATTTAGAAAAGGATACAGATCGTGATAACTTTTTGAGTGCAGTTGAATCTGTAAATTATGGCCTAGTTGATGCAGTATTAACACATAGAGATGAAAGTGCGAATTAAGCGAAATACTTGTAAGAAATTGTTCCATAAAGGGTATTTAAACTCGATTACTGTAGGATAATAATATGCCAGACAAAGCTAGTAGCGAGAAACTTCTTTACTGTTCTTTTTGCGGCAAAAGTCAACATGAAGTAAGGAAACTTATTGCCGGTCCTTCTGTATTTATTTGCGATGAATGTATTGATCTTTGCAATGACATCATTCGTGAAGAAATGCAAGGTGATGAAGCGACAAAATTAGTCAAGTCAAATTTGCCGGTGCCTCGGGAGATCTGCCAAATACTGGATCAATATGTAATTGGGCAAGAATCAGCAAAAAAGATACTTTCCGTAGCGGTTTATAATCACTATAAACGCCTGAAGAACGTAGCAAAATCAGACGACACTGATGATATTGAGCTTTCAAAAAGTAATATTCTACTTGTTGGTCCGACTGGTTCAGGTAAAACACTGCTCGCACAAACCCTGGCTCGGCTTTTAGATGTTCCTTTTATCATGGCAGATGCCACAGCTTTGACTGAAGCAGGATATGTTGGTGAAGATGTTGAAAATATTATTCAGAAATTGCTTCAGAAATGTAATTACGATGCTGAAAAGGCGCAGCGAGGTATCGTGTACATAGATGAAATAGATAAAATCTCACGTAAATCGGACAATCCTTCAATTACACGTGATGTTTCAGGTGAGGGCGTTCAGCAGGCGTTATTAAAATTAATTGAAGGAACCATTGCTATGGTTCCTCCTCAGGGTGGAAGAAAACATCCTAATCAAGAATTTATTCAAGTTGATACTACCAATATTTTGTTTATTTGTGGTGGCGCATTTGATGGTCTTGATAAAGTGATCAGAGCGCGAACCGAAAAAGGTGGAATTGGTTTTGGTGTGGATGTAAAAAACCATACTCGAAAGGATATGAATGAAGTCTTACAGCAAGTAGAGCCAGAAGATTTGGTTAAATTTGGCTTGATTCCTGAATTTGTAGGACGCCTACCTGTTGTAGCTACATTAGAAGAACTTAACGAAGCTGCATTAATTCAGATACTAACGGAACCCAGAAACTCACTGGTTAAGCAATACTGGAAGATGTTCAACATGGAAGGTGGCGTAGACCTAGAATTTCGTGAGCCTGCACTCAAGGCAATAGCGAAAAGGGCTTTGACACGCAAAACAGGTGCGCGTGGATTACGCTCAATTCTGGAAGAAATATTGCTGGATATTATGTATGATCTCCCATCATTAGAAAACGTTTCTAAGGTCGTCATTGACTATAATTCGACTAATGAGGATATTAAACCGTTATTAATTTATTCTGACCAACCCAAGATTGCCAAACGCTCTAAATAATTGACCAAAATACTAATCAATATTATTTAAGTTGATAAATCGATTCGAGAGACAGAAACATAAGAGAAAAACACATTTTATACATGATATGAATATTTCAGTCTTATATTTAATACTAAGTAATAATGCAGATATTTTTTCTATGGTTCGCTTTTTTTAAGATAATGAGCCGTTTCTTTATCGCCTCTCAGGACTAGGTTTATTATTCGTGTTATTAAAAACAAATATGTATATTTAACACCTCTATTTTAGTATTTGTGCTTGGCAGATATATGCTAATGTAAATTTATATTACCATCTTGAATTTCTGATTAGTGCATATATTTTATCAATCAGTTGTGAATTTTATAAATGAGTAGATATGACCTCTTTGATCGAGAATTCTGAGCAATTGATACTGCCTCTCCTACCATTACGTGATGTGGTTGTTTTTCCGCATATGGTTATACCGTTATTTGTAGGAAGGCAGAAATCTATTAAAGCACTTGAACTTGCAATGGAGTCGAATAAAAATATTCTACTTGTTGCTCAAAAAATAGCATCTAAAGATGATCCTGCACCTGAGGATCTCTATGATGTATGTAGTATAGCCAGCTTATTACAGATGCTAAAACTGCCTGATGGCACAGTTAAGGTACTGGTAGAGGGTAATCATCGTGCTCGCATTCTCGATTTAATTGATTCTGAAACTCATTTCTCTGGAAGAGCATCGCAAGTATTGCTTGATATAACAGAAAACCCTGAAGCAGAAGCTACGCGGCGCGCCATTCTGACCCAATTCGATCAATATGTAAAACTTAACAAAAAAATTCCATCAGAGATTATTACCTCGTTGGGCGGCATAGATGATGCTGGACGGCTAGCCGACACAATTGCCGCTTATTTGCCCTTAAAACTTGAGCAAAAACAGGAAATTCTTGAAATTTTTGATGTATTAAAACGCCTGGAGCACTTGCTGAGTTTGTTGGAAACCGAATTAGATATCCTGCACGTAGAAAAGCGTATCCGCGGTAGAGTTAAACGGCAGATGGAAAAAAGTCAACGTGATTACTATCTAAATGAGCAAGTAAAAGCAATCCAGAAAGAATTAGGCGAAGGTGAAGATGGTGCAGATATAGATGAAATTGAGAAAAAGATTAAATCTGCTCAAATGCCTAAAGAAGCAAACAATAAAGCTGAGTCAGAATTAAAAAAACTTCACTTGATGTCTCCGATGTCTGCAGAAGCAACAGTAGTGCGTAATTACATTGACGCACTTGTAGCACTGCCCTGGAAAAAGAAGAGTAAGATCAATCATGATTTAAAGGCAGCAGAAGCATTGCTTGAGAAGGATCACTACGGTTTAGAAAAAGTCAAAGAACGGATTGTTGAATATCTAGCTGTTCAGCAACGTGTGAATAAGATGAAAGCACCGATTCTATGCCTCGTCGGGCCACCAGGCGTTGGTAAGACTTCACTTGGGCAATCAATTGCACATGCTACGAACAGAAAGTTTGTACGCATGTCATTGGGTGGCGTACGAGATGAAGCTGAGATACGCGGTCATAGGAGAACCTATATCGGATCAATGCCAGGCAAGATATTACACAATATGAGTAAGGTTGGCGTTAAGAACCCATTATTTTTACTTGATGAAGTAGATAAAATGGGTATGGATTTTCGTGGAGATCCATCTTCTGCCTTACTGGAAGTTCTTGACCCAGAGCAGAATAATACGTTTGTGGATCATTATATTGAAGTGGAATATGATTTATCCGATGTTATGTTTGTGGCAACAGCGAATACTCTAAACATTCCCCCAGCTTTACTTGATCGCATGGAAGTAATCCAATTATCGGGGTATACAGAAGACGAGAAACTGAATATAGGCACACGTTATTTATTAACCAAACAGATGCACAATCATGGCCTCGAGAAGAATGAGCTAGCCGTTTCAGATTCTGCATTGCGGGATATTGCTCGTTATTACACAAGAGAAGCGGGTGTAAGAGCAATGGAACGGGAAATTTCAAAAATCTGCCGAAAAGCTGTAAAAGCAATGTTGCTAAAAAAGGGAAAAAGCAAAATAATTGTTACATCGCGTAATTTGGATAAATTCTTGGGTGTAAAACGTTTCACATATGGTATTGCAGAAGAAAAAAATCAAGTAGGGCAAGTAACTGGACTAGCTTGGACAGAAGTAGGTGGTGAGCTATTGACTATTGAAGCTGTAGTATTACCTGGAAAAGGAAAAACCATTACTACCGGAAAACTGGGTGAAGTTATGCAGGAATCTATTCAGGCTGCACTTTCTGTAGTTAGAGGACGTTCTCAGTTATTAGGTATCGCGGAAGACTTCTATCAGAAAAATGATATTCATATACATCTTCCGGAAGGCGCAACACCGAAGGATGGACCAAGCGCAGGTATAGGAATTTGTGTTGCGATGGTGTCGGTTCTGACAAATATTGCTGTGAGAGCGGATGTGGCTATGACAGGAGAAATTACTTTAAGAGGTGAAGTGCTTCCGATAGGTGGATTAAAGGAAAAATTACTAGCTGCACATCGAGGTGGAATTAAGGCTGTGATTATTCCTGAAAAGAATGTAAAGGATTTAACTGACATTCCTTCAAATGTAAAAAATCAACTGACTATATATCCCGTTAAATGGATAGATCAAGTACTTGATCTAGCACTGGAACACAAGCCAGAGCAGCTACCTACTGACAGTGCACAGTCGGCTTTACAGTCAGCCAGTGAGGAAAAACTAGTAGAATCCCCAATCAAACATTAAGTTATAGATTCTATTTTTTTGGTATGAAAAGATATTTTAAATTAACCTAAATTCTGCAAACAGCGGAATATGATCTGATAATCGTTTCCATGGTAGACCGTTGAGATGATTATTACAGCTGATAACACTGAATCCGCGGTAATAGATGCGATCCAGTGATAATACAGGAAACCAAGAAGGAAAGGTGCGCGCATACGCGCCATGGGTCATTTTAAAAACTTCCTCAACGCCTAAGTCCCGGTTTAGATAGTGTTCAGCACGGCCACGCCAATCATTGAAATCTCCGGCGATAATCAGTGGTTCATCGGAGGGAACATGGGAGTTGATGCGTTTTGCTAGCGTTAAAAGTTGACGCTCTCTTTCATGCCCGAACAATCCTAAGTGTACACAGATGATATGAACTTTCTGATGAATTCCAGGAACTTGTACTGTCCCGTGTAAAAGACTACGACTGGCTGATCGTAATATAGAAACATTAATATTCTCCCATTCAATTAAGGGATATTTACTTAAGATCGCGTTACCATGATGCCCTGATCTATAAATAACATTCTTACCGTATGCATAATGATGCCAAACTTGATCTGCAAGAAATTCAAATTGTCGATTGTTGGGCCAATCATCAAATTGATTATTGGAAATATTGCATTCACCGTGTATTTCTTGTATAAAAATCACATCGGCATCGATATGGCGCAATAAATTCTTTATCTCATGAAGGATAAATCGAAGATTGGTCGCACTAAAACCCTTGTGGATGTTATAGGTTAAAACTTTTAGTGATGCCCTAGACATACGGTTCCTGAATTTAGGTGACACTCATAAGTCAAATAAAGAGAACTTATTACTTGAGTCTACATAATATAATGACTATTGAATTCTTATAGCTAATTTTGTCAAGTATAATAGCAAATGGAGTACCAGTAATAACACGGATGCTTTTAAATGGCAAATTTAAACGAATCTAGGGTAGCGTCTCAGTTTGATTTATAGTTCAACCAAAATATTCAAATCATCCATAAAAACACTTCGAACATTAGCGTTCTGCAGGATATTGAAAACCCCCCTGGCTTTTCGGATATCGTTTTCATGCAAGATTACCTGAGCATGTCCGAAATATTTGAATTTGAATTTGAATTTGAATTTTAACTTGAGCGCTGCCGGTGTCACTTCTTCGGCATAATGCTTTTTCTCAAACAAGCAAAAAGCCAAAACAAAAATTGGATAGCTTTGATCAATGGAAGTAAGACTATGATCGACACTTTCATCTACAAAAACTATGTAATCGTCAAATGTAGTCACTGAAGAAAAGAAAAATTAATAATTCTTCAAGGCTATGTCACCGTTAATTGTTGAACGTCATTCATACCCAATGCGGCAAGCAAAACTGAGCGTGGAGACAAGGAACCATGAGCACGATCAATCAGT
>NZ_JAYUWI010000106.1:0-3689 GCF_043753625.1 Nitrosomonas sp.
TGTAACGAATCCAATTATTTTAAACCATCAACAGGAGGCAAAAACCAAACTCAGTCTGGTCGACTTATCCACAGATGCGTAGTACCCTACGCACTGATTCCCCCTGGTCAATTTTCAACCGGCACAGGTGGTCAATTTTGAACCGGTATCAACAGTTTACGCGAAAGAAGGCCGCCCCTCGATACCACCGGAGCGATTATTGAGAGCCTCGCGGCTGCAGGTACTGTTTACGATCAGATCCGAGCGGCAATTGGTCGAGCACCTGCTGTACCGCTGGTTTGTTATGTTGGACATAGACGATCCGGTATGGGATCACAACATCTTTACCCAGAACCGGGGTGTCGTTTGTTGGATAAAGAGGTGTCCGGGCATTTCTTTGCAGGTGTGAAGCAACTGGCGGAGTGGGTGGAATTAAGTGGTGACGAGCACTTCAGCATTGATGGCACATTACTAGAAGCCTGTGCTTTGCACAAAAGTTTAATACGCAAGAATGGCGGCAGCAATCCGCCGGTTGATCACACCCGAAACCCGAGCCGTGATTTTGCTGGGGAAAAGCACAGTAATGCCACCCATGAATCGGCCACTGATTCCGATGCACGTCGGTGCGCAAGAGTGACGGCGATGCCAGTCTTCTGTGCTACATGGGGCATGTATTGATGGAGAACCGTAAAGGCCTGGTAGTAGATGTCAGCGTATCGGCGGCAACAGGAATGGCTGAACGGGAGGAATCTCTTAAGTTGTTGCAATCCAACACCAAATCGGGAGCCACAGTTGGAGAAGATCGTGGTTACGACGTAGATACAGATTACCAAGCACTAACCCACGGTGCCCAATAGAGCGCGGATTGTCTTTATCCTGACTTACTTCATTTTGCAGAAAGCTTTTTGATGGTTTTTGCACTTTTTGGCTTCCCGACCAGGGCTCGAACCTGGGACCTGCGGATTAACAGGTGTATTAACTAACTGTTTTTGTTGAAAATATACCCGTCTGTGCTCGCCAACACTCGCCAATAATCGTCAGATTTGTCACGTTCCAATTCTGGAAAGTTAATTATTAATTGCCTACGAACTGGATGCCACAGTCTGGCATCGCCAGTCTGTATTAATGCCATACAAGAGCGAAGCTTTTGTATCCATATTGACTTGTGAAACTGACATACTGATTGCGAAACGTAACTTGAAATTATAGATATATATAAATCAATGACTTGTAATGCTTGCCAAACATGAAATCAGTGTTACACAATCTCAGATAATGGCATTTCTGCTGCAGTTTGGCACAAATTTGACACAATTAAATTGCGATCTAATTGGCTCCCTCATCAGTACTGAAACCTGGGATCTACGGATTGGAAGATCATATAACTTGCTGTTATTAATACTGTCAGTGCTAACCAACATTCGTCGATAATCTTCAGGTTTGTCACATTCTATTCTATTTCTTTTGTTCATCTAATTTCTTAACCAAATATTGTAGTGCTTAAAAAAATATAAACTTATGGAGAATTCAAACAAAGAATATGGCAAGCTCACTAGAGCAATTTAAACTGCTTGTTAAGAAATTACCTGAGCTTGATAAGAAATTTAAAGAACCTGCCAAACCTTTTACATTCAGTTCTAGAAAATGAAAAAAGTGATGTTCTTGGTGATGGGCTTTCTTGGTCAAATATTTATGAAAAATCATTTAATCTGCTATCACTTACGGTTGGCTACAATCATCGAGAAAATCATGAAGAAGCTGCCTTGGAGTTCTGTCAAAAATTGATCGTGTCCTTTGCTACTCTTATCAGATGCAATAGCAAACTAATTGTTGTATATTACCGAGCGCTATTTAACCTAGAATAATTAAACGTGTGTTTGTCTATTGAGAAGGCTGGATACGGAGATGCTACTCAATCTTCTTAATGGGTCGGGACAATATAACATTTTGATAACACGTAATAAGTTTTATCTTAGGATAAAACCTTTTTTTAAATATCATAATATATATATATGGCGGAGAAACAAGAAAGAGAAGGTATTCAAGGTTTCCTCTTGAAATTCCTCAAATCAACACAAGTAAAATTAGCTTTAGCATTTTTTATAACTGTACTAATATTGAAATATGGAGAACATTTAAAAAAAGATGATATAGAATGGACTGAATGGATTGAGATTTTTGAAAAAACTATAATACTTTTATTTGCTTCTATAGCCGTTCATTTATTAAATCAAAAATTCTTTGCAGATGAACTCGAAGCTAAATTCACTAAAGTAGTTTCTACACTCGTAACCAATTCCACCTCAATTTTAAATAGTACGAACAAATTTGGTATCAAGGATATCCATCCTTCAAGAATTAAAATACATGACGCCATTGTAGATCTTGCAAAAAACGCAAGCAGTAGAATTTGGGTTAGTGGGGCATCATTATCACAAGATATTAATTTAACTGATTTAATTCCAATTCTTCGAGATAAATTAGAAAACTCATGTGATATCAAAATATTACTTCAAAATCCTATTTGTAACTCTGCTTTATACCGTAGTTTGTTGGAAGCAGATCCAAAGGATATCGATAACATCACAAGATTAAGTGAGATAACTGATACACACCCTTATTTTCAAACACCGCTATATCACAGGTTTTCTTATGTTTTTAATCAAATTAATGGCGCTAGAAGAAACGAATTGTTAAAAAGAAAAGTTCGTTATTATGATCAATTACCCTCTCATTGGTTAGTAATTATTGATGACATAGCTTATTACCAACCATATGTTTTAGAAAATAGAAAGAATCTAAAGCAAGATCAATGTGCTTATACACCAATGCCTATCCTCGAATTTGATAAATTATCAAATGAAATTATGTTTGC
This sequence comes from Nitrosomonas sp., assembly GCF_043753625.1. Taxonomy (GTDB): domain Bacteria; phylum Pseudomonadota; class Gammaproteobacteria; order Burkholderiales; family Nitrosomonadaceae; genus Nitrosomonas. The sequence goes on from NZ_JAYUWI010000106.1 coordinate 2,855, forward strand.
TAATTTAGAAGATCATTTCTTAACTTTGTTTAACACATCAAATGTTGATGTTTACTTCATGCAAGTACTTATTGCTACGCGAAAGAATTTATTTGCGAAGTTAGCTAAAGAAAAAAATGATCGTTCTTGGTTGCGGCAGCTAAGGCACACTCTCAAAAATAAACAACCGGATAGACGAATTGAAACTATCAGACAAAAGTGTATGTTGCCAAATTCATCAGTTATCATGAAATGGAAAAATGGAGAATCAAAAGTTCAAAAGATTATTAATTTTTCTGCGACAGGAATTTACTTAAGATTAGAAACGGAAGGTGTAAAAAAAGGAGATATAGTGACCCTTAAATTTGATAAGAATCAATGTACGGAAGAGGAAATAGCATTAATTGATATTCTAGCCAACACACATGGTGAGCATTTTACAGTAATAAGATTTGCAGATTTTAGTAATAAGTTTCTGGCTCTTGAGAGAAGTAATGTTGGTTCTGTAATTTAAAATAATAACGCAAATGTAGTTACTGCGAATTTACGATTCGCTGTCATGTAGTTTGAACAATTACTGATAGTCATACCTGGCTTGCATGCAATGATGAATCAATTCTTGAGCTATAAGTTAAAGCTGGTGTGCCAAGAACAAAGAAGCATTCTAGATGCATTCAATTTGCCAAGCAGTTTCAATCGTCACAATCTGGGTTATCAAGATCAATGCCCCGATCTGACAACCGTCTCTCCAACATCTCAAGCCGTTGCGCCATCCAGTCCCATGACGTATCTGCACAGGCATCATGCCGGGCTTTCAATCGCTCAAAAGTACGCCGATGCATACCCTTGGGTTTAC
>NZ_JAYUWI010000107.1:0-32431 GCF_043753625.1 Nitrosomonas sp.
ACAAATTCGGTCGATGAATCGTACTGCTACGTCTTAGCATTTTTAAGCACCAGTTCGACCAGAAATATCATGCTATTCTAATATTTCCGGTCGTTATGATAACCAAGAAATGGTATATTTTCACATAATATCATGTGCTTCCGGATATTTCAGGACCGACTATCTACACATATCCCAAATGATGTGATCACAACATTACTATCACAACATTACTGCTTTTCATCCCAACAGATCTGTGGTATTAATTTTGTCCCAAAAGCACTGAGCAATCCACATTTATCATTCCGAACACAGTGAGGAATCTTTGCGATCAACAGTATAGATTTCTCGCTCTGCTCGAAATGACAGTTATTCAGAGATTTCTAAAAAAGATGTCAAAAAATAACGTTTTACAATAAATGGATGAAAAATTAATTAAAATAATACATTAAGAATCAATGAAAGATCATGAATTTTTCGGTAATAGATAATATTTTTGATGCAATTTATCAAATCATTTCAGGGATCTGATTGTAAACGATGCTTGTATATCACTTCATAAATGCGCAATACGGGATCGAAGCACTGCGAAGTCGTCGCTTAAAAATCTCACGGATTATGGAATTGAATGATCCATTTGAGTTTCTTGCCGTTGATTTATCTGATCAAAGATTTCTGGAAGTTATGGAAAAGACAAAACCAAAGATTTCTAAAACCAATGGTATTCTTTGCTTTTGCAAGACTTTAACACACCCAATTCTTTGGAGTCATTATGCAGACAAACACAAGGGAATTTGCCTTGGATTCGAAGTACCCCACTCTGCAATTAATTAGATTAACTACGTGGATCAACGGCTTAATAAACCAGATATACCAGATAAGCCACTCATGAAGAAGCTTCTATTAACAAAATTTAAGCACTGGGAATACGAACAGGAATATCGTGTCTTCTTAGGGTTAACAGACGAGATAAATGGATTGTATTTTGCCGATTTCTCCAAAGATCTCTCGGTAAAGTGCATCATAGTCGGAGCTCAATCAGAAATAACACGCGCCGAGATTTCGCAAGCACTCGGAAGTCTGAGCAAGAACGTAGAAGTATTCAAAGCTAGAGCGGGGTTTAAGTCATTTGAAGTTGAGAGAAACGAGAATGAATCAATGTGGATCTAACCAATGAACGCGACAAAGCAAAGTAGAGCGCGATTTTTATTGCATCGAATGAAAATTCCGGTGCAATGCGCTTCGCTTATTGACACCCTATCAACGTCCGTTTCCGCAATATTTGCACTATCCGATAAGCCGCATACGCCGCAATCAGATGCTTTAGTGTGTGACCGCTTACCCAACTACTTGACCAAACAAAGATTTGCCCATCCAGCATTTCAGCCAGCTTCGCTATCGCATACAAGGCAATCACTTGATAAACATCGTTGCCGCGCGTATAACGCGATGGAAAACGCAGGCTGATCCAGACAATCAGCAGAATCGAATAAAACTGCATCACAATATAAAAGTTCAAGTTGCCCGTGCCTTGCAGCTCAGTCCAATACCAATGCAGTACGCTGAATACGGCTGAAACGACGAGCAGGGGCAACGCCCACAAACCGACAGCCGGGGTTATGCGGTCAACCAGCGTTGCGGACAGCAAAGCGGCAATACCGATGACAATGGGCAACCGATCCCACATCAAATGATCAACATCCGGCGTCCAGTGATAAACCATCGATCCGAGTGCGGCGGCGGCTACACTGAAAAACAACACCCCATACGGCAAGCATTCTTTGAGGTCATGAAATGTGGTTTGTGCAGGCATCCGATAAACCCGCCATAGAAACACCAGTCCAGCACCGCCACTGAGCAAAAAAGCCAGGTTGGAGATGACATCGTTGAAATTGGGAATACCGAGAAAATTGCGCTGATCGGCGAACTGATGGTAATCGGCAGGTTGCGAAATGGGCGGCAGAATCATTGCGGCTGCAACGACTAAAACCGATATTCCCGCGAGTATCCAGAGCTGCCGGTGTATTTTCGTCAAATCAGTCCTTGATTGCATTCTTCGACAAACCCAGGATAAAAGGGTAACTGTTGATTATGTTCGTGGTGCGCTTGTCGAACCATGAATGTAATCAACTGTTCCAATGTTTTTCTAATGCATATGTGCAACAGCATCCCTGATCCGCGCTACGGCAATGATGTCCATGCCGGGAATGGCTTGTTTGGGCTTATTGGCCAACGGAATGATGGCTTTTTTAAAACCCAGTTTCGCTGCTTCTTTCAATCTTTCCTGACCGCGTTGCACGGGACGTATTTCGCCTGCCAGGCCAACTTCACCGATGACAATCATTTTTTCCGCCAGTGGTTTGTTTTTCAGCGACGAGACCACTGCCAATAAAATCGCAAGGTCAGCACCCGGCTCGGTAATTTTTACGCCACCGACAGCATTAACGAACACATCCTGATCGAAACAGGGAATCCCCGCGTGGCGGTGCAATACCGCCAGCAACATCGCTAGCCGGTTTTGTTCCAATCCGACGCATAGCCGGCGCGGATTGGGTGAGCGCGCTTCGTCGACCAAAGCCTGAATCTCTACCAATAGCGGGCGCGTGCCTTCTTGCGTGACCATGACGCATGATCCGGGTACTTGCGTGTCGTGATGTGAAAGAAACAACGCCGAAGGGTTCTTGACCTCACGCAAGCCCTTCTCACTCATAGAAAATACACCCAATTCATTGACCGCGCCAAAGCGATTCTTGAAAGCACGGATCATACGAAAACTGGAATGCATATCGCCTTCAAAATATAACACCGTATCGACCATATGTTCCAGCACACGCGGACCCGCCAGCGCACCTTCCTTGGTCACATGGCCAACCAGAATAATGCAAATTCCGCTTGCCTTCGCCAAGCGTGTTAATTGCGCTGCACACTCGCGCACTTGCGCAACCGATCCCGGCGCAGACTGCAATACCTCCGAGTAGATCGTCTGAATAGAATCAATCACGGCTACAGCCGGTTTCCGTTCAATCAGAACGGACTGGATTTTCTCCAGTTGAATTTCCGCAAATAAATTGACTGTTTCCACATTCAGCGCTAAACGCTTAGCACGTAATGCCACTTGGTGCGCGGATTCTTCACCGCTTACATACAATACAGAGCGATGACTCGACAAATGAGCGAGTGCTTGCAGTAATAACGTCGACTTACCAATACCAGGATCTCCGCCTAATAGCACAACACCGCCTTGCACCAGGCCACCGCCAAGAACCCGATCCAGTTCATCCACGCCTGTCGGATAACGTGGCTCTTCACGTGCTTCGATAGTACTTAAATTTTGTACCTGACCGACTTCTGATACTGGACTGAACCGCGATACAGATTTCTCTGCAATGGTTTCTACTAAGGTATTCCATGACTGGCAATGTGGACACTGCCCTTGCCATTTTAAGGTTTGCCCGCCACACTCAGTACACGAATAGATCGTTTTCTGCTTGGCCATTCTCAACAGCTAATCATAAACTTCTGCAGCATTAAATGTGATCCCACGCGCATCCTTTTCAGACAGAACAGGCTGCTTGCCAGCAAGCGGCCAATCTATCGCCAAAGTTGCATCATTCCACACAATGCAGCGCTCGTATTCAGGTGCCCAGTAATCGGTTGTGTTGTACAGAAACTCTGCATAATCAGAAAGGACTATAAATCCATGAGCAAAGCCTGCCGGAACCCATAATTGTTTTTTGTTCTCTGCGCTCAGTATCTCTCCCGCCCACCGTCCAAATGTTGGGGATGAACGACGGATATCCACTGCCACGTCGAACACTTCCCCCACCACCACACGCACCAGCTTTCCCTGAGCTTGTTTGATCTGATAATGCAAACCGCGCAAAACATATTGAATGGAACGTGAGTGATTACTTTGAACAAAGTTTATTTTTTTTTCGACTGCTGACTCAAATTCACGCTGATTAAAACTTTCGAAAAAAAATCCGCGTTCATCGCCAAAAACACGTGGTTCAAATAATAGAACTTCTGGAATAGCCAGTCGGGTTGATTTCATCTATCGATCTCGATCAAAATTCACGTTTTAACACTTGCAGCAAATACTGCCCATAGCCATTTTTAGCCAACGGAATCGCCAATTTCTCCAGTTGCGCCGCATCGATCCATCCTTGCCTGAAGGCTATTTCTTCCGGGCAGGCAATTTTTAATCCCTGCCGATGCTCAATGGTGGCGACAAACTGACTCGCATCCAGCAATGATTCGTGCGTACCGGTATCCAACCATGCATAGCCACGCCCCATGATTTCAACACGCAATGCAGATCGCTCCAGATAAAGACGATTCAAATCGGTTATTTCCAGTTCATTGCGTACCGATGGTTTCAAGCTTTTGGCGTAATCAATCACCTGCTGATCATAAAAATACAAACCGGTCACTGCATAATGGGATTTCGGATGTTTGGGTTTTTCTTCCAGATTAATCACACTACCCTGCGCATCAAACTCAACTACGCCATACCGTTCCGGATCATGGACATGATAGGCAAACACACTGGCCCCTTGCGTCCGTTCCATCGCGTTTGTGAGTAAATGATGAAAGTCGTGTCCATGAAAAATGTTATCGCCCAATACAAGCGCAGAACAATCGTTACCAATAAACGATTCACCGATGATAAATGCTTGTGCAAGGCCGTCGGGAGAGGGTTGTTCGGCGTATGAAATACTCAATCCCCACTGATGACCATCCCGCAAAAGCTCTGCGTAATTTCCAACATCACGCGGTGTTGAGATAACCAGAATATCCCGAATTCCCGCCAGCATTAATGTACTGAGCGGGTAATAAATCATCGGCTTATCAAACACCGGCAACAACTGTTTGGAAACGGTCTGAGTAACCGGATAAAGCCGCGTACCGGAACCGCCCGCAAGTACAATACCTTTTCGCCGCGGGATAGTGAGTTTTGGAAAATCGCTTGTTGTATATGAAGTATTTAATGTTGGCATAAATAAAATCCCGATGTTCAAACGCTTATGAACGAATCGCTTTCACCCGGATTAATTCACTAGAAATAATGATTCTTGTATTATATCTGTTTCACGTTCCAGATAATTGCACGATGCAATAGCCGCTGAATGTTCAGGTAGAATTACGCATTATGATCCGCGCACACCTTTTCCTCCGCTTACTCAGAAGACTTTTTCCCTATTGGAAATTACTCTTGCTGGCATTATTTGCCATGGCGGTCATGGCAGCAACTTTAGCTTCCCTACCCATACTGATTAAACAAATACTTGAAAGCACCTTTATCGATAAAGATCAGTCATTGATGCAAACAGCATCGCTGGCGATTATCGTAATATTTATGATCCGTGGAATCGCTGGCTATATCAGTATCTCTACTGCCAACAAAGCCGTTGGCAAATTAGGTATTGATTTACGTATGGCTTTTTTTAATAAACTGCTGACACTACCAGTCAATCACTATAGCCATCTCAATAAAAATAATGAAATCGATACGCTGATATCCAATATCAACCAGATATCTCAATCTACATCTCGTTATATCACCGTCATTACGCAAGATAGCCTAACAATCATCGGGTTGATCATTTGCACGCTTTATCTGAACCAAGAATTCTCTTTGCTTCTACTACTGGTCACTTCGTTTGTCATATTAGTTACTCAGATGACGCACAGTCATTTGAGCAGGCCTGACCAAAAAAGCTTGTTGGCCTCAAAAAACCTGATTCAGCACTTGTTGCAATCCATTGCACACAACAGAAAAATCAGAATTGATGGCGGACAAATGTATGAAAGTCAGCGTCTTGGAAAAATTTCAGAAACTATTTATCACGCAGAAATGCAACAAGCAACAGTCAGCGCAATAGCAATCCCTGCAAGTCAAATCATTACGGCATTGATTTTGACAGCCGTCATTTACATGGCCGCACTGCAAGTTATTAATGATGCATTGAATCTGCATGAAGTCGGCGCGCTCGTTTCCGTTGTCTTGCTCCTCATCATGCCGATACAACGCATCGCTGGCATACCCAAACAACTTGCGCATGACCAGAAGTTCCTAGAAACCATTTTTTCATTCCTAGATCAAGTATCCGAACAAGATGCGGGTGTCATAAGCATTCCGCATGTCAGCGGGAAATTAGTTTTTGAACAAATGCGCTTTTGTAGTGACGCACAAGCAACGCCCATTCTGAATTATATTAACTTCACCGTAAAACCAGGCGAAGTAACTGTTTTTACCGGTTATACCGCAGGAGAGAAAAATGCGCTCATCAACCTGATACTACACTTACAACAACCAACCAGCGGAAGAATATTGCTGGATGATCATCCACTCTCCGATATCCAGTTAAATAACTTACATGCCAATATCGCCATAGTGACGGAAGATGATTATTTGCTGGATGAAAAAATTGCGGGCAATATCGCGTACGGCACGATGCGTTGTGCCAACGAAGCGAAAATTACCACTGCAGCACACGCCTCTCACGCGATGGAATTTATCCGGCACATGCCCAGTGGTTTACAGACGCAGATTGGCAAAGGAGGTACAACAATCAATAAACAACAATTTCGACAGCTTGCTATTGCACGCGCGTTAGTTAAAAACGCCCCCATCCTGATTCTTGATGAAATACCTGCACATGAAGAATCTAATTCTGGAAATCTACTGTCAGTCTTGGAAAAATTGATGCAAAATCGCACGACTCTGATTTTCAATCAATTTATTCCCCAATTGAAAAAGATTGATCGAATTGTTGTTCTGAAAAATGGATGTATCACAGAAAGTTTGAAAGGGCCAAACCATTCCTAGACAAAGCAAGAAAAACAATCAGTAAACAATTAGCGTTAGTCTCTTGGAATCACGAGAAACTGAAGGCCAATCAGTTAGTTAATGCTCTGTTTCCTTCGTGGTATATTCCGGCACCCACTTTGCCAATTGATCCCTGACTTCCTGGTCGCTCAAGACAGTGATTTTACCTAACCAGGCTATCAGCTCGGATAGCCACTGCTCATCAACCTGGCGTGCCTGCGCAATACGTAATTTTTGATGCAGTGTCGGAAAAGTATTTTCACTGGCTGCCAGCAGTTCTTCATGCAACTTTTCACCAGGCCGTAGTCCGCTGAAAACAATTCGTACATCATCCTCACCCAATCCCGACAAATGAATTAGATCGTTAGCCAGATCAACAATTTTTACCGGATCGCCCATATCCAACACAAATATTTCTCCGCCGCCTTTTGCACCACCCATTAACCCGGCTTGTAAAACCAGCTGCGCCGCTTCCGGGATAGACATGAAATAACGTGTCATTTCCGGGTGCGTGATCGTTATAGGGCCGCCTCTGGCGATCTGTTCGCGAAATTTTGGAATAACACTACCGGTACTGCCCAATACATTGCCGAAACGCACCATCACAAAACAGGTTTGATTCGATTGATTATTCTGATCAGGTTTCGTATTCTTTGTAATGGATTGCTGCAAAGCTTGACACACCATCTCAGCCAACCGCTTACTGGCTCCCATAACACTCACAGGATTGACAGCTTTGTCGGTTGAAACCAGAACAAATTTTTCCACACCAAAACTTATCGCTACCTGAGCCAATACATACGTACCAAAGACATTATTCAGCAAAGCTTGGCACGCATTCTCTTGTTCCATGAGTGGAACATGCTTGTAAGCAGCTGCATGAAAAACCACGGAAGGCTGGTACTGTGTGAACAATTGCGTCATGCGTGCGTGGTCTTTGATATCACCGATGACAAACGACATGGCCATATCAGGGAAACGTGACAAAAATTCCTCTTGTATGCCGTAGAGTGCAAATTCGTTCAGTTCAAGGAAAACAATACGATTGGGTTCAAATGCAGCAAGTTGCCGGCATAATTCTGAACCAATCGAACCACCCGCTCCTGTGACCAGGATAATTTCTCCTGTCAACAAACCATGCAATCCGTCATTATCCAGAACGACAGGCGCTCTACCCAGCAAATCATCGAGCTCTATATCACGAATCTGTGACACAGTTGTTTTACCACTGATCAGGTCTGCATAAGACGGCACCGTCATCGCTTTCACCCCGATCTCCGAGCACATTTCCAAAGCTTGACGGTGTATTCGACGAGAAACGGATGGTATGGCAATAATCACATGACCGACATTCAGTTTCTGCACCCACTGCGGCAATTCATTGATCGTGCCGAGCACACGAATACCCTGCAATCGCGTACCCAATTTTCTTGGATCATCATCCAGCATTCCAACAACGTGCCAGTCACGGCTTCTCGTCAAATCTTTAACCAGACTCACCGCAGTGCTGCCGGCACCGAGTATCAGTACCAGCTTCGCTTCATTACTCTCCAGACCATATAGGCGGCGCTCTTTCCATGCACGATAGATCAAACGGCTGCCGCCCATGATCAGCAGCAATAATAATGGCGCCAACAGAATAACCGCTGTTGGAATATTGGCCAGCAAACCCAATGGCCAAAAGATCAGCAATACAGTCACAGTGCCGCTCATCACTGCGACAAAAATTCTTTTTAGATCGGGTAAGCTGGCATAGCGCCATAACCCCCGATAAAGTCCGAGCCACAAAAAGAAACTGCCCTGAATAAGCACTGTCCACGGCAGAATTTCCAGCAAGAGCTGTAATGAAGGTGCAGGAATCTCAAAATTAAAGCGAAATAGATAAGCAATCCACCAGGCAACGGCAATTGCAACAAAATCATGCGTAAAAGCAATGAAGGTGCGTATTCCGTATTTTCTCCGAAACATACTATCCCCGATTGGAATAATATTTCTGATTTCGATCAGAAATAAACATTAATAGCAAATAAAAACCTCCCCATAGCATTGCAATCCAACTTTGCACCGCTGAGCTTTGTCCACTTGCCCATACCGCGCTTGCACCTACCGTAAGCATCAAAGCATAGGCTGATAACGCCGTATTACGATGCCCAAAACCGCTTTGCACCAAGCGCTGATAATAATGTTCACGATGCGCCTGCCAGATTCTTTTTCCGTGCAATAGGCGCTTTATCAGCGTGACTGTCGAGTCTGCGACAAAAGGTGAGAATATCAGCAGCGGTACCCACAATGACCACAAATTATCCAGGCATCCGAGTATTCCCAATGCAGCGGCCAGGAATCCAAGTGGAATAGCGCCCACGTCCCCTAGAAAAATGCGCGCCGGATAAAAATTATGTAGCAAAAATGCGGCGGCGGCGGCGGCTATTGAAAAATTGATGACAGCAAAATCATTATTCCCTGCCAAATATGCAATTAAGCCATAATAGCCAAACCCAATTACAGTCATTCCTCCGGCCAGGCCATCCGAGCCATCCATAAAATTATAAAGATTAGATATCCAGACAACTGCAACTGCGCTGCACAATACCATTGCCCAACCATAAGGTTCCAACAATAGAGCCATAGAAAACCCAGCGGCAACGATACTCTGTATCAGCAATCGGCACCAAACCGGCGCGTGCCAAACATCATCAATCAATGATATAACCACCAGTAGACCAACACCGACCCAAATCGTAATGGGCAATACAACCGAGAAACATAACCAGGTAGTCATTATCCCGAATAACAAGCCTAAGCCTCCAATACGGGACACCGGCACAGAATGTAGCGAACGTGAATTCGGGTGATCCAGCACCCAATCAGCTTTTCTCCTGATCAACCATAGAATTGAGAAAAAAGAGATAAAAAAAGATACCAGCGGTGCTGCTACAACTGATAGGGGAGAATCCAAAACCATGGTAACCGGATTATCCGTGATAAGTGTCAATAAAAGACATATGCCACTTCCTCATCGCATATGACAAGAAAGTGGCATGGCGCAGCTAAAATGCCAGCAATTCCGAGCAAACCTTAAGACATAGGTTTTTCTGCATACTTCTGATGCGCCGCTGATACTGCAGCGCCACGCTCCACCTTCATACCCATGTCGGACAGAATACTTTCCAGTGCATTTAAACAGAAAATCACGTTTTCTACGCGGCTGGAAGTGCCCATCAAGCCGAAACGCCATACTTTTCCTGCAAAATCACCCAAACCGGCGCCAATTTCAAGACTATAGTCATCCAACAAGCGGCGGCGAACTTCTTTTTCATCCACGCCAGCCGGTACAAAAACAGAGTTCAGTTGCGGCAAGCGATGTTGCTCTGCCACCACATAATTCATGCCCAACGTAGCAAAACCGGCTTTTAATGCTTCATAATTATAGCGATGCCGTGCCCAGGAATGCTCCAATCCTTCTTCAGCCAGCATCAGCAATGACTCATGCAGTGCATACAGTGCATTGGTTGGCGCTGTATGGTGATACGTACGGGTTGATGAACCCCAATAATTCAACAGCAAGCCGATATCCATAAACCAGCTATGTACTTTCGTCTTACGATTCTTGACCAGTTCGGTTACGCGTTCGGAGAAGCTAACTGGCGACAATCCTGGCGGGCAGGATAAACATTTTTGGCTGCCAGAGTAGATCGCATCAATTCCCCACTCATCCACTTTGATCGGCGTGCCACCCAGCGAAGTGACGGTATCCACAATCGTCAGGCAATTATATTTGTGCGCAATTTCACACAAGGTTTTAGCATCGGACTGTGCGCCTGTTGAAGTCTCGGCATGACAAAACGCAATAATCTTGGTATCGGGGTTCTTTTTCAGCGCATCTTCCACTTTCTGCGGATCAACCGGTTCACCCCATTTATCATCCACTACCACCGCAACACCGCCATGACGCTCAACGTTTTCAATCATACGGCCGCCGAAAACTCCATTGCGACACACGATCACTTTATCACCGGGTTCAATCATGTTAACAAAGCACATTTCCATACCGACAGATCCCGGTCCTGAAACCGGGAAGGTCATGCGGTTTTTGGTTTGGAATGCATAGCGCATCAGCCCCTTAATCTCTTCCATCATTTCGGTAAAAACAGGATCCAAGTGACCTAAGGTCGGGCGTGCCATGGCATTCAGCACGCGCGGATGGGTATCCGATGGTCCCGGCCCCATCAGAACGCGCTGGGGTGGGTAAAATATTTTGATTTCTTTCTCTGGGCGAAAATCTTCGGTATTCATGAACAATCCTAAGTTAATAATGTAATCTGATCTATTTTTGAAAAATGTTGATTCTAACAAGTGAAACGAGAGTTTACTATAAACAAAGGTGTGCTCAATAAATTATCCTTATAGAAAAGCAAAAAAATTTGCATAACAGGATGAAATACTGAACTATTAGCGCAAATGCAGTGCTTTCTCTACACTTTCTAATTACCCTCCCTTATTCATTTGAAACACAATCAATTCCAGAATGGGGCATAAGGATCATTAACAAAACTTTGCACACACCATGTAATTACATTATAGTTACACATTCAATTCTACAATCACCCTCTTTCCCATGACTCACCTCGTTAAAATTGGCAATTCCCACGGCATACGCATCCCCAAGCCACTGATTGAACAAGCGCAACTGGAAGGCAAGGATCTGCAATTACAAGTCGTAGAAGGTGGCTTATTGATTACACCGAAAAAAGGCACGAGAGAGGGCTGGAAGGAAGCCATCGAAAATACACTGAGAACCCACGGCAAGGAAACACTGGATCAGGAATGGCTGAATGCCCGTTTATCCACTGATGATGATTTAACTTGGTAACTCCAACGATTCTGCGGTTCCAAGTCTGGCTAGTACAGCTTGATCCTACCCAAGGCGCGGAAATCAACAAAACCAGACCTTGCGTTGTGATATCCCCCAATGAGCTATCCGCCTTATCGACTGTGCTCATGGCACCGATGACGACCAAAGGTTTTGAGTTTCCTTGCCGGATTGCTTGCACTTTCAAGAACAAACAAGGCCTCATTCTTCTGGATCAAATCCGGGCAGTAGATAAAACACTTTTAGTCAGCAAGCTCGGCGTGATTGACGAAGCCACCCAAATCGAATTGTGTCTTCGGCTGCAAGAGTTATTTGCTTACTAATTTCCACTCTCGGTTTAGCAAAATTACAAGATTTAATCCTTCAATCGTGCGCAATACAAAATGGATCTGATACCATTCAGTTTGCCCTCACAATTAGAATTCCAAGCTTTCCATCTTATGCGCTATTCTCTAAAAAAATCGATCCTGCTTCTGCTCTGTATACTCATGTTATCCGCTTGCATGACAACGCCCACACGAGAAGAATTACTCAGTCAGAAAGTTATTTATAACCGCAGCAGTGACAAAAATTATCTGGAAATTGCGGAATGTCTAAAAAGCGAGGAAGGATTTCCTTTGCCGAAATGGCATCGTCATACCTGGCGTGATATCAATACCTATTTTATCTACCATGAGTCTTTCCAAGTAGATGGATACCCGCAGATGCACGACGAAGCTGCCAAGACTTACTACATTACTGAGATTCATGATCCTAAGTCTTCAGGAAGCATCAACAAACCCATTACCCACGGCAATGGAAACTGGATTATGACGATCAAAGATGCTGGCAATGCGCAAAACACCCGATCCGAAATCGAAATTCGTAGCAGTAAAGACCTGCTGAGCGATTACCCACCGGCCTCTTATACACCGGATCCTAACGCTTCATTATCGCAGCGCTTATATAAAGTAGAAAGAATTGATCATTGTTTCTGATTGATACGCGATTTTAATAAGCTGCAGATTGAGATGTTGGGGTTCCTAGCGTCCTTCCAACCTATCGCGCTGAAGCTGACGAAAGCGAACCAAAACCAACACATAAGAAACCAGAACGCCTAACGTTTGACATGAGAGGACATGACCCGGCTTGCCGGGGCATGTCCTCTCGATGGAAGGGTTAGGCCTCACTCGGTACTTCCAGCAACTTGACCGTCAATGATTTCTTGAATGACCCGGGCTTTCCACACGATGCCAAGCTGGGTCTTCATTTCGTCTGCCCCGATTCGGCCTGAATAGACACCAAGAAAATTGAGAATTCGGCCGATAACAGTGTTCCCGTCGACCTTGCCGTTCTTCACACCATGAATGCCTACCCTTTGCATGATGACGGGCGATCCCGACAGTCCCGGGCGTGTCGCTGTGTCAATCAGAAGCTTGGGCAACTCATCGGCATCAACATCTGGCTCACTCGCGATACTCGCGCGTTTCCATATTGGCAGTTGAATGTAGGTCGTGTCGGAGAACGGATATCCCAGAACGAAGGCGTCATCAGCTACTTCCTCCTTGTACGCGGTATCAAAGTCGATGGCGTTCAGCGGAAAGAGCTTGTATTCAGCCTCAATCGATTCCGGGATGGGAATGGCTACAACATCGACGGCTCGTCCGTGCTTCGGATGTTCATACCAAATAGGTTCGCTTAGATGTTCATCCCGATAGAGCGGGATCTGTTCCCGTTTGCAATTTGCCGGCTGCTCTTTCAGCCTGAACATTGTGGAGACGATGTCAGGGACAGCCAACGACTTCGACAAGCACTTCCCTGTAGTTGGGTTTCGCCCCGCTACGTTGTGCCAGTTCGTCACTAGATAGCACTTCCCCGACGACTGATAAAGAAAGCCCGTTCCGGATGAGAGCACGACATCCGTTGGTCGAAAGCAAAGGTGTAGGTGGTGCGTTGTGAATGAAATTGGATCTGGCGCTATCGTTGCCATGGCGGGCGCTCAGTGAGCCTAACTACAATTAGACGTCCTAAATGACGCAATATATTACGTCACAAATGAAACCTAATACGGTATTGTTCATGTCATCCCCTTATTTTTAAGCTAATCGACCGATTTAGCTGTCATCATACCAGACTTGTTTAGACCCACAAATATAGAATGAATAACAGCAAGACACTGGAGTCTAGTTCTTCAATTTACCTATCAAAACGAGCAATAGCGCAATCTGCAAAACCATTGCTTTTTACAAACCACACATTTAAAATGCCACCCGTTACTCGCTCTCTAAAGCGCCAATTGAACGATTGGCAGCATAGCAACTCAAAAAGCAGTAATTCAATGGGAAACTAGGGTTCCGGCCGGTGCAGTCAACGGCGTCAGGTCCAAGAGTTTCCGGTCTCGTGATAACGAGGCTCCACGGAGGGATAAAAGCCCGGGAGATTAAGAGTAATGTATTTGGATACATTACAATCTCGGTAGTCCCTTTTTGAATGGAGACTGGTTATGTCAGGTTCAACAAAACAAATCGCTGCTTCGCAAGATACCCATGTAACAGGTGATACCCTCAATCGCAGCATGAGTGTATGGCACAGTTTCACGCTGGGCTTTGCGGTTGTCTCGCCGGTCGCCGGACTGTATGCCATCATCGGTGTGCAAACTGTAGTCGCCGGTGGCGGCTGGTTTGCTGCTCTGGCGGTTTGCTTGGTCATGCAGTTACTGGTGGCTACCGTTTACGCCGAATTGTCTTCACAGTTCCCGATTGCTGGCGGCGCCTATAAATGGGCGCGGCAACTCGGCGGTGCAATCGCCGGGCAATATGCCGGTGTGATTTATATTTGCTCCACCATCGCCATGGTCACTACAACCGCTTATACCGGCGGCTTCTGGCTGGCCACTTTTTGCGGATCGCTGGGTGACGGCGGCGGTATGATGGTGCTCTGGGGTGCGATATTTCTGCTTATCTGCACATTACTCAATCTAGCCCCTGTCAGTATTTTCAATCTGGTGATCAAACTGGGTGTTTACGCGGAAGTCGTCGGGTCATTCGGCGTGGCGCTGTTATTATTTCTTTTCTTCCGTCAGCATCCTGTCATGGAATTGTTCCAACACATGGGTAGCGGAACAGCGCCCAGTGAAATGGCTGCTTTCCTGGCGGCACTGGCCATTGCCGGTTGGGCTTTCATCGGTTTTGATGCTTGCTCGACCACCGCGGAAGAAACCCATCAACCGAAACGCATGGTACCCCGTGCAATTTTCATGTCGCTGCTCGTTGTCGGCACAGTCGTTTTATTTAATTCAGCTGCGCTGATTTTGGCTTTTGAGCATGACACATTAAGAAATTCCAGCCATACGGCCGATCCGGTTACCCCCTTGATCGCCAGTAGCATTGGCGATTGGTTTGAGCAACCGTTTCTGGCCATCGTGATGACTGCTTTCTTGGCCTGCGGTGCATCGATGGTCAAATATTCTTCGCGCATTGTTTTTTCCATGGCGCGCGAAGGCAATATGCCAGCACTGTTGAGTCAGGTAACGGCGAGCAAAACACCGCGTAATGCGGTTCTTTTTACCGTTCTGCTGGCAGGTTGCGGATTGGTGTTTGGACTCAATGACGACGCCGTGGCCACCATCATCGCTTTCGGTACCGGCGGTTTATACGCCATGTTCGCGTTCACCACGGGCTTTGCATTGTTTGCCCGTCTCACAGGCCGGTGGAATCCCGCACTGGGCGAATTAAAACTGGGCGTATGGGGATTGGTCATCAATATCCTGGCATTTATCTGGTCATTATTTGAACTCATCAATATCGCCTGGCCGCGTCCCTACGCGATTTCAGCGGATGCACCTTGGTGGCAATTGTGGGCCACTCCGTTGGTATTAGGAAGCATTTTAACTGTCACCACGCTGTATATCCTTGGCAAAAAATGGATGAGCGTTAAGTAACACTACTTGAAAAAGGAATTCATCATGAATCAGCCCACATTGATCTGGAAACAATCCATTCCAGGCGGATGCCACTGGTCTGGCATCCTGCGTCGCGGCACAACGTTACGTCTGACCGATGTACAGGGCGGTGCGAATGCGGCTGTTTTGTTCTTTAATCAGGAAGAAAAACTCGAACGCTACAATATGGCGGACACCTTGAAATCGCAGCACACCTTCCGTCTGACCAAAGGACATGCCTGCCATTCCGACATGGGGCGGATTTTTTGTTGTATCACAGCCGACACCGCCGGTTGGAATGACACGGCATGCGGCTTGAGTGATAGCAATTTAATCCGGCATAAATACGGGGTTGCACGCTACCAGGAACACCGCAATGAGATGTTTCGTAGCGGGTTGGATGGCATGCTGATCGAACTCGGCAAATGGGGATTGGGGATGCGCGACATTGTTTCCAATATCAATTTTTTTAGCAAAGTCACCGCGGATGCCTCCGGTGAACTGGCATTTCAACCGGGGAACAGCAAGGCGGGTGATTATGTTGATTTGAGTTTCGTGATGAATACCTTGGTGGTGTTATCGGCCGCACCGCATCCACTGGATCCCAAGGCATCTTACCAGCCTGGCGCAGTCAATCTGGCAGTATTTAACACACCTGTGGAAGCAGTTACAGAATGCCTGCGTAGCGCAGAAAATACCCGCGCATTAAAGAATACACAACATTTTTATTGTGGAGACGAAAAATGAATACGTCTTATCTCAATGCAAGCCAGTTTGATCCCCGTCACGCCGTAATCGATGAAATCTGTGCGGCTGGGGAACCTTGGGTCAAGCTTGTGAAGCAAGGGCAATTTTTCCGCATTGTCGATCTGGAAGGCAATCAAGCCGTTGATACGTTGTTCTTCAACGCAAATAATGCCTTGGAACGCTACAGTGCAACGGATACGATACGCGCCCAGAATAAACTGTATTTAACCACTGACAGCAAGCTCTACTCCAACCTGGGCAATGTCATGCTCACAATCGTAGCCGACACCTGCGGCCGCCACGACACACTGGGCGGTGCCTGTGCGGCAGAAAGCAATACGGTGCGCTATGCGCTGGAGAAGTTTCCGATGCACAGTTGCCGTGATAACTTTTTGCATGCACTGGCGCATGATCCGCTTTGCCAGCAGCTTGGAATGAATAAGCGTGACTTGCCGAGCAACATCAATTTTTTCATGAACGTGCCAGTGACTGAAGCAGGCGGGTTGGAATTTGTCGATGGCATTTCCGCATCCGGCATGTACGTAGAAATGCAGGCTGAAATGGATGTATTGGTATTGATTTCGAATTGCCCGCAACTGAACAATCCCTGCAATGCTTATAACCCGACGCCGATTCGTTTACTGGTCTGGGATTCTCAGTAAGGGATCAATCGGATTGGATTAACTGGGTTCAGCTGATGAATCATCAAGAAAAAGGATAACGCTATGTTCGAGAAAGTCTTGATTGCCAATCGTGGCGCCATTGCTTGCCGTATTATCCGTACGCTGCGCCGCATGAATGTAAAAAGTGTGGCGGTTTATACCGAAGCCGATGCCTTATCGCGTCATGTGACCGAAGCGGATGAAACTTACTGTATCGGCAGCGGCATTGCAGCTGAGAGTTATCTGCGCGCCGATAAAATATTGGAAATTGCGCAGCAAGCAGGCGCGCAAGCCATCCACCCTGGCTACGGCTTTCTCAGTGAGAAAGCCGATTTTGCTGAACAATGTATTGCGCATGGCATTCGTTTTATCGGCCCAACTCCGAGCCAAATGCGCGCCTTTGGTTTAAAACATACCGCGCGCGCGCTGGCCTTGAAAAATCAGGTGCCACTCCTGCCAGGAACCGATCTGCTGGAAAACCTTGAAGCGGCTTGTCATCAAGCCAAGCATATTGGTTATCCGGTCATGTTGAAAAGCACCGCAGGCGGCGGCGGCATCGGCATGCGCCTGTGCTGGAATCAGGATGAGCTGGTCGGCGCTTACGAATCGGTCAAGAATCTGGCACAAAACAATTTCAAGGATGCCGGTCTTTTCCTGGAAAAATTTGTCGACCGGGTACGCCATATTGAAGTACAGATTTTTGGTGATGGCAAAGGCCAAGTCGTTGCACTGGGCGAGCGAGATTGTTCCATGCAACGGCGCAACCAGAAAGTCATCGAAGAAACACCCGCCCCCAACCTCTCGCCGCATCTGCGTCAGGCTTTGCTGGACACTGCGGTACGCCTCGGCAAAGCCATTCAATATCAATCCGCCGGCACCGTTGAATATATTTTTGATGCCGCCAGCGGTCAATTTTATTTTCTCGAAGTCAACACGCGCCTACAGGTTGAACATGGCGTGACCGAGGAAGTCACCGGCATTGATCTGGTGGAATGGATGGTGCGGCAAGCTGCGGGCGATCTCCCTTCGCTCGACTCTTTCACTATCAAACCCAGTGGCGCGTCCATTCAGGTCCGGGTTTATGCTGAAAATCCTGCCAAAGATTTCCAGCCTTCCAGCGGCATACTGACTGCAGCGGAATTTTCTACTGCGGCACGCGTTGAAACCTGGGTCGAGCGCGGCATTGAGGTATCCGCATTTTATGATCCGATGCTGGCAAAAATTATCGTGCATGAACCTGATCGTGACACAGCGATCGCCAAGCTGCTGGGCGTACTGGATGATACATCGTTGCAGGGAATCGAAACCAACCTGGCGTATCTCAAACAAATCCTGCACAGCACCGTGTTTCGCAGCGGACAGCCGTATACGCAATTCCTCAATGGATTCCATTATCAGCCACACAGTATCGATGTCCTGAATGCGGGCGTACAAACCTCGATACAGGATTATCCGGGGCGGATCGGCTACTGGAACGTCGGCGTTCCACCTTCCGGGCCGATGGATAGTTTGGCTTTTCGTCTTGCCAACCGCCTTGTCGGCAATCCTGAAGATAGCGCCGGATTGGAAATTACCCTGGCAGGCCCGACGCTGCGCTTTAATTGTGACAGCATCATCGCAATCTGCGGCGCATCCATCGATGTGTTACTGGACAGTGAACCATTGTCCCAATGGCAATCTCACTTCGTCAAAGCCGGAACGCTGTTGCAAATTGGCAAAGTCAAGCAATCGGGCAGCCGGGCTTACTTGGCCGTGCAAGGGGGTTTTCAGGTGCCTGATTATCTGGGCAGCAAATCCACTTTTATGCTCGGTCAATTCGGTGGACATGCTGGGCGCGTGCTGCGTGCTGGCGATGTCTTGCATATTCTACCTTTTGAATCTTCAAACTCCCCTCTTTCGAAGAATTTGCCGCAAGCATTGATTCCGCAATATACGAATCACTGGGAAATCGCCGTGTTGGTTGGACCGCATGGTGCGCCTGATTTCTTTACAGAAGCGGATATCGAACATTTCTTTGCCGCTGAATGGAAAGTCCATCATAACTCCAGCCGCACGGGTGTCCGTTTGATTGGCCCTAAACCGCAATGGGCGCGGTCCGATGGCGGCGAGGCCGGATTGCATCCATCGAACATTCACGATAACGCCTATGCGATTGGCGCTGTCGATTTTACCGGGGATATGCCGATTATCCTGGGTCCTGATGGTCCTAGTCTAGGTGGTTTTGTCTGCCCGGTCACCATCGCCCATGCGGAATTGTGGAAAACCGGACAACTCAAACCGGGTGACAGTGTTCGCTTCCTGCCCATAGCGCTAACGCACGCGCTGGCACTGGAAAAACAACAGAATCAGTTGATTCAGCAGTTTCGTGTTGATCAGGTTCCTGTTACCAGCGCTCAGTCCGGAAATCCAGGCAGCCCGGTTCTGCATCGCATTCCCGAGCACTCAGGGCAAGTTCAAGTCACTTACCGCCAATCCGGCGATAAATATCTGCTAATCGAATATGGACCGCCCGTACTTGATCTAAATTTACGCTTCCGCGCGCATGCTTTGATGACTTGGCTTCAGCAGCGCATCGAAGCCGGAGAGCTGGCTGGCATCCTGGATCTGACGCCTGGTATTCGTTCGCTGCAGATTCATTTTGATTCCAACCGGCTGGCGCGCGATACTTTATTGGATCTTCTGATTGCAGGAGAAAGCAAGCTGCCCGCTATCGGTGCCATGGAAGTGCCGTCGCGTATCATCCATCTCCCTTTATCCTGGGATGACGCCGCCACACGATTGGCCATTGAAAAATACATGCAATCGGTACGCAGCGACGCCCCCTGGTGTCCCAGCAATATTGAGTTTATCCGCCGCATTAACGGATTGGAGCAAATCGAGGATGTTCAACATATCGTATTTTCAGCCAGCTACCTAGTCATGGGACTGGGCGATGTCTATCTGGGCGCGCCCGTTGCCACCCCGCTGGATCCGCGTCACCGCCTGGTCACCACCAAATACAATCCGGCACGTACCTGGACACCTGAAAATGCCGTCGGTATTGGTGGCGCCTATTTATGCGTGTACGGCATGGAAGGTCCCGGCGGCTATCAATTTGTCGGACGTACAATACCCATGTGGAACCGCTACCGTCAAACGGCTGACTTCAAGGAGGGCAAGCCCTGGTTATTGCGTTTCTTTGATCAAATCCGCTTTTATCCGGTCAATGAAAGCGAACTGCTCAAGCTGCGTAAGGATTTTATTAGCGGGCACTTCAAATTGCGTACCGAAGAAACGGTTCTGAGCCTGAAACAATACAACGCTTTCTTGCAACAGCATGCTGCCAGCATCACCGCATTCAAGGCCACTCAACAAGCTGCGTTTGAAGCCGAACGCCAGCGCTGGGAAACCAATGGTCAATCACAGTATGTCAGTGAAGATATGCTCGACGAAGCGGATACTCAAAGCGAACTAGATCTGCCGCCGGGGGCACAAGCTGTCAGTTCGCAAGTCACAGGTACAGTCTGGAAACTGCTGGTGAAAGAAGGTGACCGTGTGGATGCAGGCAAGGCGATTATTATGATCGAATCGATGAAAATGGAATTCCCGGTAGACGCGCCTATCACTGGCACCGTGCGGCAGATATTCTGCAAACAAGGCGGATATGTCTCTGCCGGACAGGTACTTTTCGTCATTCAGGAATAATATAATCATGAAAAAACTTATACCGCTTAGCGACATCAGAATCTTGCTGCAAAGCGATATCGATTATTCTAATCGATAGCACAACCACCTACGACAACAAGAGAACCCATAATGCAAAAAGAATACTGGCTGGATCGATGGGAACGCAAAGATATCGGTTTTCATCAGAATGAAACCAATCCGTACTTGGGTCAATATTGGCAGCGCTTACAGCTTGCTCCGGGTAGTACGGTGCTTGTGCCATTGTGCGGCAAAAGCACCGATATGCTTTGGCTGCATCAACAAGGGCATACAGTTCTGGGTGTCGAATTAAGTGAGATTGCGGCACAAGCATTCTTTACAGAGAATGGCCTGACACCCCAGTGCAGCGCGCGTGATCAATTCACCCATCTGGAAGCAAATGATATTCACATTCTGTGCGGTGATTTTTTTGATTTGGATAAAAATGCTGTCGCAAAAGTTACTGCGGTCTATGACCGCGCGGCATTGATCGCGTTACCGCCGGAAATGCGTAAACGCTATACGCACCATCTGCTGTCTATTCTTCCATCCGTAACGCAAATCCTGCTCGTCACACTCGACTACCCGCAGCATGAGATGTCCGGTCCGCCGTTTGCAGTTTCATTGGATGAAATTACTTCACTTTATCAGCAGCATGCCGGAATTACGTTATTGACTCAGCAGGATGTGCTCGAGCAAAATCCGCGCTTTCAGGAACGCGGCTTGAGCCGGTTACAGGAAAATACAATTTTGCTGCGAATAGGTACTCCATAACATGGAACCGGATTGATCAGGATCTGCGGCAGAAGTCCTTATGCCTTGATCTGTCTGTTCTGTTCGACTAGCAGATGTCCAAACGCTTGCTGCGCAATCGGGATAGCATAAAGAATCCTTTACAGAGTCGCAGCCAATTTGCAAAGTATTGCTGCATAAATTGTTCTGGTGACAAATAGCCGAGCCTTTTCTGTTTTCTCTGCCGATTATAGAAGCTCTCTGTAGTCTCTATGCGGTTTTTTGCACAACAAAACCATTAGTCTATTCAAAAAATTTATTGAGTCAGCGCATGACATATAGCATACTAGCTACGCTATAATTTTCAACGCGCATATTCCACAAAACTTCGTCTTGATCTTCTAAGAATTTCGAATTTTCATAGGCAATCTAATGTTCATTAGCGTTCTAGATCTTTTTAAAATAGGTATCGGCCCATCCAGTTCGCATACGATGGGTCCCATGGTTGCGGCCAAGGATTTTCGCGACCGTATCACGGTTTTTATTTCCGGCCATCTTGCACCATCCTTCCTGCAGGTACGCTGTACTTTACGGGGATCACTGGCGTTTACCGGTAAAGGGCACGCTACCGATCGTGCGGTGACCCTAGGAATGCATGAATATACACCGCGAGGATTGGCGAAACTGAATGTGAATGAATTGTTCCAAACACTTTGGCAACAAAACACCATTCGCATCAACGAATCGACAGTGATCCACTTTAATCCACCTGAAGATATTATCTTCGATCGTGGAGAACCACTGCCGGAACATCCGAATGGTATGATATTTCAATTGCTGGATGGGACCGGAAAGACATTGTTGACCGAAACTTATTTTTCAATTGGCGGTGGTTTTATCACCACATTGTCTGAAATTGGCCAAATTGTTGCGCCCATTAAAATGGAAGCAACCAGTTCCTGCGGCTTTCCGTTTGATTCAGCCAATCAGATGATGAGAATGTCAGCTGGCAGCGGCCTATCGATTGCTGCGATGAAGCGCAGCAATGAACTGGAGCGCATCAGTGAAGTAGAATTGAATGATGGATTGGATGCCGTTTGGAATGCCATGCGCACTTGCCTGGAAAATGGCCTCGTGGCTGAAGGCCGATTGCCCGGTGGCCTTAACATTAAACGGCGCGCGCATTCTTTGTACCTACAATTACAAGAAAATCCGCAAAAAGCTAATTTGAATGACTGGCTGTGCGCATACGCTATGGCAGTCAACGAAGAAAACGCTGCGGGTCATATGGTGGTTACAGCACCCACCAACGGTGCAGCAGGCGTCATACCGGCAGTTATTTATTATGCGGTGAAACATGAGGATGCGACGCTGGAACAAGTGCGTGATTTCCTGCTGGTAGCCGGTGCGATCGGTGGATTGATCAAACATAACAGCTCAATCTCCGGTGCTGAAGTGGGTTGTCAAGGCGAAGTAGGCTCTGCTTCAGCCATGGCGGCTGCAGGCTTATGTGCAATTAAAGGCGGCACTACCGAACAAATTGAGAACGCTGCAGAAATCGCACTGGAACATCATTTAGGCATGACCTGCGATCCGGTAGGCAGTCTGGTGCAGGTGCCGTGTATCGAACGCAATGGCTTCGGCGCCATCAAGGCTTATACTGCGTCATCACTGGCAATCCGTGGCGATGGCCAGCATTTTATGTCATTGGACAATTGTATCGCTGCGATGAAACAAACCGGACTGGAAATGTCGGTGAAATATAAGGAAACCTCCTTGGGTGGGCTGGCAGTGAGTATCACCGAATGTTAATCAACGCTCACTTATCCCGATGCAGCTTTCTAATCACGTGGCGCAAACCGCTCACAACAAAAAAGACGCTGAGTACCACAACAGGAATCGCAATACCAGTTAGTAATTCAACATTAATATCCTGCCCTGCTGCCTGGAGTGCCTTTAAGCCATAGCCCAGAATACCCAGCAAGTAGTAGCTCAGCACAACAACGGACAAACCTTCAACCGTTTCCTGCATGCGCAATTGCACATGAGCACGATGATCCATGGATTTCAACAAGTCGCGGATTTGCGCTTCCATGGACAGATCAACCCGTGTGCGCAGTAAAGCCGATGCACGCCCCAGACGCATCGATAATGTTTCCAGTTTGGTATGCACCAACTCACAAGTCCCCATCGCTGAAGACAATCGCTGAATCATAAATTCCTGGAGCATTTGCAAGCCCTCAATACGCTCTTCGCGCAATTCGGTAATGCGTAATTTCACGATATCATAATAGGCTCTGGATGCATTAAAACGATGGCTGGTTTGCGCGGACAACCGCTCGGTTTCCGCCGCCAAACGCGTCAGTTCGTCCAGCAAACGCTGTTCATCTTCGATGCTGGTCAGTTCCACATTGTCAGCAATTAGTGTAGCCAACCGCTGATCGGCGCGCGCCAATTGCGGAATGATCTCGCGAGTAATCGGCAATGGCAGCATCGCCAACATACGGTAGGTTTCGATCTCAAGCAGGCGCTGCACCAACCGCCCTACCTGGCGGCTGCGCAAGTTTTCATCATGAATCAGTATGCGGCCAAAATTATCATGATGTATTTGATTATCACTCCACACACTGGCAGCACCGCCCGCCACCTTGGAACCAATCACTGTTCCGGAAGCAAATAAAACAGACAGCTCATGCAAGCTGCGTTTGGGTCGTGACCGGTCATCCAAAGCAATATGCGTCGCCACCAGCAGTTCACCAGGCAAGCGAATCCACCACTCCTGGGGCACGAACTCAATTGCTGGTTGCTCAAAAGGGGTTACAAATGGTTTTGCGCGATAAACGGTATAAGTAGAGTATTCGGTATGCCGCTCCCAACGGAGGCGGAATTCGCCAAAATCAGCACTGAAATCATTTTCGTGCGTATTGGGCGAAGTGATGCCATAGCGATCACATAACTCACCGATCAACTTGCGCTCCTGATCAACCCAGTGACGCTCAGACATTAAGACCAAATGCGATAGCTGAACAGGCGGCGCCAAAAGTTCATACGCAACCGAATTGAGCTCGTTATGCAACTCCTGTCTTTGCGAATATTCAGGGATAGCCAGCAATTTCTCTTGAGGCGGATCTTGCGATTCAGTAATCAATGAAGATAGCGGGGTGAGAGAATCCATAACAACGGCCTGATTAGATTTAACCAGCCGGTAGCATACCTAATTTTTATTACTAATAGATGAATCTTTTGACTATCGAAAAAAAACCAACGCTCATCAAAAAACATTGATTTATTAACATTCAGAGAGATACTTGTTGAGCCTAGCATGGTTACTGTGAAGGATTTGTAATAGCAGAAAAACAAACATTCCGTCCGGAAAATGCCTCACGTTAATAACACAAATTCTTTTTCATACAGAGCGAGCTAATGCTAATCACTTACTGTCATCTCACATTCCAAATTGTGTCCAATAATTTCTTACCCAGCTTTATCAGTACATTTTTGATGTTGATCTGTGTATCATAAGGTTCACGATTCTTAGTCTTTTTATGAAACCTGATTTTTATAACCGATAAACTAGATCAAGACAAGGAAACACATGGGCGCCATCTTCTTTTATATTGTTGTTTATTTCATGGGATATTACGGTTCCAATATTTTGAATATGTTGACGGTTCGTCCGTTCATTACTAACCGTTACATGGCCGCATTGCTGCCTGTTTATGGCGTTGCTTTAACGCATGCTTACGTGTTGGTGAATAGTCCACCGCCTCAAGGCTCAGACGTCACAGTGGAATATGCGCTGCTGGTTTTCATTACTATGCCGGTTGTGGTCGTTACGCTGGGTGCGGGTTATTTCATGTGGAACAGCAAAGGCAAAGATAATGATCATACCGGCGACAATTCGTCAGGCGATGACAGAAGCTCTGCTGAAACGGCTACCGCTGAAACCAGTGACCAAAAAACAGAAGCACAATCCGAAAATACTGAATCATCGGACAAAAAATTAGTCAGCAAAGAAGTGGAAACCAGCAAGAGTAAAGACAGCAAGGAAACTTAAAAGAACTCATACACAATGCTGGCTCAAGTTTTCACTCAACATAAACAAAAAACCCTCATCCCGGAAGTATGAGGGTTTTTTATTGGATCACTGTGTTATGACTCTCTATCGACGATCACATGTTCCTTCTGCGCACTGAGCGTGCCTTGCTCAATGATCGCCAACGTTAATCGTGAAATCGCCACGCGCTTACCAGTAGCTTCTTCAATAATATCCGTTTGCCAGACTTGTGTACGGCGGCCGGTATGTAACGACGTGCAAATACCAATAACATAACCCTTGGTAACCGCGCGAATGTGATTGATATTAAGTTCCAGACCGACCGCACGGTATTTTTCCGGATCAATTGTCATCCAACCGGACACGCTGCCCAAGGTCTCAGATAGCACACAACTGGCGCCGCCATGCAGGATACCGAATGGTTGTGTTGTGCGCTTATCGACGGGCATACGCGCTTTCAGGAAGCCCGGCCCTAGCTCGGTAAATTGAATACCGATATGTTCGCCCATATTGGCATTACGTAAACCTTCCAGATACGCAATGGTGTAATCTTTAAACCAAATAGTACTCATGAAACATTTCCTTTTTTGTTCTTATGGTAATTGGTAACACTTAAAAAATGAAAGATCTTTATTGCACGCACACAGGAGCCAATTTGCTCAATTATAGTGTAAAGACACAAATTCCACAGCACACACATCGACGCTCACGATATGCAGAACGGATTCAAGAAACTGCAGTAACCTATAGCCTGGATTTTAAAGAAAGTTCTACAAAGATCTCTTTTATGCTATCCACCGCGCCCGTGCTTTAAAGTCCGCCAAGTACTTTGATATGAGCCAGCACGCTACGACCTAATGCATGCAAAGCATACCCCCCCTCTAGGGCGGATACAATTCGGCCGTTGCTATGGTTAATGGCAATACGCTTAAGCGTTTCTGTAATCCACGCATAGTCCTCTTCGCACAAAGCAAGCCCGCCCATGTCATCATCCCAGTGTGCATCGAATCCTGCTGAAATCAACAACAGCTCTGGCTTGAATTGTTCCAGAGCAGGCAGCCACTTCTCGGTCACGGCAGCGCGAAATTGCGCGCCCGTTGTGCCAACGGCAAGCGGCACGTTGATAATGTGTTCATTGCCGCTATCAACCCCCTCGTAAGGATAATACGGATGCCGGAATGTCGAGCACAGCATCACACGACTGTCGTTATTGAAAATCTCATCAGTCCCATTGCCGTGGTGCACATCAAAATCGGCAATTGCCACACGGCTCAGGCCGTAATTCTCAAGCGCATGGGTGGCGGCGACCGCTACATTATTGAATATGCAAAATCCCGCAGCGCTGCTGCGCCCGGCATGGTGACCGGGAGGACGAATATTGCAGAATGCGTTTTCATTCTGGCCCGACATCACCAAGTCAACCGCTTTGACCGCCGCACCAGCAGCATGCAGAGCAGCTTCCAGGCTATATGGATTCATTGTCGTGTCCGCATCGAGATAAGCTAGCCCATTACTGGGTGAAACCCTGAAAATAGTTTCGATATAATCGATCGAATGGGCGCGCTGGAGTTGTTCCTTGCTTGCGGCGGGAGCGTCTTGCCGATCCAGAAAAGGCATCAAACCGGAAGCGATGAGTTGATCCTCGATGGCTTGAATGCGCGCAGGGCATTCGGGATGGCCCGAACCCATGTTATGTTTGAGAAAAGAGGGATGAGTCAGGTAAGCGGTTTTCATAGGCGCGCACTCTTTTCGTTTGCCGTTAACAAAACTCGTATTGATCTCAATAAATAACTCCATGAAAACCATTGGGAATCAAAAGTTTAACCACAATGATTCAAGGCTCAGTTCTGGATAATGGGATTATTTCTGGGTACCTGATATCACCAGCTCTCTATGTTAGACGAATTCGAGGATCAACGAGGGTATAGGATATATCCGTTAAAATTAAGCCCATGATATACAGCACTGATCCCAGAAAAACCATTGCCCTTACAATTGCAAAATCCTGTGAATTAATCGCATCAATGGTATAGCTGCCAAGTCCGGGAATACCAAAAAACGACTCAACCAGCAAACTGCCTAAAAATAACAAAGGCACCACGACCACCGCGCCCGTCAGAATAGGAATCATTGCATTTCTGAGTACATGCTTAAATAAAACAATACGCTCGGACAATCCCTTGGCTCTGGCTGTGCGCACATACTCTTTATTCATTTCTTCCAGAAAAATCGTACGATACCAGCGCGTACTGGACCCAACGCTTCCGATTACGCCAATTAGGATAGGCAACAACAGAAATTTTGCTGCATCCAACCCACTTCCATAACCCGATATGGGCACCCAATGCCATAGCTTGCTCACTAAAAATTGTCCCGCGATAATATAAAACAAACTGGAAATAGACATCAACGCCACACAAAAAACCACTCCCCAGAAATCAATATAAGTGGCGCGAAAAAAAACCATCAACAATGCGATAGTGATATATACAATTAATCCCAAGACAAATACCGGCAATGCGATGGCAAGGCTTGGCAACATGCGTGACTTGATCTCCAGTGCAATATCGCGTCCATCATCAGCTCGGCCGAAATCGAAAACAAACATCGAGACTGATTTTTCAAAGAAAATTGTATCGGTCAATTTCCCCAGTTTTTCTGCTTCCTGATTGAATAATAGGGGTTTATCATAGCCCCGCTCAATTTTCCATTTCTCTATTGCTTCGGGTGTGACGTATTTAATGCCCAATTGCATACGCGCCATGTCATCGGGCGTGTTCACCACAAAAAACAAAGCGAATGTAATCAGATTAACTCCGATGAGAATCGGTATTGCATATAAAATACGTCTAATAATATAGCCAAGCATCGCTAATGTAATATTGTAATTTCAAGAAGATGCGCTGCGCACCGCGGTACTACTTTCATGGCGGCGAAAAGCCGCCACAGCAGGAAAAAGACTGATTGCCAGCACAACCAGCAGCAGTGCTATGGGCCATAATACCGGCTCATTCCATTCACGGCGCTTTTGCGCTCTCAAAGCCGCGTCTATTTTTAAATACTTAAGATTATTATTCGATATTCTGTTGGGTTTAATATTCTGATACCAGGCATGGTAAAGCCCATAATCTTTCGGATGGTATCCCCACAACCAAGGGGCATCATGACGCAATACTTCCACCATACGATCAATTATTAATTGCCGCTGTGGCCCATCATCCATATTCTTCATCTGTTCAAATAATTGATTGTATTCTGTATTATCATAGTTAGCCGCATTCTCGCCACTGTTGCGTACTTTACTTTGCGGTCCGTACAATAAAAACAGAAAATTCTCTGCATCGGGGTAATCTGCATTCCAGCCCCATTCGAAAATTTGCGCATTTCCTTTACGAATCTTGTCTTGAAAGCGATTGTAATCAGTACTCCTAACCACCAGTTGTATATTTAATTTTTGGAACTGTTTACGCATCCAATCAAGCTTGGATCTGTCTTCAGAACTACGAGCTGTCACATCAAAATACAGGATCAATGGTGCACCGGTTCGCCGATCTATTCCATTTGGATATCCTGCCTCAGCAAGCAAAGCCTTTGCAGCTTGAATTGATTTGCGCTGCGGTTGATCATTCAACCATTCATACACCACGGGGTTTATGCCTTCTTTCCCATCACGATAACCTGCAATACCCGGGGAGATAGGACTTTGAGCTGGCATCCCGCGGCCATTCGCAAAAATTGAAATAAATTCTTCATAATCCACTGCAATAGAAATCGCCTGCCTAAGCTTTCTCGCCGACTCACGTTCGTTCGCATTGCTTCCGCCCACGACTGGATCCAACATATTAAAACCCATGTAATAAGTCGATACCGCCACGGTTGTCTCCAACCTTATCCCCTGCTCTGCCATAGCTTCAGTGACGGTTGCTTCTCCCTGCCCCACCAATTGCACGGCTTGGTCAAAACTATCAGAACCAATACCAGTAGCATCGTAATACCCTTGCAAAAATTTATTCCACCGTGGAATACTTTCTTTCTCACGGGTAAAAATAATTTTATCGATAAATGGTAATTTCTTTCCAGAATCAATCAATAGGCTGTTCTCTGCATCTCCCGGCATGCCTTCAGCTGGATAAAATTCATCATGAAAATTAGGATTCTTTTCTAATACCATTTTCAAATTGGGATCATTCTCAGTTAGCATGTATGGGCCTGTACCAACCGGATACCAATCCAATGTAATGTTTTTTTGTGTTAAACCCTTCTGTGAATAAAAACGATCTGCTTCCCAAGGAATCGGTGCAAAAAAGGTCATCGCTAGCCAATAGATAAACTGCGGATACTTACCGGTTATTTTTATTCGATAGGTATACCTATCAACGATTTGCACACCTTCTAATCGATAATCCCTTAGATCAAAGTATGTTCTTCCACCGGATTGATTCTGGTCAGCTTGTTTTAATACCTTGGCATAGTCGCTAAGCCCCACGATGTAATCTGCCATGAGTCCGTATATCGGGGAGTGCAATCTGGGATGCGCCAAGCGTTTGATCTGGTAAACATAATCTTCCGCCAGCAATTCCCTTGTACCTGTTTGAGGAAAATCAGATAGCTTAAATACTGATGCCAATTCTTGTTCATTCAGATCATGGTACAGCCAGTCACCTTGCGCATTACTTGCAAATGCTGGATGCGGTTGAAAAAGAATTCCCGGTTTAATCGAAATTTCGTAGACACTATGGGCGATATCTGTTGCCAGCGCATCATCCGGTAATTGACTCCCTTCATTATCAAAATATTTCACAACAGGTAATTCTTTTGCCGTTGCTGGAATTAACATAAAGGGGCGTTTTAAATAATGATATTGCAGCGGAGGTTCGTAAATTTGCGCAGTGAATTGAATTTCATTAGAGCTATAGGATTGCACCGGATCCAAATGTTTAGGCCGTTCGGTAAATACATTATAAAGAATATTTTTCTCTGCATCCGCGACTGAATAGGGATTATTCCAATTATATTCACCGCAGGCAGATAAAAAAAATACCTGAAAAATCAAAAGCCATGACGTAGTAACTAATTTTTCCATTGCAAACCCAGTTTATCGGAATTAGCCTGATTTAAGCAAAATAATACGCGCATACTCTATATCTTTTCTTGCATGATCCCACCTCACTTCTCCCTTCAGCTATAATTTGCCAATTTACTCAATTTTACAAGGAAATTTTATGGGATTTCTCGAAAATAAACGCGTACTCATTACCGGGCTACTGAGCAACCGGTCGATTGCTTACGGCATCGCCAAGGCAATGAAACGTGAAGGCGCATCACTGGCTTTTACTTACCAAGGTGAAGAAATTCGTGGGCGCGTCGAAAAGCTGGCTGCTGAATTTGATAGTAACTTGCTATTTCCTTGTAATGTAGCCAGCGACAATGAGATAGCACTGTGTTTTGAGAACTTGAAAAAACATTGGGACGGGCTAGATTGTATTATTCATTCTATTGCTTTCGCCCCCCGTGAAGCGCTAACTGGCGACTACCTGGAAAGTGTCGATCGTGAAGCCTTTCGCATCGCGCATGATATCAGCGCCTATAGCTTTTCCGCACTCGCCAAAGCTGCGCTACCTCTAATGCAAAATAGAAATGGTGCGCTGTTAACATTAAGCTATTTGGGTGCGGTTCGAGTCATGCCAAGTTACAACATTATGGGGTTAGCCAAAGCCAGCCTTGAAGCAAATGTTCGCTTTATGGCCTCCAGTTTGGGTCCTAAGGGTATACGCGTCAATGCAATCTCTGCTGGACCTATTAAGACCTTGGCAGCTTCCGG
The DNA here is from genome assembly GCF_043753625.1 of Nitrosomonas sp. Taxonomy (GTDB): domain Bacteria; phylum Pseudomonadota; class Gammaproteobacteria; order Burkholderiales; family Nitrosomonadaceae; genus Nitrosomonas. The sequence goes on from NZ_JAYUWI010000107.1 coordinate 31,304, forward strand.
TATCGGAAACTTTGGGAAATTATTAGGTTATACCGAAAAGGTTTCGCCACTGCGTCGCAATGTAACAACGGATGAGGTGGGTAACGTTGCCGCTTTCTTATGCAGCGACCTAGCCAGCGGTATTACCGGAGAGATAACTTATGTCGATGCAGGTTTCAATACCGTCGCATTTAATATCGATGAATAGAAAATACAGTCTATCGACAATCAAATCTCAACAAAAGTAAATTTCCAAAAACTAGAAATTATCTTGTTTTATTTTTACATCATAGCGCTGCCTGAGTGCAGCTAGATAGGAAGACATTTCTTCTTGCGTGATCATCTGCTGCAGCTGTTTAGTAAAGTTACCAAACTTTGTTGTGTCTGCAGATTCTGGTTCTATGACTTTGTTGATTCGTATCAGATTAAACCCGCCATTTGGATTAGCTGTTCCCGCATAAGCAGGTAACTCATTGGTTTCTGACCTGAAAATGGCACGTAGTGTTTCATGATCCAGTCCTTGCGATTGCATATAAGAGATTTGCTTTACATCGCTCCAGGCAACATCATCAACATCTTCTCCAGCTTGTAAGCGAGCTAGTTTGGTTTGTCCTTCTTCAACAGCAATTGTTTCTGCCATTTGTTTCTTGAGTTTCTCTACGATCTGATCTCTAACAACCATCAGTGATTGTGCAGTAGCAGGCTTATGTTCTAGAATACGAGCAGATACAAACGTATCCGGTTTAACTTCAATAGCTCCAGTATTCTGTTGATTTGAAATGACATCATCTGAGAAAATGGCTACCAGCAGCTTCTCATTTGCAAGAATGGCTGGTTCTGCTGCACTTCTAGTGATCCAGTCACTCGTCTGGATTGGTAATTCAAATTTCTCTGCAGCTGCCTGCAGGTTATCGCCTTGCTCATAGACCACATTACTGAAATCTTCAGCAATATCGCCAAAAATGCTTCCTACCATCTCTATTTTGAGTTTTTTCTCAATTTGTTCCCGCACTTCTTCCAAATCGGGATGTTTTCCTTCTTTGATAGCGGTTAATTTAATCACATGAAAACCAAAATCCGTTTCTACGATGTCACTGATTTCATCCAGTTGCATTGAGAAAATTTTGTCTTCAAAGGATTTAACCATGA